>NZ_JBEUMH010000004.1:0-364357 GCF_041080745.1 Stenotrophomonas sp. JAG2 | reverse complement strand
GCCATGCGAGAGTAGGTCATCGCCAGGGTTTTTACCCCGAAAACCCCGCTGCTCATGCAGCGGGGTTTTCTTTTTGTCTGCGATTCAGCGACTCAGCGATCCTCCTGGCGAGGACGAACGTCGAGTGCGCCGCCTTTCCCGGCGGTCGCCGCTTTCGAATCGGGCATTCTGGATGATGCGGGAACGCACACCGGGCAACGTCGCCGCTCACGCCGCGCTTCGGCCGGCGCCTGCAGATCACGCGCGGCACGCGCAACGCGCGATATCGAGACCGCCGCGGCGAAGGCGCAGCGCATGATTTCCTGTGGGTCCAGGAGGGCCGCACTGGTTCCCGGATCGCTGCACTGGTTCCCGGAGGACTGCACTGGTTCCAGGCGGGCTGCGCCGCGCGAGCGGGGTGCACCCCGTGCATCGTGCGAAGTTTGATCCAGTGGACGTCACCGACAGGCATGCCCGACCAGGCATAGCTGGCTCTCGCGGCACCTTGGAGGCTGATCCTGATGTGATGCTTACGCTGGTGCCCGTGGTCCTTGTGCCCGTATTCACCGCCCTGCGCGGGAACGAATCCTGACGACAGGGCACCGGCGACACCACGCCCTGCAAGGTGTGTCCGGGGCGGCATGGTCTGGGCAGGCTCAGTCAACGCGTGGCGCGGATTGGCCATGCGTTCGAAAGCGAGCTTGGTTCGGGGCGCCAGACGGCACAGAAGTGCAGCTGGCTGCGGCGACATAGATGCTGTCCGCCGGGAAATGAGGGGTGTCAGGTCCGACCGATGCAGTCCCGGTATCGCTGTCGTAACGCGCCTTGGCCAGCGCGTCGGCTGCAGCGGCCCGGAGGCCAGCCCAACCATCGCGTGTCAGCCAGGCGGTCGAGCATGTCGCCGCCTGGCTGCAGGGCGCGCGCCGCAGCGGGGCGCTGGGCGGTGAGGCAGATGAGCCTTACGCGGCTGCGCGGTAGGCCTGTTCCTGATGACGGAACACCGCCACCGCCTGGGTCAGGTCGGCGGCCTGGGCTTCGAGCAGGCGTGCGGCTGCACTGGCTTCTTCGACGAGGGCGGCATTCTGCTGGGTCGCATCGTCCATCTGTGCCACAGTCTGGTTCACCTGGTCGATGCCCGCCGCCTGCTCCTGCGAGGCCGAGGAAATCTCGGCCATGATGCCGCTGACGCTGGCCACGCTGCTGACGATCTCGCCCATGGTCTGCCCTGCGTCCTGGACCAGGCGCGCGCCTTCGGCGACCTGCACCACGGAGGCATCGATCAGTCCTTTGATCTCCTTGGCCGCGTCGGCGGATCGCTGGGCGAGGATGCGCACTTCGCTGGCGACCACTGCAAAGCCGCGGCCCTGCTCGCCGGCACGGGCCGCTTCCACGGCGGCGTTGAGTGCCAGGATGTTGGTCTGGAAGGCGATGCCGTCGATCACCCGGGTGATATCGCCGATCCGTTGCGACGCGGTCTGGATCGCATCCATGGTGGTCACCACCTGGCTGACCACCTGGCTGCCGCGCGTGGCGACATCATGCGCACCGTGCGCCAGCGCGCTGGCCTGGCGTGCGTGCTCGGCGTTCTGGCGCACGGTCGACGTCAGTTCCTCCATCGAGGCGGCGGTCTCTTCCAGATGCGCGGCCTGGCGCTCGGTGCGCTCGGACAGGTCATCGTTGCCGCTGGTGATTTCGTGGGCGGCCAGCGAGATGGAGCCGGTGCACTGTTTGATGCGCTCCACCATCGCGGTCAGTTGCTCGGCTGTGGCGTTGGCATCGCGCTGCATGGCCTGGAACGAGCCATGGAAGTCGCCGTGCATGCGCTGGTCCAGATCGCCACCGGCCAGGGCCGACAGCACGCGGCGGATCTCGCCGACCGTGCCGCCCACGCTGTCCAACAGCTGGTTGATCCCGCCGGTCAGGCTATTGAGGAAGCTGGCGCCCCCGTCGGTGGCCTGCAGCCGGCGATCAAGATCGCCCTTGCTGGCAGCCTCGACGATGTCCGCCACCGCGGTTTCCAGCAGCAGTTCGTGGGTGCGGTCATGCCACTCCACCGCGAAGCCCTGGCGCTGGCCCTGCGCATCGAACACCGGCGTCACCACCTGGGCGAAGTGCACCGGTCCGATCCGCACGCGACCGTGGTGGGTGACCATCAAGGTGTTGAGGATGCCGCGGATGCGATCGGGATCCACATGGAAGCGGTGGATGCTGCTGCCGACCAGGCGTTCGGCGTCGAAGTCGGGGAAGGCCTCGCGCAGGCTGGCCTGCTGGTTGCGCAGCAGGCTCACCACGGCCTGGTTGACGTAGCGGATCACGTGGTCGTTGTCGGCGATCATCATCGCCGTGCGCGAGACATCCAGTGCCTGTCTTACCTGGGCGTCGTGGGCATGCCCGATGCTGTCGCGGGCGTGGTCGCGCGCCGCTTCCGCAGCCACGGCGATCGATCGCTGCTCGGCCTGCCGCAGGGCGTGGGCCTGCCGCCGCGAACGCAGCGCCACCAGGCCCAGCAGCGCGGCTGCGACCGCGATGAAGGCCATGGCCCACGGCTGCCGCTGCCAGATCGCCGTGGTCACGGCCGCGGCAAGCAGCACGCCCGTCGCGAGCAGATACGCGGTGTCCACGGAGGCCCGGGGCGATCGCGCGCTTAGTTGGTCGGGGGGACGGGAGGTGGCAGCAGGAAGGGCGGACATGGCGGCTCCAGGATCAGTAGAAAGCAGAGAGCCCGCGGCGCGTACGCACGCAGGCGGATGCCGCATCCGTCACCGGCGAAGCGGTGGGTGCGGCAGCGGGAAGAAACGGATGGGCGCGCGGGGAACGGGCAGCGGCGGACGCCGCGTCGGCGGTGGCGATCACCGCCGGCATGGCCCGGTCCTGTGGGCGATGGCACGGCCAATCCGGCATTGCGACGACGTTCCCTGGAAGCCTGGGTGATGCGCGGCTTCGCAACGGCGGAGCAAGCGACGACAGTGCGGCCGAGGAAAATCGGCCTGCATCATCGGTATCGGTCGCTGCCGGGATAAGTTGAGTGCGACCGTGTGTCGCACCGCGCCGGGACTACCCGGCCAGGAAGGTCCGGATCACCTCGGCCACCACCTGCGGATGCTCCATGTGCAGATGATGCGTGCCCGGGAACACCGCCAGGCGACCGTCGCGCAGCAGCGAGATGCGCTCGCTCCGCAACGGCTCGGGGTAGTAGGCCTGCGCCGGGGTGGCGTAGATCACCTGGGTCGGGCATTCGATCGCCGCGAGCAGGTCATCGATCTGCGCTTCGCTCAGGCGCATCGCGGTGGGCAGCATCAGGCGTTGATCGCTGCACCAGCTGTACCCGCCGTCGACCGGTTTGACGCCACGCTCCACCAGCAGCCGTGCGCACGGCTCGCTGAGCTGGTTGGTCATCATGCGCGCGCGGATCGGTGCGGAAAGGTCGGGAAACACGCGCAGCCTGCGGGTGGGCAGCGCACGCGCGGCACGCACATGCTCGCGCAGGCGCTGCGCGGTTTCATTCTCGGGCCCGCGCAGGCCGCCCAGCGCTTCGATCGCGATCAGGCGTTCCACGCGTTCCGGCGCGGCGGCCGCGGCAAGGCTGGCGATGCCGGCCCCCATCGAATGGCCGAGCAGCACGAAGCGGTCCCAGCCCAGCGCATCGGCGACGTCGAGGACATGGCAGATCGCACCGGGCGTGTTGTATTGCGTGCCGGGCGGCAGATGCGCGCTATGGCCGTGGCCGGGCAGGTCGATCGCGACCAGCTCCAGCCCGGGCAGCTGCGCCGCCAGCGGGACGAAGCTGGCGGCGTTGTCGAGCCAGCCGTGCAGGGCAAGCACACGCTGGCCACCCGTGCCCGGGGAGCGCAGGCCGGCCACCGTGGTGCCGGCAACCGGCAGCGAGAAGGACGCCAGGGTCATGCCAGCGCCGCGATGCTCAGCCGCGACAGCGCCAGTGCATGCGCCTGCGCGTCGTTGAGGCAGGGGATGTAGCGCATCGTCGCGCCGCGCTGGGCGACGGTCTCGGTGAAGCCCATCGCCACTTCTTCCAGGGTTTCCAGACAGTCGGTGGCGAAGCCGGGGCAGACCACGTCCATGCTGCGCACGCCACGTTCGGCCATCGCCCACAGCGTGGGTTCGGCGTAGGGCTGCAGCCATTTCTCGCGGCCAAAGCGCGATTGGTAGGTCAGCTGCCAAGCATCGTCGGCCAGCTCCAGCGCCTGCGCGATCGCCCGCGCACTGGCTTCGCAGCGCTGCGGATACGGATCGCCGGCGTCGGCCAGGCGCTGCGGAATACCGTGGAAGGAAAACACCAGCGTCTCGCCACGGCCGTGCTGTTCCCACCACTGGCGGATGCTGCCCGCGACGGCGGCGACCCAGTCCGGATCGACCGCGTAATCGCGCACCAGGGTCACGGTGACGCCGGGATGTTTCGGCTGCCACTCGCGCACCTGGTCCTCGATCGAGGCGGTGGTGGTGGTCGAGTACTGCGGATACAGCGGCAGCACCACGATCCGTTTCATCCCCTCAGCGGCCAGACGATCCAGCTCTGCCGGCAGCGCCGGGGTGCCATAGCGCATCGCGTGGCGCACCCGCAGATCGGGCATCAGGCCCTGCATGGCCTCGGCCAGGCGACGGGTGTAGACCATCAGCGGGGAGCCGTCCGGCAGCCAGACCTGGGCGTACTTGGCGGCCGAGCGACCACTGCGCAGCGGCAGGATCAGCCCGTACAGCAAGGGTTTCCAGAACAGCGGCGGAATCGCGACCACGCGCGGATCGCTGAGGAACTCAGCCAGGTAGCGACGCACCGCCGGGGCGGTTGGCGTCTCGGGCGTGCCTAGATTGACCGCCAGCACGGCGGTGTCGGGTGCGTCGAGCATGCCGCCATTCTCGCAGGTCTACGCGATTGGCGGGATGGATTTGGATGATGAACGTGATCCAGCAGGCATATCGATAGCCCGGAATACTCATTGCCGATTCATCGCGGGCCTTCTAACGTCGAGAAGCGTATCGACCCCGGTCGTACCTGCCGCTATCTTGTATGAATCGACTTTCTGGAGCCCACCCATGCGCCGCCTCAGCCTTGTACTGCTGATCTCCGCCAGCCTGCTGTCGACCCAGGCGATGGCCGGGCCACAGGAGGACCAGCGCGCCCGCAATGCCGTGCGCGTCCTGAATGAAATCCAGGACATCCCCGAGCAGGGGATTCCGGACAAGCTGCTCGACGAGGGCCGCGCGGTCATCGTCATTCCCGACACGATCAAGGCCGGTCTGGTGATCGGTGGCCGTCGCGGCCACGGCCTGATGTCGGTCAAGACGCCGGACGGCAGCTGGTCCAACCCGGTGTTCGTCAAGCTCACCGGCGGCAGCATCGGCTTCCAGGCCGGCGTGCAGTCCTCCGACGTGGTGCTGGTGTTCCGCAATGACCGCAGCCTGGACAATCTCGTCAACGGCAAATTCACCCTGGGCGCCGATGCCGGCGTCGCCGCAGGCCCGGTCGGCCGCAACGCCGCCGCCGCCACCGATGGCCAGCTGAAGGCCGAAATCTGGTCCTGGTCGCGCGCCCGCGGCCTGTTTGCCGGTGTGGCCCTGGATGGCGCCGTGCTGCAGATCGACGACGCCGCCAACCTGGATGCCTACGGCAGCAACACTACGCCGCGCATGGTGTTCGAAGGCCGCGTCGGCGAGCCGCCGTCGGTGGACGTGGTCGCCTTCCGTGATCGCCTGGAAGAAGCCACCTACACCGCCCGCGAGAAGCGCGGCACCGCAGGCAGTGCGCCTGCACCCGCCCCGGCGCCGCGCGCCGCTGCCGTGCCGGTCCGACCTGAACAGGCGCCGGCCCCGGCCGCCGCTGGCGCGACCACCGCCCCGTTGCAGTCCGTGCCGGCGCAACCGGCCCCGCAGCAGGGCTTCCAGCCGGTCGGTGACGGTGAAGTCCGTACCGAATCGCTTGATGGCAACTGACTTTTGTCACGCGCGCCGGCTTACCGCCGGTGCGCTATGCTCAACCGTCTGATCACTACGTAACGAGCGAGTCATGGGCAGTTTCAGCATCTGGCATTGGTTGGTCGTGCTGGTCATCGTTCTGCTGGTGTTCGGCACCAAGAAACTGACCAGCGGCGCCAAGGACCTTGGCAGC
The DNA here is from genome assembly GCF_041080745.1 of Stenotrophomonas sp. JAG2. Taxonomy (NCBI): domain Bacteria; kingdom Pseudomonadati; phylum Pseudomonadota; class Gammaproteobacteria; order Lysobacterales; family Lysobacteraceae; genus Stenotrophomonas; species Stenotrophomonas sp. JAG2. Next base: position 358,257 of record NZ_JBEUMH010000004.1, on the reverse strand, counting down.
GCCGTCAAGGAATTCAAGAAGGGCATGCGCGACGAGGACAAGCCGAACGCGCAGCTCAGCGACAGTTCGCGTCCGCAGGACTCGACGACGACGTCGCAGACCGAGCACGATCGCGACCCGCGCTGATCCGGGCGGCTTGGCGTGTTCGATATCGGTTTCAGTGAACTGCTGGTCATCGCGGTGGTGGCCCTGGTCGTGCTCGGCCCCGAGCGGCTGCCCAAGGCCGCCCGCTTCGCCGGGTTGTGGGTGCGCCGTGCGCGCAACCAGTGGGATTCGGTGAAGCAGGAGCTCGAACGCGAGCTGCATGCCGAAGAGATCAAGCGGCAGTTCGACGATGTGAAATCCTCGGTGCGTGATACCGAGTCGCAGTTGCGCGCCAGTGGCGAAGCGGTCCGCCGCGAAGCCGAGCAGATGCGCCAGGACGTGGCCCGGCAGGGCGATGACGTTGCCGCGGAGGCCGACGACGAACCGGTGATGACCGGTCCCGCACCGGGCTCCCCGGCCAGCGTGGCCCAGCACGTGGTGGCGACCGACGAGGCCGAACCGCCGCGCGATGCGATGTCGCCGCCCGGAATCGATGGCAGCGCGCCACGTGTGGAGCAGCCTGTGGCCTCACCGGCCCTGGCGGACACCGCGCCGCGCACGCCTGCGCCGCCGAGCGAGGAGACGCCGCGATGAGCGAGCATGAAAGCAGCGAGAGTTCGCTGGTCGAACACCTGATCGAACTGCGTGCGCGCCTGGTGCGTGCGTTGATCGGCTTGGGCGTGGTGCTGCTGGGCCTGATGCCGTTCTCGCGGCAGATCTACACGATGATCGCCGAACCGCTGATCTCGCAGCTGCCGAACGGGCAGACGATGATCGCGACCAATCCGGCCGGCGCCTTTTTCGCGCCGTTGAAGCTGACCTTCTTCGTGGCGGTGTTCATCGCCGTGCCGTGGCTGTTGTTCCAGCTGTGGTCGTTCGTGGCGCCGGGCCTGTATGCCCGTGAGAAACGCCTGGCGGTGCCCTTGCTGGCCTCGTCGGTGCTGCTGTTCTACCTGGGCTGCGCGTTCGCGTACTTCCTGGTGTTGCCGGCGGTGTTCCACTTCCTCACCACGTTCCGCCCGGAAGTGATTGCGATCACCCCGGACGCGACGGCGTACCTGGATTTCGTGCTGGCGATCTTCTTCGCCTTCGGTACCAGCTTCGAGCTGCCGGTGGCGATGGTGATCCTGGTACTGCTCGGCTGGATCACGCCGCAGCAGTTCAAGGAAGGCCGCGGTTACGCGATCGTCGGCATCTTCGTGCTGGCCGCGGTGCTGACGCCGCCGGACGTGGTCTCGCAGTTGATGCTGGCCATTCCGATGTGCCTGCTCTACGAGCTGGGCATCCATGCTGCGCGCTGGCTGGTGCCGCGCGCCGGTGGGAAAGAACAGCCGGAGTGACGCACAAACAAAAACCCCGGCCAAGGCCGGGGTTTCGTGTTGATCAGGCCGCGAACACGTTGTTCGGGCCCGGCATCGGCGGCGGGGTCTGCGGACCCTGCTGGCCGAACATCTGCTTCCACGCCGTGTAGATGGCACCGGCGAAGACCGGCATCACCACGCCCATCAGCAGCAGCTGCGCGACGAACAGGGCGAGCATCGTGCCGCCGATCAGCTGCGCGATCAGGGCCACCAGCATCACGCCGAAGTAGATCGCGAACACGGCCACGAAGGCGAGCAGGAAGAACACCACCATCGCCAGCACGTTGTGCAGGCAGGCGCGCAGGCTCAGGCGCATCGCCTGCAGGCCGTTGCGGTGCTCGAACATCACCTGCGGCGGCAGGGTGAACAACGCCAGCGCCATGGCCAGGAAGGTCACCACCACCAGCGCCAGCCACAGCAGGATGCGCATCGCCGGCAGGCTGGCCATCAGCTCTTCGATCTGGGCCGGGTCGGGCTGCGCGCCGGACTGGCTGATCGCGTTGAGCTGCACCATCACCTCGCTCAGGTGCTGCAGGCCACTGCTGCCGATCAGCACCAGCAACAGCACACCCAGGAACAGGCCGGCCACCAGCTGCGGCAGCAGCGAGGCGAGCAGGTTCAACGCGCGGCCTTCCTGCAGGCCCTGCAGCAGGTGCGCTGGCTGCGCGACGCGACCCTGGTCGACTTCGCGCACGGCCCAGACCAGGCCGCCGAAGAACAGCGGGCCGGCCAGCGCCATCAACAGCTGCGCCAGCGTGCTCAGCGCCGGGCTCACCATCGCCAGCGACATCACCAGCAACGCGGCCACGGCCCAGATCACGCCGAGCAGGCCCAGCGCCAACGGCGCCTTGCGCAGCAGGGTGAAACCCGACACCAGCCATTCCGCGCCGGCGGAGGCCGGCAGCTTGCGAATCTCGCTCATAACATTCCGGGACAGGGGAGGAGGCGCGAACGCCCGATTGCGGTCGATTATCCCTGTTTTCCCGACGCGTGACCTGAAGGCCGCCACGCGCGGCGCGGACGCTGCGTTGCGCCCGGAGGCGGTACCGGCGCAGGCGTCAGGCGTTGCGCGCCTGGCGGACGAAACGGCGCAGCAGCTGGCGGGCCAGCGGGGCGGCGCTGACGTCGCGGGCGACGCTGCGCGCGCAGCCGCCGTGCTGGCGGATGCACTCGGCGCGGGCGCGGACATAGCCGCGCATGTGGTGGGTGGCGAACTCCGGATGGAACTGGACACCCCAGGCATGCGCGCCCCAGCGGAACGCGTGGCAGTTGTCCTGTGCCGAGCGCGCCAGGATCGCCGCGCCCTCGGGTGCGCGCAGCACCGTCTGCAGGTGGGTGGCATGCGCCGGGAAACGCGCCGGCAGGCCGCCGAACAGCGGATCGTCGACGGCCGACGGGTCGAGCGCCAGTTCGATCGTGCCGGACTCGCGTCCGGCCGGGTTGTAGGCGACTTCGCCGCCCAGCGCGTGGGCCAGCAGCTGATGGCCGTAGCAGATGCCGAACACCGGGCGGTCGTCGTGGGCGGCGTCGCGCAGCCACTGCGCGCTGCGCTCGCTCCATTCGGCGCGGTCGGTGACGTAGGCCGCCGAGCCGCTGACGATCACCCCGGCGAAATCGCGGTGGCTGGGCAGGGTACCGCCGTGTTCGACATCGACCACCACCGTCTCATCGGCATCCAGCCCGGCCGCGACCCGGATCCAGTGCGAAAACCGCCCGTAGCGGCGCAGCGAGGCGACGGGTTGGCCGGTTTCAAGAATGAGGAACGGGGCGGAATTCATCCGGGGGAGGCAGGACCGAGAGGACTTCCTCGATTGTAGTCAGCCCTGCCGCTACCTTTTCAAGCCCCGCGCGGCGCAGGGTTCGTACCCCTTCAGCACGTGCGGCACGGTTGAAGGCGGCCAGATCCATGTCCGCGCGGATGTGCCGGCGCAGGCTGGAACCCAATGGCAGCAACTCATACAGGCCGACGCGGCCAAGGAAACCGGTGCGCCGGCAGTCGATGCAGCCGACCGGTGCATATGGCGTGGGCGCCTCAGGTAATGCCGCATCGGCATCAGTCAGCACCGCCCATTGCTCGGCCGAGAGCACCGTGGGCACCTTGCAGGTGGTGCACAGGGTGCGCACCAGCCGCTGGGCCAGCACCCCGTTGAGGGTGGAGGCGAGCAGGTAATGCGGCACGCCCAGGTCGAGCAGGCGGGTGATCGCCGAGGGGGCATCGTTGGTATGCAGGGTGGACAGCACCAGGTGGCCGGTCAGCGAGGCCTGGACCGCCATCTGCGCGGTCTCCAGGTCGCGGATCTCGCCGATCATGATGATGTCCGGGTCCTGCCGCAGCAGGGTGCGCACGCCGCTGGCGAAATCCAGGTCGATGTTGGTCTGCACCTGCATCTGGTTGAATTCCGGCGCGATCATTTCGATCGGGTCTTCCACGGTGCAGACATTCACGTCCGGCGTGGCCAGGCGCTTGAGGGTGGAATACAGGGTCGTGGTCTTGCCCGAGCCGGTCGGGCCGGTGACCAGCACGATGCCGTGCGGGCGCTCGACCAGGGCGGTCCAGCCGGCCGCCTCCTGCGGGCTGAAACCCAGCTGGTCGATGCTCTTGAACGCCGCATCCGGGTCGAAGATGCGCATCACGCACTTCTCGCCGAACGCGGTGGGCATGGTCGACAGGCGCATTTCCACTTCGCGCCCGCCCGGTGAACGGGTCTTGATGCGGCCGTCCTGCGGCCGCCGGCGCTCGGCCAGATCCATCCGGCCCAGCACCTTGATCCGGCTGACCACGGCGGTCATCACCGCCGGCGGCACCTCGAACACCTTGTGCAGCACCCCATCGATGCGGAAGCGCATGCGCCCCATGTCGCGGCGCGGCTCCAGGTGGATGTCCGAGGCGCGCTGCTCGTAGGCGTACTGCAGCAGCCAATCCACGATGTGCACGATGTGCTGGTCGTCGGCGTTGACATCGCCGGCGCGGCCCAGCTCGACCAGCTGCTCGAAGCTGGGCAGGGTGCTGCTGGTTTCGCTGCGCACATCGCCACGGGCGCCGCGCACCGAACGGGTCACTCCGTAGAACTCCATGGTGTAGCGGTGCAGGTCGAGCGGGTTGACCATCGCCAGCTCGATCCGGCGACGGCTCAGGTGCTGCAGGTCGCGCAGCCATTCCTGGGCCAGCGGCTCGCTGGTCGCGACCAGCACGCGATCGCTGTCCACGGCCAGCGGCAGGAAGCGGTGGCGGCGCGCGTAGGCGTGGGAGACCAGGGCGGTGACCGCCGAGACGTCGACCCGGGTCGGGTCCACCCGCAGGTAGCGTACGCCCGCGCGCTGGGCCAGCCACTCGCTGAGGCGCTCCAGGCCGAGTTCGCCGCCGGCGCTGGCGCCCAGCTTCAGGTTGGCCAGCAGCACCAGCGGATGGACCTCACTGGCGTTGCGCGCGCCCTGGGCGGAGAAACGGATGCGCTCCAGGTCCGCGGCGGCGACCAGGCCATCGGCGACCAGCGCCGCGGCGACCTGGTCGAAATCGAGGCGGCCGTGCGGCAGGGGCAGGACCCCCTCAGGGGCGCTGGCAAAAGCCGCTGGCAGGCGTGGTTCCATCCTCCATTTCCCCAGGCACGGAAGGCCCGTGCGGTCGGTCGCTATACTAGCGCACCCCTTCTGCAGGCAAGAATCCGCCGCATGTCCGCCACTCCGAACGTTCCGATCACTTTCCAGGGCCTGATCCAGACCCTCAACCAGTATTGGGCGCAGCAGGGCTGCGTGCTGATCCAGCCGCTGGACCTGGAGGTCGGTGCCGGCACCTTCCACCCGGCCACGTTCCTGCGCTCGATCGGTCCGGAAAGCTGGAATGCCGCGTACGTGCAGCCCTCGCGCCGCCCGACCGACGGCCGTTATGGCGAGAATCCCAACCGCCTGCAGCGCTATTACCAGTACCAGGTGGCGATGAAGCCCAGCCCGGACAACATCCAGCAGCTGTACCTGGATTCGCTCAAGGCGCTGGGTATCGATCCGCTGGTGCACGACCTGCGCTTCGTCGAGGACAACTGGGAATCGCCGACCCTGGGCGCGTGGGGCCTGGGTTGGGAAGTCTGGCTCAACGGCATGGAAGTCACCCAGTTCACCTACTTCCAGCAGGCCGGCGGCCTGGAGTGCAAGCCGGTGCTCGGCGAGATCACCTACGGTCTGGAGCGCCTGTGCATGTACCTGCAGAACTGCGACAACGTCTATGACCTGATCTGGACCTACGGTCCGGACGGCACCCCGGTCACCTATGGCGATGTGTACCTGCAGAACGAGATCGAGCAGAGCACCTACAACTTCGAATACGCCGACGTGGACGAGATGTTCCACCGCTTCGATGCCTGCGAAAAGGAAGCACAGAAGCTGGTCGATGTCGGCCTGCCGCTGCCGGCGTATGAGCAGGTCTGCAAGGCCAGCCATGCGTTCAACCTGCTGGATGCGCGCCGCGCGATCAGCGTGACCGAGCGCCAGCGCTACATCCTGCGTGTGCGCGCGCTGGCCCAGGCCGTGGCCAGGCTGTACGAGGCCAAGCGCCTCGAAGCCGTCGCCGCCAAGGAGGTGCAGGCATGAGCACGATGCAGCCGCTGCTGATTGAACTGGGTACCGAAGAACTGCCGGTCAAGGCGCTGCCGGGCCTGGCCCAGGCCTTCTTCGATGGCATCGTCGACGGCCTGAGCAAGCGTGGCGTGGCCATCGAACGTGGCGATGCCAAGCCACTCTCGACCCCGCGCCGCCTGGCCGTGCTGCTGCCCGGCGTGGCCGTTGAGCAGCCGGAACAGCATTCCGAAGTGCTCGGCCCGTACCTGAACATCGCACTGGATGCCGAGGGCCAGCCGACCAAGGCGCTGCAGGGCTTCGCCGCCAAGGCCGGGATCGACTGGACCGCGCTGGAGCGCACCACCGATGCCAAGGGCGAGCGCTTCGTGCATCGCTCCACCACGCCGGGCGCGCGCACCGCGACCCTGCTGCCGGAGATCCTGCGCGAGGCGATCGCCGCGATGCCGATCCCCAAGCCGATGCGCTGGGGCAGCCACACCTACGGCTTCGCCCGCCCGGTGCATTGGCTGGTGCTGCTGCACGGCCCGGACATCATCGAGGCCGACGTGCTGGGCCTGAAGGCCGACCGCATGAGCCGCGGCCATCGCTTCATGCATGACAAGACCGTGTGGCTGAGCGCGCCGGAGGACTACGTCGCCTCGCTGCAGGCCGCCTACGTCCTGGTCGATGCCGACGCGCGCCGCGCGCGCATCGTCGAGCAGGTCAACGCTGCGGCCGCCGAGGCGGGCGGCCAGGCGCGCATCACCCCGGACAACCTGGAGCAGGTGGTCAACCTGGTCGAATGGCCGGCGCCGGTGCTGTGCAGTTTCGAGCGCGAGTTCCTGGCGGTGCCGCAGGAAGCGCTGATCGAGACGATGGAGATCAACCAGAAGTTCTTCCCGGTGCTCGATGCCGGCGGCACGCTGACCGAGAAGTTCATCGGCATCGCCAACATCGAGTCCAAGGACGTCGCCGAAGTGGCCAAGGGCTACGAACGCGTGATCCGTCCGCGGTTCTCCGATGCCAAGTTCTTCTTCGACGAAGATCTGAAGCAGGGCCTGGAATCCATGGGCGACGGCCTGAAGACTGTCACCTACCAGGCCAAGCTGGGCTCGGTGGCCGACAAAGTGACCCGCGTGGCCGCACTGGCCGAGGCCATCGCGCCGCAGGTGGGCGTGGACCCGGTGCTGGCCCGGCGCGCCGCGGTGCTGGCCAAGAACGACCTGCAGTCGCGCATGGTCAACGAGTTCCCGGAACTGCAGGGCATCGCCGGCCGGCATTACGCCGTGGTCGGCGGCGAGTCGCCGGACGTGGCGTTGGCCATCGACGAGGCGTACCAGCCGCGCTTCGGTGGCGATGACATCGCGCTGTCGCCGCTGGGCAAGGTGCTGGCGATCGCCGAGCGCCTGGACACGCTGGCCGGTGGCTTTGCCGCAGGCCTGAAGCCCACCGGTAACAAGGATCCGTTCGCGCTGCGCCGTAATGCGCTGGGCCTGGCCCGCACGGTGATCGAGAGCGGCTTCGACCTGGACCTGCGCGTGCTGGTCGCCACCGCCATCGCCGGCCTGCCGGCGGGCGTGCAGCCCAGTGCCGAACGCAAGACCGAGGCGCTGCCGCAGGAGCTGTACGACTTCGTGATCGACCGCCTGCGCGGCTACTACGCCGACAAGGGCGTGCCGGCCACGCACTTCAACGCGGTCGCCGAGTTGAAGCCGGCCTCGCTGTACGATTTCGATCGCCGCATCGATGCCATCGGCACCTTCGCCGCGCTGCCGGAAGCCGAGGCGCTGGCCGCGGCCAACAAGCGCATCCGCAACATCCTGCGCAAGGCCGAGGGCGACATCCCGGGCATGATCGACCCGGCGCTGCTGGCCGAACCGGCCGAGAGCGAACTGGCCGAAGCGGTGGAAGCGGCGATCGATGACAGCAACGCCAGCCTGCACCAGAAGGACTACGTGAGCGTGTTGAACCGGTTGGCGCGCCTGCGCCCGCAGGTGGACGCGTTCTTCGATGCGGTGATGGTCAATGCCGAGGATCCCGCGCTGCGGGCCAATCGCCTGGCCCTGCTCAAGCGCCTGGGCGACCGCCTGGGCAGCGTGGCGGCGATCGAACACCTGTCCAACTGACGCTGCGGGGCAGGACGCCCCGAGGCTCACCAGAAGGCGCGACGGCTTCGGCGGTTCGCGCCTTCTGCGTTTCCAGGGGTCGGCGCAATGCGCACCGTTCGCGCCGGGAACGTCACGAGCCGTCGCGGACGGTTCTGTCCGACACCGTGCAGCCATCGCTCAGGGCCGATGCGTCAGCAGCGACTTTCTCGCGGAATTTAACGGCGTCTTCACCGTCGTTCTGAAACTGCCACGCCGATTTCGCATGCCCGCGATGGCCCGTTATGCTGTCGCCATGCAGCCAACGAAATTCGCCCTTCCCCTGATGTTCCTGTCCCTTGCCACCGCCTCGGTGGCACATGCGCGGGGGACCATCGAAAAAGTGGACATCAAAGGACTGGACAAGGGCGACGACGCTGAGATGATCGAGAACATCGAGGTCTCGCTGTCCCTGTACGACACCATCGGCAAGGTCCAGGGCGAGTCGCGCCTGGAGTACCTGTTGTCCCAGGCCGAGCGCCAGACCCGCGAGGCGCTGGAGCCGTTCGGGTATTACAACCCGACCATCACCGTGGACAGCCCCCGCGAAGGTGAAAACCTGCGCGTGGTGATCCAGGTCGACAAGGGGCCGCCGACGCTGGTCCGCCGCGAACACATCGACATCACCGGCCCGGCCCAGCTGGACCAGTACCTCCAGGAAGACCTGGAGAACTTCAAGCCGCGCAAGGGTCAGCGGTTCGAGCACACCGAATACGAAGCCAGCAAGATCCGGGTGACCCGGCGCCTGGCCGAACGCGGTTACTTCGATGCCGACTTCACCCAGCGCCAGGTCCAGATCACCCGCGCCGAGAACGCGGCCGACGTCGATCTCACCTGGGACAGCGGGCGCCGCTACAACATGGGCGAGATCCGCTTCCACCAGGATTACTTCGTCGACAAACTGTTCGATCCGCTGGTGTACTGGGACGAAGGCAGCTACTTCCACGAAGGCAAGCTGGACCGCCTGCGCGAGTCGCTGACCAAGCTCGATTACTTCAGCGTCATTGATATCCAGCCGCGCCCGGACCAGGCCGACGAGAACGGCGACGTGCCGGTGGACGTCAGCCTGACCCGCGCCAAACGCACGATCTACACCGCCGGTCTCAGCTACGGCAGCGAGAGTGGCGCCGGTGTGCGTGGGGGCCTGGAACGGCGGTTCCTCAACAGCCGCGGCCACAAGATGAACACCCAGCTCGACTACGCGCAGAAGCGCAAGAGCCTGGTCACCAGCTACCGGATCCCGGGTTTCGCGTGGCTCGATGGCTGGTATGCGTTCACCGCCAGCGCCTATGACGAGCAGACCGATTACATCGACCTGCGCAACTTCAAGCTGTCGGCCAGCCGCAGTGGCGAGATCAACGAGTACTGGACCGCCATCGCCTCGATCAACGCCCTGCGCGAGCGCTGGCGCTATGCCTCCGGCACCGAATTCACCGACGCCGTCTACAACACCTCCACCCTGGTCTACCCGCAGCTGGTCGCCGACTACGTCAACGTCGACGATGAGATGTTCCCGCGCCGCGGCCTCAGCGGCAGCGCGACCCTGCGCGGTGGCATCGAGGGCGCAGGCTCGGACACCAGCTTCGTGCAGGCCAACATGGTGCTGCGCTGGTATGTGCCGATCGGCGACACCGACCGCCTGATCCTGCGCGGTGAGGGTGGCACGACCTGGACCAGCGACCTGGTGGCGATGCCGCCGAGCCTGCGCTTCTTCGCCGGTGGCGACCGCAGCATCCGCGGTTACGCCTTCCGCGAAGTCGGCCCACGCACCGCACCGCCGGACAAATTCGCGCTCGGCGCGAAGAACCTGGTGGTCGGCTCGGCCGAGTATGAGCATTACTTCAAGGGCGGGCCGTGGGGTGCGGCCGTGTTCGTCGATACCGGCAGCGCGTTCGACAACACCATCGACCTGCACACCGGCGTGGGCTTCGGCGTGCGCTGGAAATCGCCGGTGGGCCCGGTGCGCGTCGATGTCGCGCATGGTCTGAACAACCCGGATTCGCAGTTCCAGCTGTACCTGAACATCGGAGCGGACCTGTGAGCACGCCGACGCCTTCCGCACCCGCCACCCCGCCGCCGCCGCGCGTGCGTTTCTACCGCAAGCGCCGCTTCTGGGCGTGGTCCGGCTTCACCGTGCTCGGCCTGGCGCTGCTCGCGCTGCTGCTGGTGTACTGGCTGCTGCAGACCGTGGCCGGCCGCGATGTGCTGCTGGCCCAGGTGGTCGCACGCTTGCCGGTCGGCGCGTCGCTGACGTGGAGCAAGGTGGATGGCCCCGTCGCCGGGCCGCTGGTGCTGCACGATCTGGACTTCCGCTACGACGACATCCATTTCACCGCCGAGCGCGCCTATCTGGATCCGGACATCCGGCCGCTGCTGGGTCGCAAGCTGCAGCTCGATGCCTTGCAGATCAAGAACGCGACGTTGAACCTGGCCAAGAGCGATGAGCCGTTCGAACTGCCCTCGTGGCCGGACTCGCTGCCGCAGATCGAAATGCCGCTGGCGATCCAGGCCGACACCATCATCATCGATGGCTTCCGCATCACCCAGGCACAGCAGCCGCTGGTCGACATCGCCAAGGTGCGCGGCGGCGTGGAGATCGCCAATGGCGAATTCCGCGCGACCCAGCTCAAGGTCGACAGCGACATGGGCGATTTCCGCGTGGACGGCCGTTATCTGCCGCGCAGCGATTACGACACCGACATCACCATCGGCGCCCTGATGCCGGCCCCGCGTGGGCGCACCCCGGCGCGGCTCGGCCTGGTCGCACGCGGCGATCTGGGCCATATGGAAGTGGCGATCGCCGGCAACGCGCCGGCGCCGCTGCAGGCCAGCCTGGTCTTCGATGGCCGCACCGATCCGGTGTGGAAACTCACCGCGCGCAGCAGGGAACTGGACCTGGCGCTGCTGGTACCGGGGATGGATGCGAGCACCAGCACGCCGATGGCGCTGGACGTGCAGGCCGACGGCAAGGGCGGCCAGGCCAATCTGCAGGGCAGCTTCAAACAGGGCGACATCGCGGTGGAACTGGCGCCCTCCAAGGTGGGCCTGGCCGACCAGGTGCTGACCGTCTCGCCGCTGCAGGTGAAGGGCTTCGGTGGGCAGGCGCGGCTGGAAGGCGTCGCCGATTTCACCGACAAGGAAAACGCCAGCCTGCGCTTCTCCATCGTCGCCAGCGACCTGACCTTCGTGCCCGCCGCTGATACCACCACCCCGGGCGCCGCGGCGCCGGTGCCGGTGACGTTGAAAGAAGCGCGCATGGGCCTGGCCGGTACGTTGAAGGCATGGGCGGCGGTTGGCCGTGCCTCGGTCGAACGCGAGAAACAGGTCGCCGACCTGACCTTCGACGTGCGCGGCAACGATCAGGCTGCGATCATCAAACAGCTGCAGGCGAGCACCCCGGGCGGTTCGCTCGATGTCACCGGCCAGGTGGCCTGGGCACCGCAGCTGGACTGGGACGTGGCCGCCAAGCTGGCCGGTTTCGATCCGGGCTACTTCGCCCCGGGCTGGGACGGCAAGCTGTCCGGCTCGTTTGCATCGAAGGGCCGCCAGCTGCCGCCGCCGGCGGGCAGTCCGGTCGGCACCGCCGGCAGCTATGAAGCCACGGTCGATGTGCCGGGCATCAAGGGCACGCTGCGCAAACGCGCGCTGGATGCGCAAGGAAGGTTCGCGCTGCGCGGCGAGCAGGGCGAAGGCAATCTCAAGCTCGCGGTGGGCAGCAGCCGACTGACCGCCAAGGGCTCGGTCGGTGACCGCCTGGATATCGATGCGCAGCTGGATCCGGTGCAGCTGGCCGACCTGCTGCCCAACAGCAGCGGCAGCCTGCGCGGCCACGTGCTGATCAAGGGCGCGCGTACCGCGCCGGACATCACCGCCGATCTGGTCGGCAGCGGCCTGCGCTGGGACGATTGGAGCGCCGAGGCGATCAGCATCAAGGGGCGCCTGCCGTGGCAGGGCGACAGTGGCACGCTGGCGGTGCAGGGCAGCAAGGTGCAGGTCGGCATGCTGCTGGACACGCTCAACGTGGATGCCCGCGGCAGTCTCTCCAATCTGCGTCTGGATGCACAGACCAAAAACGAACTGGGTGCCGTCGCGCTGCAGGGCGGCGTGCGCCAGCAGGGCCAGGCCTGGCGCGGTGACCTCACCGCGCTGCGCATCGCACCGATGAAGGGCGATGCCTGGAGCCTGCGCGCACCGGCCACCTTCAGCGTGCAGGGCAGCAACTTCACCCTGAGCGATGCCTGCCTGGGGTCGGCCACCGGTGGCGCACTGTGCGCCAGCGCGAACTGGCCGCGTGAAGGCCTGCTGGTGCGTGGCGATGCACTGCCGCTGGCGCTGGTGCAGCCGTGGCTGCCCCCGCAGTCCGGGCGCCGCATCTTCCTGCGCGGTGAAGTGAATCTGGATGGGCGCATCCGTCCCCGCGGCAACGCATGGGAAGGCAGTGCCTCGGTCACCTCGCGCGAAGGCGGGGTGCGCCTGGGCGACAACGCGCGTGGCGAGCTGGTGCGCTACGACCAGTTCTCGGTGAACCTGGAAATGACCCCGCAGCAGATCAACGCCAAGCTCGGTGTCGGTTTCCAGGGCGACGGCTTCGTCGATGCGAAGGTGCAGACCGGCTGGGATGCCAACGCACCCCTCAACGGCGAGCTGTACATGAACATCGCGCGCTTGTACTGGCTGGAGCTGTTCTCGCCGGACATCGTGCGGCCGACCGGGCTGATCGAAGGCCACGTGAGCCTGCGCGGCACGCGCGGCACGCCGTCGCTGGGCGGCGAAGCCACGCTGAGCAAGTTCAATGGCGAATTCCCCGCGCTGGGGCTCACCTTCGCCGAGGGCAAGGGCAGCTTCACCGCGCAGCCGGATGGCTCGGCCAAGATCACCGCGCAGGCCAACTCCGGCAAGGGCACGCTGTATGTCGATGGCGGGCTGTCCTGGTTCGGCGATGCACAGCCGCTGCAGCTGCATATCCACGGCGAAAACGTGTTGCTGGCCAATACCAGCGAACTGCGCGTGATCGCCAATCCGAACCTGGACTTCACCCTGGCCGGCAGCGCGATGCAGCTGCGCGGCACCGTGCATGTGCCCGAAGCGGACCTGGACCTGGAACGCCTGGATCGTGGCACCTCGGTTTCCGAAGACGTGGTGGTGCTCGACCCGGTCGATCCGGAAGAGGGCCCCAGCTCGCCGCTGGACATGGACCTGACCGTGAGCCTGGGCGACAAGGTCAAGATGGCCGGGTTCGGCCTGAAGGGTGCGCTGACCGGCAAGATGCAGGTATGGGCGCGCCCCGGGCGCGAGATGACCGCCAACGGCGGGCTGGAAGTCAGTGGCCGCTACAAGGCCTACGGACAGGACCTGACCATCACCCGCGGCAACTTGAACTGGAACTACAACGCGGTCTCCGATCCGCGCATCAACATCCGGGCCCAGCGCGCCGTCGGCGATGTCACCGCCGGCATCGACGTGACTGGGCGGGCGCAGTCGCCGCGCGTGGATGTGTGGTCGGAACCGGCGATGTCGCAGTCCGAAGCACTGGCCTACCTGGTGCTGGGCCGCAGCCTCACCGGTGCCAGCAGCGACCAGGCCCAGCAGGTCAACGCGGCTTCGGCGGCGCTGTCGGCCGGCAGCGGCCTGCTCGCCTCGCAGCTGGGGGCCAAGCTCGGCCTGGACGACGCCGGCGTGAGCCAGTCGCGCGCGCTGGGCGGCTCGGTGATCGGCTTCGGCAAGTACATCTCGCCCAAGCTCTACATCGGCTACGGCGTCTCGCTGGTCGGCAGTGGCTCGGTGCTGACGCTGAAGTACCTGCTGCGCCGCGGCTTCGATGTGGAGCTGGAATCGAGCACGGTGGAAAACCGTGGGTCGCTGAACTGGCGAAAAGAAAAGTAGGTCACGACCGTTGGTCGTGATGCGGGTGCTTGCCCAACCATCGGCCGTTGCCCCTGCCGGGCGCAGCGGCTAAGGTCTCGGGCTGTTCTGACGTACCGGATGTGCCCATGTCTTCACGCAAACCCCTCACCGCCGCGCTGGCGCTTGGCCTGACCCTCGCCGCCGGCGCCCATGCCGATGAAGGCATGTGGATGCCGACCCAGCTGCCGGACCTGGCCAAGCCGCTGAAGGCGGCCGGCTTCAAGGGCAACCCGGGCGACCTGGCCAACGTCACCGCGCCGCCGCTGAGCGCGGTGGTGCGAGCCGGTGGCGGTACCGGCTCGTTCGTCTCAGACGACGGCCTGCTGCTGACCAACCACCACGTCGCCATGGGCGTGATCCAGTACAACAGCTCGGCCGAGCACAACCTGATCAACGACGGCTTCATCGCCAAGGGTCGCAGCGATGAGCGCGCGGCCAACCCGGATTTCCGCGTGCTGGTCACGGTCGGGTTCGACAAGGTCACCGATGAAGTGCTGCGCGATGCCCGCGGCAAGACCGGGCGTGCGTACTTCGACGCGGTGGACCGCGCCAGCAAGCAGCTGGTGGCCGACTGCGAGAAGGAGGGCAACATCCGCTGCAGCGTGGCGGACATGTACTACGGCACCGATTTCTATCGTATCCGCCAGCTCGAGCTGAGCGATGTGCGCCTGGTCTATGCGCCGCCGCGCGCGATCGGCAATTACGGCGATGAGATCGACAACTTCATGTGGCCGCGCCACACCGGCGATTTCACCCTGCTGCGCGCCTACGTCGGCAAGGACGGCAAGCCCGCGCCGTACAGCGTGGACAACGTGCCCTACCACCCGCCGGCCCACCTGAAGATGGCGATCGACGGCCCGAAGACCGGCGATTACGCGATGCTGGCCGGCTATCCGGGCATCACCTACCGCCATCGCACGGCCGCGGAATTCGCCAGCCAGATCGATGCGGTGCTGCCGCGCCGCGTGGCGGTGTTCCAGCAGATGATCGACACCATCGAGTCGGCCAGTGCCAAGGACGCCCAGGCGCGTACCCGTTACGCCTCACAGCTGCAGTCGCTGAAAAACAACCGCAAGCGGGCCGCCGGTGAGCTGGAAGGCCTGCTGCGCAGCGATGCCAAGGCCCAGCGCGCCGCCGATGAAGCGGCGATGCTGCAGGCCACCGATGCGAAGTATCAGGGCGATATCCAGTCGCTGCTGACCTCGCTGTCCAGCGGGGCCTCGGTCGGCGAGCGCGATCTGCTGCTCGACCTGCTCTCGGCGCAGAGCCAGCTGCTGCGTTCGGCATTGACCCTGGAGCGCCTGCGCATCGAATCGGCCAAGCCCGACGCCGAGCGTGACAGCGGCTACCAGCAGCGCGATCTGGCGCTGATCGAAGGCGTGCTCAAGCAGGTCCAGCGCCGGTACGATCCGGCCATCGAAAAGGCCTTGCTGACCACGCTGCTGACCCGTTACCAGCAGCTGCCGGACGCGCAGCGCGTGCCCGAGTTCGATGCCGCCTTCGGCCGCACGCCGGCCGCGCTGGCCAAGACCCTGGACACGCTCTATGCCAGCACGCATCTGGGCGACGAAGCCGAGCGCCTGTCGCGATTTGCCGCCGCACAGCAGGGCAAGGCACTGGCGCGCGATCCGCTGATCGACCTGGCCGGCCCGCTGGTCGCCGCGCAGCTGCGCCTGGATGACGAGCGCAAGACCCGCGAGGGCGAGCAGCTGCGCCTGCGCCCGGCCTACATGCAGGCTCTGTTCGCCTGGCGTGCCAAGCAGGGCCGTGCGGTCTACCCGGATGCCAACCGCACGCTGCGCATCAGCTACGGCAAGGTCGAAGCGCTGTCCCCGCGCGATGCGGTGCATTTCGACCCGGTGACCACCGTGGCCGGGATCGTCGAGAAGAACACCAACGCCTATCCGTTCGATGCGCCCAAGCTGCTGCTGGACGCGATCGCCAAGGGTGATTTCGGCTCCACCGCCGATCCGGTGCTGAAGACCCAGACGGTCAACTTCCTGACCAACCTGGACACCACCGGCGGCAACTCCGGCTCGCCGGTGCTCAATGCCAAGGGCGAGCTGATCGGCCTGAACTTCGACAGCAACTGGGAGTCGGTCAGCGCGAGCTGGTGGTTCGATCCGCGCTTCAAGCGCGCGGTGCACGTGGACATGCGCTACCTGCGCTGGCTGCTGGCCAAGGTCTACCCGGCACCCGAACTGCTGAAGGAAATGGGCGTCCCCGCCGAATAAGGCACGGCGGCCCGCCCTGGAACGCCACGACCAACGGTCGTGGCCTACACTGCGGGCTGCTCTCACGGAAACACCCGCGTGGTCTCCAGCTGGATCCTGCTGTTGGTGTCAGTGGTCTACGCCGCGCTGCTGTTCGCGGTGGCGTGGTGGGGCGACCGTCGCCCGATGTATCCGAACCGGCCGTGGCTGCGGCCGGTGGTCTACAGCCTGGCGCTGGCGGTGTACTGCTCGTCGTGGACGTTCTACGGTGCGGTCGGCACGGCGGTGCGCAACGGGATCGGCTACCTGCCGATCTACCTGGGGCCGCTGCTGCTGTGGGTGTTCGGCTGGCGCATCATCGAACGCCTGGCGCTGATCGCCCGCAGCCAGAACGTGGTCTCCATCGCCGATTTCATCTCTTCGCGCTTCGGGCGCTCGCGCCGCCTGGCCGCCCTGGTGGCGGTGATCGCGCTGATCGGCATCGTGCCGTACCTGGCCCTGCAGTACAAAGCGGTGGCGATGAGCCTGCAGGTACTGACCGGCAACGTCGGCCCCACCGGCTTCTTCACCGATCCGGCGCTGTACGTGGCGCTGCTGATGGCCTTGTTCGCCACGCTGTTCGGCACCCGCCAGGTGGATGCCACCGAGCACCACCACGGCATGATGCTGGCGATCGCGCTGGAATCGATGATCAAGCTGATCGCGATGGTCGCGCTCGGGCTGTTCGCCTACCTGTGGCTCAACGACCGTACCGATGCGGTGATCGAGTCGGCGCATACGCTGTTCACCGGGCTGCCGCCGGTGGGCTTCATCTCGCAGACGCTGCTGAGTTTCCTGGCGATCATCTGCCTGCCGCGCCAGTTCCACGTGGCCGTGGTCGAGTGTGGCGACGTACGCGACATCCGCCGCGCGCGCTGGATGTTCGGTGCCTACCTGGTGATCATTTCGGCGATGGTGATCCCGATCGCCACCGCCGGTGTGACCCTGTTCGGCACCGGTGGCAGTGTCGCCGATGACAGCATGGTGCTGGCGCTGCCGCTGGCCGAAGGCCGCAAGTTCCTGGCGCTGGTCGCCTACGTCGGCGGTTTCTCGGCGGCCACCGGCATGGTCATCGTGGCCTCGATCGCGCTGGCCACCATGGTCAGCAACGACCTGGTGATGCCGGTCCTGCTGCGCCGCAGTGGCGACCATCAGGAAGCGGCGGATGTCGCCTCGCGCGTGTTGTGGATCCGGCGTACCGCGATCCTGCTGCTGGCGCTGGTCGCCTACAGCTATTACCGCGGCAGCAGCAACGACAGCACCCTGGCGTCGTATGGGCTGATGGCGTTCGCGGCGGTGGCGCAGTTCGCGCCGGGGCTGATCGGCGGGCTGTACTGGCGCGGTGCCAGCCGCCGGGGCGTGGAGGTCGGCATGCTGCTCGGCTTCGCCACGTGGGTCTACACGCTGCTGCTGCCCGCGCTGACCCACGCCGGGTGGATGGACGAGGCCTGGCTGGTGCAGGGGCCGTTCGGGATCGGCTGGCTGCAGCCGCAGCATCTGTTCGGCATGAGCGGCTGGGACCCGCTGACCCACGGCACCTTCTGGTCGCTGCTGGTCAATGTCGCGGCGATGGTGCTGGTCTCGGTGCGCTGGCGCCCGGGCGTGGACGAGCGCCTGCGCGCCGCCCCGTTCCTGGACCCGTATGCGCAGCGGCCCTCGGTGGCCGGCGCCTGGCCGGGCAACGTGCATGTGGGCGACCTGCTGGCGCTGGCCTCGCGCGTGGTTGGTGACCGCCATGCCCGCCGGTCCTTCTTCGAGCAGGCCCAGTCGATGGACCGCGAGCTGCAGGCCTCCGCGCCGGCCGACCGCGCCTGGGTGCAGTTCACCGAGCGCCTGCTGGCCGCTTCGATCGGCGCGGCCTCGGCGCGCCTGCTGCTGACCAGCCTGCTGCGCGGCTCGGGCATGGACCTGGGCGAAGTGGTCGCGGTGCTCGACGAAGCGGGGCAGGAGCTGCGCTTCAACCGCGAGATCCTCTCCACCACGCTGGAGAACATCAGCGCGGGGGTCAGCGTGGTCGATCCGGACATGCGTCTCACCGCGTGGAACCGCCGCTACCAGCAGATGTTCGGGTATCCCGACGGGATGCTCTACGTAGGCCGGCCGGTCGCCGACCTGATCCGCTACAACGCCGAGCGCGGCGAGCTCGGCGAGGGCGACATCGAGCTGCAGATCAACCGCCGCATCGGCTACATGCGCGCCGGCTCGCCGCACATCTTCGAGCGCACCCGCAGCGACGGCAAGGTGATCGAGATGCGTGGGCAGGCCCTGCCCGGCGGTGGCTACGTCACCAGCTACAACGACATCACCGACTACAAGCACGCCGAGCGCGCGCTGCTGGAGGCCAACGAAACCCTGGAGCAGCGCGTGGCAGAGCGCTCGCACGAAGCCGAGGTGGCGCAGCAATCCAAGACGCGCTTCCTGGCCGCGATCAGCCATGACGTGCTGCAGCCGCTCAATGCCGCCCGCCTGTTCGCCTCGGCGCTGCGCGAGAGCCACCACAACAACGAAGAGCAGCGGCACCTGGCCGAGCGCGTGGATGCATCGCTGCGCGCCGCCGAGGAGCTGCTGGACGGCCTGCTGGATGTCTCGCGCCTGGATGCCGGTGGCCTGCACCCGGTGATCGGCGATTTCGATGTCAGCCTGCTGATGCGCGAGCTGGCCGCGCAGTACTCGCCGGTCGCCGCCGGGCGCGGGCTGCGCATGGACCTGTTCGCGCGTCCGGCCTGGGTGCGCAGCGACCGCCGCCTGCTGCGCCGCGTGCTGCAGAACTTCCTGGCCAATGCGCTGCGCTACACGCGCCAGGGCCGCATCGTGCTGGCCGTGCGCCATCGCGGGCCGGAGGTGGAACTGCAGGTGTGGGATACCGGCCCCGGCATTCCCGAGCATCACATGCAGCAGATCTTCGATGAGTTCCACCGCTACCAGCAGCCGTTCGACTGGGGTGAGCAGGGCCTGGGGCTGGGGCTGTCGATCTGCCAGCGCATCTCGCGCCTGCTCGATCACCGCCTCAACGCGCGCAGCCGTGTCGGCAGCGGCAGCATGTTCTCGATCCTGCTGCCGCTGGTGGCCGCGCCGGCCCTGCCGACGGCGAACGCGCTGCCGGCGCCGAGCCCGGTCACCCGCGCCGATTCACTGGCCGGCATGCGCGTGCTGTGCGTGGACAACGACCAGGAGATCCTGGACGGCATGCGGGCGCTGCTGGGGCGCTGGCAGGTACAGGTGATCACCGCCAGCACGGTCGACCAGGCGCTGGAGAAAGTGGTCGAGCGGCCGGATGTGATGCTGGTGGACTACCACCTGCATGACCGCCTGGACGGGCTGGACACGCTGGTGGCACTGGGCCAGAAGGCCGGGCGTGCGATTCCCGGCGCGCTGCTCACCGCCGATGGGCGCGATGAGCTCAAGCGGATGGCACGTGACCGCGGCTACCGGTTGTTGACCAAGCCGATCAAGCCGGCCTCGCTGCGCGCCTTCCTGGCTGCCTTCCACGACACCCGCGGCGATCTCTAGCCGCGGGGCCGTGGCCGCGGCCGGTCAGGCGATGGCGCCGCTGAGGTGTTCGTACAGGATGGTCGAGCCGATGATGATCAGGATCAGGCCGCCGATGATCTCCGCACGCTTGCCGACCATGCCGCCCAGCACGCGGCCGAGCATGATGCCCGCGGTCACCATGGTCAGGGTGCACAGGCCGATGATGAGTGCCATCACGCCGATATGGACGTCGAGGAAGGCCAGGCCGATGCCGACCGCCATCGCATCGATGCTGGTGGCAAAACCGGTCATCGCCAGGCGCCAGAAGCCGTGGTGCTTGCTGGTGTCTTCGTCCTCGGCGCCGTCATCGGGGCGCAGGCCGTTGATGATCATGTGCACGCCCAGCGCGCCGAGCAGGCCGAACGCGATCCAGTGATCGAAGGCCTCCACGTACTGCAGTGCGGCGCGGCCGAGCAGCCAGCCGATCACCGGGGTGATGCCTTCGATGACACCGAAAATCAGGCCGGCGCGCAGCGCGTCGGAGAAGCGCGGTCTGCGCATGGCCGCGCCTTTGCCGATCGCCGCGGCGAAGGCATCGGTGGACATGGCAAAGCCGATCAGCAGGATCGAAACAGGAGACATGGGGGTACGCGGCAGGTCGGGCGATTGCGAGCAACGGACCGCGAACGCGCCCAACCTGTCGTTGCGCACGCGGACCGCTGGTCTCGCCAACCAAGATGGCTACCCGCACCACGGCGCACTGGCCGAGTATGTTGATGCGGGCGATTCCTTCAGCAGGAATCCGGCTACTCCCCAAGGGGACGCGAAGCTTAGCACCGGGGGTGCAGCGTGGAGCGTCTACCGCGAATTGCGCAGGTAACGCTGGAATTCATAGCTCCGGCTATAACGCCGGCGCGCGTGGATCTACTCTTCTTCCGGCGGCAACACGATCTGTTCGTCATCGATGGCCAGCTTGCCGGCCATCAGCACCGCCTGGGTGCGGTTGGTGACGCCGAGCTTGCGCAGGATCGCGGTGACGTGGGCCTTGATCGTCGCTTCGGACACGTTGAGGTCGTAGGCGATCTGCTTGTTGAGGCGACCGGCGCCGAGCATCTGCAGCACCCGGAACTGCTGCGGGGTCAGCTCGCGCAGGCGCTGGCCGATCTCGCGTTCCTCGCGGCCGGTCGGTGGCACGTTGTGCGCTTCCGGCGGCGCCCAGGTCTCGCCATCGAGGATGGTGCCCAGCGCATGGCCGATCGTGTCCGAATCGGCGGACTTGGGGATGAAGCCGAAGGCGCCATGGTCGAGCGCGCGGCGCATCACCGTCGGCTCCTCGCGTGCGGATACCACCACCACCGGCAGCTGCGGGTGCAGGGCGCGCATGTGGACCAGCGCGTTGAAGCCCTGCGCACCGGGCATGTTGAGGTCCATCAGGACCAGGTCGGCGTCGGTGTGCTGGTCAGCCAGCTGGTACAGCGCTTCCACGCTGTCCGCTTCGTACAGCTGCACGCCGGGGATGACGCGTTGCACGGCCCCGCGAAGGGCTTCGCGGAACAGCGGATGGTCATCGGCAATCAGGAGGGTCGTCATGGTGGGGGTCATGTTGCGGAGGAGTGCAGCGACGCAACGAAAAAGTCTATCGAGATGACAGCCTCCTGAGTCAGGGGGCGGCCGCGAAGCGGCGGGGAGTGGGTGCTGGTGAGGCGGGGCCCACGATCCGCTTGCGGATCGTGGGAGCGACAGCGCGAACGCGATGACGCGGCCCCATCCTGCGCCTTCACGGTGAAGGGTTACTTCACTTCACTTTCCGCTCTTCCACCAGCGAGGCCACGACCGACGGATCGGCCAGGGTCGAGGTGTCACCGAGCTGATCCGGTGCGTTCTCGGCGATCTTGCGCAGGATGCGACGCATGATCTTGCCCGAGCGCGTCTTGGGCAGGCCCGGCGCCCACTGCAGGTGATCAGGCGCGGCGATCGGGCCGATCTCCTTGCGCACCCAGGCCACGAGCTCCTTGTGCAGTTCATCGCTCGGCGTTTCGTCGGCGATCAGGGTCACGTAGGCATAGATGCCCTGGCCCTTGATGTCGTGCGGGAAGCCGACCACGGCCGCTTCGGCCACCTTGGGATGCGAGACCAGCGCGCTTTCCACTTCGGCAGTGCCGATGCGGTGGCCGGAAACGTTGATGACATCGTCCACGCGGCCGGTGATCCAGTAGTAGCCATCTTCGTCACGACGGCAGCCGTCGCCGGTGAAGTAGCTGCCCGGGTAGGTACGGAAATACGTATCGATGAAGCGCTGATGGTCACCGTAGACGGTACGCATCTGGCCCGGCCACGAATCGCGGATGACCAAATTGCCCTCGGTGGCCCCCTCCTGGATCTCGCCGTCGGCGTTGACCAGGGCCGGCTGCACGCCGAAGAAGGGCAGGGTGGCCGAACCCGGCTTGAGATCGACCGCGCCGGCCAGCGGCGAGATCAGGATGCCGCCGGTTTCGGTCTGCCACCAGGTATCCACGATCGGGCAGCGGCTGTCGCCGACCACCTCGTAGTACCAGCGCCACGCTTCCGGATTGATCGGTTCGCCCACGCTGCCGAGCAGGCGCAGCGAACTGCGCGAGGTGCGCTTGACCGGTGCATCGCCTTCGCGCATCAACGCGCGGATCGCGGTGGGAGCGGTGTAGAAAATGGTGACCTGGTGCTTGTCGATCACCTCCCAGAAGCGCGAGGTGTTCGGGTAGTTCGGCACGCCTTCGAACATCACCGAGGTCGCGCCGTTGGCCAGCGGGCCGTACACGATGTAGCTGTGGCCGGTGACCCAGCCGACGTCGGCGGTGCACCAGTAGATATCGTCCTCGCGCAGGTCGAACACCGCTTCATGGGTGTAGGCCGCGTACAGCAGGTAGCCGCCGGTGGTGTGCAGTACGCCCTTGGGCTTGCCGGTGGACCCGGAGGTGTAGAGGATGAACAGCGGATCCTCGGCATTCATGCGCTCGGGTTCGCACTGCGTCGGCTGCGGATCCACCACGTCATGGAACCAGCGGTCGCGCGGGGCCTGCATGTCCACCGCGCCGCCGGTGTGGCGGACCACCAGCACCGTTTCCACGGTGGTGGTGCCGGGCAGCTTCAGCGCGGCGTCGACGTTGGCCTTGAGCGGAATCTTCTTGCCCCCGCGCAGACCTTCGTCGGCGGTGATGATCAGCTTGCTGCCGCAGTCGATGACGCGGTCGGCGATCGAGTTCGGGGCGAAGCCGCCGAACACCACAGAATGGATCGCACCGATACGCGCACAGGCCAGCATGGCCACCGCGGCGTCGACGATCATCGGCAGGTAGATGGTGACCCGGTCGCCCTTCTTGACGCCGAGGTTGCGCAGCGCGTTGCCGAGGCGGCAGGTGCGCTCATACAGCTCGCGGTAGGTGACACCCTGGGCCGGTGCGTCGGGGCTGTCCGGTTCGAACAGCAACGCGATCTTGTCGCCGCGCTTGTCGAGTTGGCGGTCCAGGCAGTTGACGCTGGCGTTGAGCTCGCCGTCTTCGAACCACTTGATCCGGAAATCGTCGAGCTGGTAGCTGACGTTCTTGATGCGGGTGGGTTTCTTGAACCAGTCCAGGCGCTCGGCGGCCTTGCCCCAGAAGGCATCCGGATGCTCCACCGACTCGCGGTAGAGCTGCTGGTACGTGTTCCTGTCGATCCGCGATGCCGCGGCGAACGCGGCGTCGACGGGGTAAAGATCAGCCATGGCACCCTCACTTGCACGTTGACTTGGGTTGTGCGGTCGCAACATAAGTGACGACCTCTCCCCCTCAGTTTGCCGCATCCACCCGCCTGCGCGTTACCGGGGTGGTTAGACCATGGTCGAACGCCGACCACCCCGATATGACATGGCCGTTGACCCCGGTAGCTCACGACCGTTGGTCGCGGTGGCTCACGACCGTTCGCCGCGGTAGCTCACGACCGTTGGTCGTGAGGCACTGCGTACCGACCAACGGTCGGTACCTACGCGGTGCCTTCGGCACCTGCCGGCCGCCTGCCGGCGCCCGGGTCGTACTCGCCCCGTCGGGGGGAGTACGACTAATGGCCAATAGCTTCGGTGCGTCAACGCGCCGCACCCTCGGCTCGACCGTGCCCCATGCGCGGCATCACCTTGCCACCCGGGAGAGAGGGCAACATGAGCCACCGTTTGCTGAGGACGACACGCCGGCCGTTGGCCGCCGCCATGTTCGTCGCATTGATCGCGCCAGGCATGGCGTTCGCCGAAACCGCAAAAGAGAAAGCACTGGAAGCCCGCGTCGTGGAACTGGAGCGCCAGGTCCAGCTGCTGCTGTCCAACCAGCAGCAACAGCAGGTCCAGATCAGCCAGGCCCAGACCGAGGTCACCGCCGTGCGCACGGTCCAGGCGCAGCAGCCGGTGGCGGCCACCGTGCCGGCCGGCAAGCAGCCGATCCAGGTCACCACCATCACCCCGGGTGCCGCGCCGGGCACCACGGTCAAGATCGGCGGCTTCATCAAGGCCGATTTCCTGGCTACCCAGACCGGCGACGGCCAGCTGGCCGACGACGCCACCGGCCGCGCGCTGTACCTGCCGGGCCAGACCCCGGTGGCCGGTGCCGGCGGCAGTGGCAAGCGTTCGGACGTGGACTACAACGCCCACGCCAAGTTCTCGCGCTTCAACCTGGGCATCGACAATGTCAGCGAGGCCGGCAACAAGTCCGGTGCGTTCTTCGAGATGGACTTCTTCGGCAACTCGCTCGGCAACCAGACCGCCACCAATACCTACGGTGCGACCCTGCGTCACGCCTACATGTACTGGAACAACTGGATGGCCGGCCAGACCTGGTCGAACTTCATGGATGCGGCCTCGCTGCCGGAAGCCGCCGACTTCGTCGGCCCGACCGACGGCGTGATCTTCGTGCGCCAGGCCCAGATCCGTTACACCCAGGGCGGCTTCAGCGTCGCGCTGGAAAACCCGGAAACCACGCTGCTCACCGGCGCCCGCAATCCGGTCACCGGTGCGTGGACCAACGTGGCCAGCAACTCCGATCGCGGCGCATTGCCCGACCTGACCCTGCGCTATGGCTGGAAGGGTGACTGGGGCACCTTCGGCGTCGGCGGCGTGGTCCGCCAGTTGAAGGTCGACAACCAGACCACAGGTGCCGATGCGGACAAGATCGCCGGCGGCCTGACCCTGGGCGGCAAGTGGGTGATGGGTCCGACCGACACGCTGCATTACCAGGTCACCGGCGGCGAAGGCATCGCGCGCTACATCGGCCTGGGTGTCACCGCCGATACCGCGTATGACATCGCCCGCGACGAACTCAACCCGACCGGCGTCCTGGCCGGCTACGTGGGCTGGCGCCACGCCTTCACCCCGAAGTTGCGCACCAACCTGATCTACGCGCGCAGCGATTACGACAACGACGGCAGCCTCGGCCCGCTGGTCACCAAGAGCGTGCAGAGCATCCGCGGCAACGTGTTCTACACGCCGATGCCCAAGGTCGATGTCGGCGCCGAGCTGATGTACGGCGTGCGCGAGATCGAGGACGGCCGCAAGGGCGATATCAGCCGCCTGCAGTTCACCACGAAGTACAGCTTCTAAAACAGAAAACGCGTGCCGGCGTACAGCCGGCACAACATCACGATTGCTTCGGAGGGGAAGCGTCCCATGTCAACAACACCTGCACCGGCGAAAGCCCAACTTACCCAGGGACACAAGAAGGTCATCTTCGCGTCCAGCCTGGGTACCGTCTTCGAGTGGTACGACTTCTTCCTGTACGGCTCGCTCGCCGCGATCATCGCCAAGCAGTTCTTCAGCGGCGTCAATGAAACCACGGGCATGATCTTCGCCCTGCTGGCGTTCGCGGCCGGCTTCTTCGTGCGCCCGTTCGGCGCGGCCTTCTTCGGCAGCCTCGGCGACCGCATCGGCCGCAAGTACACCTTCCTGGTCACGATCCTGATCATGGGCATCTCGACCTTCCTGGTCGGCGTGCTGCCCAACTACGCCTCGATCGGTTTCGCCGCCCCGGTCATCCTGATCATCCTGCGTCTGGCCCAGGGCCTGGCGATGGGTGGCGAGTACGGTGGTGCCGCGACCTACGTCGCCGAGCATGCACCGGCCGACAAGCGTGGCCTGTACACCAGCTTCATCCAGTGCACCGCGACGCTCGGCCTGTTCATGTCGCTGCTGATCATCCTGGCCTGCCGCTACTTCCTGGGCAATGAGGCGTTCGAAGCCTGGGGCTGGCGCATTCCGTTCCTGGTCTCGATCGTGCTGCTGGGCGTGTCGGTGTGGATTCGCCTGCAGCTGAGCGAGTCTCCGCTGTTCCAGCAGATGAAGGCCGAAGGCAAGGGCTCCAAGACCCCGTTCCGCGACAGCCTCAAGGACGGCAACCTCAAGCTGATGCTGCTGGTCCTGCTCGGCGCTGCAGCCGGCCAGGCCGTGGTGTGGTACGGCGGCCAGTTCTACGCGCTGTTCTTCCTGAGCAGCATGCTCAAGGTCGACGCCACCACCTCCTACCTGCTGATCGCCGCCGCGCTTGCACTGGGCGTACCGTTCTTCATCTTCTTCGGCTGGCTGTCGGACCGTATCGGCCGCAAGAAGATCATCCTCGCCGGCTGTCTGCTGGCTGCGATCACCTACATCCCGATCTTCAAGGGCCTGACCCACTTCGCCAACCCGGCCATCGAAGAGGCGCGCACCAACTCGCCGGCGCTGGTCAATGCCGATCCGAACACCTGCTCGTTCCAGTTCGATCCGGTCGGCATGCGCAAGTTCACCAGCTCCTGCGACGTGGCCACCGCGGCCCTGACCAAGGCTGGCGTGCCGTATGAAGTGCAGCCGGCACCGGCCGGTTCGCTGGCGGTGGTCAACGTGGGCACCTCCAAAGTGACCTCGTTCGAGGCCGCCGGGTTGACCAAGGATGAGCTCAAGGCCAAGGGCGATGCCTTCGGTGGGGAGCTCAAGGGTGCATTGGGTGCGGCGGGTTATCCGGCCAAGGCCGACAACGCACGCATCAACATCCCGGGCACGATCTTCATGCTGTGGCTGCTGGTGCTCTACGTGACCATGGTCTACGGCCCGATCGCCGCCTACCTGGTCGAGCTGTTCCCGACCCGCATCCGCTACACCTCGATGTCGCTGCCTTACCATATCGGCAACGGCTGGTTCGGTGGCTTCCTGCCGGCGATTTCCTTCGCGCTGGTGGCCGGTACCGGCAACCTCTACTACGGCCTGTGGTACCCGATCATCATCGCGTTGATGACGGTCGTGGTCGGTGGCCTGTTCCTGCATGAAACCAAGGGTGTGGACATCACCAAGTAACGGTGATCGCCACGGCATGACGAAGGGGCCGCGATGCGAATCGCGGCCCTTTCTGTTTCCGGGGTAGTGCCGGCCGCTGGCCGGCTCCCGATCAACCGGCGGGGACGCGTGCGAGGTTGCCGGCCAGCGGCCGGCACGACCGATCCCGCCATCACGCAGCCTGCCGCTATAGTCGGGCCATGAGCGATGCCCACACCGATCCCGCCGCGCTTCCCGCGATCCTGCACGCCCTGCGCACCGCCTGGCAGGCCAATCGCCCGACGCTGGACCAGCGCCGCGGTGACCTGCAGCGCCTGCGCGCGGCCCTAAAGGCGCGCCTGCCGGAGATGGCGGCCGCGATCTCGGCCGACTTCGGCCACCGCTCCAGCCACGAATCGCTGATCGCCGATGGCATGACCGTGCTCGGCGACATCGATCATCTGTGCCGCCATCTGCGCGGCTGGATGCGGCCGCGCCGGGTCGGTGTCGGCTGGCGGTTCTGGCCGGCACGTGCGCATACCCGGCCGGTGCCGCTGGGCGTGGTCGGGGTGATCTCGCCGTGGAACTATCCGGTCAACCTGGCGCTGATTCCGCTGGCGACCGCGATCGCCGCCGGCAACCACGTGATCCTCAAGCCGTCCGAGCACACGCCGCGCACCAGTGCTTTCCTGCAGTCGCTGCTGGCCGAGGTATTCCCGTCGGATCGCGTGGCGGTCGTGCAGGGCGATGGAGACCTCGCCAGCGCCGTTGCCGGCTCGCCGCTGGACCACCTGGTGTTCACCGGCTCCACCACCATCGGCCGCAAGGTCATGGCGGCCGCCGCCGAGCACCTCACCCCGTTGACCCTGGAACTGGGCGGTAAATCCCCCGCCATCGTCTGCAGCGATTACCCGCTGGAGAAGGCGGCCGCGCGCCTGGCCACGGGCAAGTTCTTCAATGCCGGGCAGACCTGCATCGCGCCGGACTACGTGCTGATCGACGGCCATCGCCAGCGCGAGCTGGTGCAGCAGCTGCAGACCCAGGTGCAGGCGCGCTATGGCGATTTCGGCGACGCCGCGGATTACACGCGCATCATCCACGAGGGCCAGTATCAGCGGCTGCGCGGCTATCTGGAGGAGGCCCGCGCGCGGGGCGTTCCGGTGATCGAACTGGCGACGGTCGATCCCGAGCGTGCCCAACGCGAGCGGCTGATCGTGCCGACCATCGTGCTCGATCCGCCGGCCGATCTGGCCCTGATGCGCGAAGAGATCTTCGGTCCGATCCTGCCGGTCTGCGCGTATCCGGATCTGGATGCTGCCATCGCGGAGGTGCAGTCACGTGACCGTCCGTTGGCGCTGTACGTTTTCAGTCACGAACGCACGCAGGTGGAACGGGTGCTGGCGCAGGTCGTGGCCGGCGGCGTCACCGTCAACGACACGCTGCTGCATTTCGCGGTCAATGGGCTGCCGTTCGGCGGCGTCGGCCCGAGTGGCATGGGCGCGTACCACGCGCGTGCCGGCTTCGATGCGATGAGCAAGCAGCTGCCGATCCTGTGGCAGTCGCGCTGGGCCGCCAGCGATCTGCTCAAACCGCCGTATTCGAAGATCGCCGGGATGTTGAAGATGATGGTGCGGTAGGGGGTCGCCGACGAAGGCGCGCCCCACAGGTAGAATGGCGCACATGAAAATCGCCTCCTGGAACGTCAACTCGCTCAACGTGCGCCTGCCGCACCTGGAACAATGGCTCACGGCGTTCGCGCCGGACGTGGTCGGCATCCAGGAAACCAAGATGGAGGACCACAAGTTCCCCGACGCGGTGCTGGCCGGGCTGGGCTACCGCAGCGTGTTTGCCGGGCAGAAGACCTACAACGGCGTCGCGCTGCTCTCGCGCGAACCGGCGCAGGACGTGCAGATCGGCATTCCCGGCTTCGAGGATGAGCAGAAGCGCGCCATCGCCGGGACCGTCAACGGCGTGCGCATCATCAATCTGTACGTGGTCAACGGCCAGGACGTGGGCACCGACAAGTACGCCTACAAGCTGCGCTGGCTCGAGGCCGTGCACGCCTGGGTCGAGGCCGAGCTGGCCAGGTACCCGGAGCTGGTGGTGATGGGCGACTTCAACATCGCGCCCGATGCCCGGGACGTGCACGACCCGCTGGTCTGGAACGAGAACCACATCCTGACCTCCACCGCCGAGCGCGGCGCCCTGAACAAGCTGCTGCAGCTGGGCCTGCACGACGCCTTCCGCCTGCACAGCGAGGAAGAGGGCGTGTTCAGCTGGTGGGACTACCGGGCGGCCGGCTTCCGCCGCAACCTGGGCCTGCGCATCGACCTGACCCTGGTCTCCGACGCGCTCAAGGCGCGCGCGCTGGCCTCCGGCATCGACCGCGAACCGCGTACCTGGGAACGCCCCAGCGACCACGCCCCGGCGTGGGTGCAGTTGGGTTGACCGCGGAAACAACAAGGCCCGGCAGTGCCGGGCCTTGTCGATCGAACGAAGTACGTGAGCGCGTCAGCGGACGCTTCGACGCGTAAACAGGTTCACGATCGCGAGCAGGATGACGGCACCGATCAGCGAGAACAGGAACGTACGGATGGTGATTGCTTCATTGATGCCACCGCCGAACAGCCAACCGGCCAGCAGTGCGCCGATGATGCCGACCACGATGTTGAGGATGATGCCTTGCTGCGCGTCCCGCTTCATGATGATGCTGGCAAGCCAGCCCACGATGCCGCCGACGATCAACCAGATGATGATGCCCATAGCGTTGACTCCCTCTGTGCGGTTGCAACCTGTGCAGTTGACGGCACACCCCGTGAAGTCGTCGTGCAGCCGCGATGGCGGGGGCGTGGCATGAGCCTGCCGGCCACCCTCGACGGCCCCTGGCGCTTCGGCCCGGTCACGGTCTGGCGCCTGCCGCACGTGGCGGGCACCCGTGGCGAGCCACAGGCCCGGGTGCTGCTGGCCGGGCAGCTGGGTGGCGAACCGGAGGATCTGCCGCTGCAGCGCGACCCGCGTGGCCGGCCGGAGCTGCATGGCCCGCTGGCGCATGTGGGCACCGGCTGGAGCCACAGCCACGGGCTGCTGCTGGTCGCGATGGGCGAGGGGGTCCGGCTCGGGGTGGACCTGGAGCCGCTGCGCCCGCGCCCGCGGATGCTGGAGATCGTCCAGCGCTTCTTCCACCCGGCCGAGATCGCCTGGCTGGAGTCGCTGGACGAGACCGCCCGCAACCACTGGTTCTTCCGCGTGTGGTGCGCCAAGGAAGCGCTGCTCAAGGCGCAGGGGCAGGGCATCTCGTTCGGCCTGCACCGGCTGCAGCTCGCGCCGGGCATCGATGGTGGCCTTCACCTGGCCTGGTGCGACCCCGAACTGGGGCCTGCCGAGCGCTGGCACCTGCATGAGTGGCAGGCGGCCGATGATTTCCGGGCCGCGCTGGCATTCCATGCCCTGTAATGGATGCCCGTCGTCCCCGGGCGCCGCTGCCGCCGCAGGCAAGATGCGATAATCACGGCATGACTGATCACACACTTCCATCCGGCGTGGCCGACGCGCTGGAGCGCGGGCTGTCGGCGATGGGCCTGGAGGCCGCGCTGGCACCGCCGCTGCTGACCTACCTGACCCTGCTGGACCGCTGGAACCGTACCTACAACCTGACCGCGATCCGCGACCCGCTGGAGATGGTTACCCGCCATCTGCTCGACTCGCTGGCGATGCAGCCCTACCTGGAGGCCGGCACCCTGGCCGATCTGGGGACCGGCCCCGGGCTGCCGGGCATCCCGCTGGCGATCGCGCGCCCGCAGCTGCAGGTGACCCTGGTCGAGAGCAACGGCAAGAAGGCCCGTTTCATGCGCGAAGCCGTTCGCCAGCTGGGCCTGGGCAATGCGCGCGTGGCCGAGTCGCGCGCCGAGGCGCTGGCCGAACCGGCCGCTTACGACCACCTGACCGCGCGCGCGATGGACACCCTGGCCGGGATCATCCGGGTCGGTGGGCATCTGCTGCGCCCCGGTGGCCGTCTGCTGGCGATGAAAGGCGTGTACCCGCACGACGAGATCGCGCAGCTGCCGGCCGGTTGGTCGGTGGAGAAGGTGGTGCCGCTGAGCGTCCCGGGGTTGACCGGTGAGCGCCATCTGGTGGTGGTCACCGGCCCGTGAGCCGGTGACTTCACTGCCCGCATCGCCCGTCCCACGGTCGTCCTGCCCCTCTCCCGGCCTGGCCCCGTGCCGCGTCGTCGGCGTGCCCGTGGGCGCGGCTGCGGCATTGCGGCGCGTGCCTGCCGCGCATCTCACAGTGCATGACACGCCCCATATACGCATAATGACCAGTCCCACTCCCTGCCGATGAGGCTCACCCGCATGGCCCGCATCATCGCCATCGCCAACCAGAAAGGTGGCGTCGGCAAGACCACGACCGCCGTCAATCTGGCCGCCTCCCTGGCTGCTGCACCCAAGCGCGTGCTTCTTGTCGACCTCGATTCCCAAGGCAATGCGACCATGGGCAGCGGCGTGGACAAGCGCGAAGTCGCCGCCTCCACCTGTGACCTGCTGCTGGGCGAAAGCACCGCGGCCGAGGTCCGGGTCAAGACGCCGGAAGGCTTCGACCTGCTCCCGGGCAACATCGACCTGACCGCCGCCGAGATCCAGCTGATGGACCAGAGCGAGCGCGAGCAGCGCCTCAAGCGCGCGCTGGCCCCGATCCGCGACGAATACGACTACATCCTGATCGACTGCCCGCCGGCACTGTCGCTGCTGACGCTCAACGCGCTGGCCGCCGCCGACTCGGTGATCGTGCCGATGCAGTGCGAGTACTACGCGCTGGAAGGCCTGAGCGCGCTGGTGGAAACCATCGAAGCGCTGCGCGCCAACCTCAATCCCGCGCTGGAGATCGAGGGCGTGCTGCGCACCATGTTCGATGTGCGCAACAACCTGGCCAACGCCGTGTCGGCCGAGCTGACCGAGCACTTCGGCGAGCAGGTGTTCCGCACCATCGTGCCGCGCAACGTGCGCCTGGCCGAGGCGCCCAGCCATGGCCAGAGCATCGTCGGGTACGACCGTGCCTCGCGCGGTGGCGTTGCCTATCTCGGCCTCGCCGGCGAGATCATCCGTCGCAACAACCAACGCAAGAAGGCCGACAAGGCCATGGAGACCGCCTGATGAGCACCAAGCCTGCCCTTGGCAAGAAACGCGGCCTCGGCCGTGGCCTCGACGCGCTGTTGGGGCCCAAGGGGGCGGTGACACAGGTGCAGGCAGCGGCGGTGGTCGAGCCGCAGCCGGGTGAAATCCTGCGCAAGCTGCCGGTCGGCCACCTGCAGCCGGGCAAGTACCAGCCGCGCCGCGACATGGACGAGACCAAGCTCGGCGAGCTGGCCGAGTCGATCAAGTCGCAGGGCGTGATCCAGCCGATCCTGGTCCGCCAGCTTGGCCCGGACCGCTTCGAGATCGTGGCCGGCGAACGTCGCTGGCGCGCCTCGCAGCTGGCCGGCCTGGATGAAGTGCCGGTGGTGGTGCGCGAACTGGAAGACCGCACCGTCATCGCGATGGCGCTGATCGAGAACATCCAGCGCGAAGACCTCAACCCGCTCGAAGAAGCCGAAGCACTGCAGCGGCTGATCACCGAATTCGCGCTGACCCACGCCGAGGCCGCGCAGGCTGTCGGCCGCTCGCGTGCGGCGGTCTCCAACCTGCTGCGCCTGCTTGAGCTGCCGGTCGCGATCCGCCTGCTGCTGGAAACCCGTCGGCTGGAAATGGGCCATGCCCGCGCGCTGCTGACGCTGGCGCCGGAACTGGCCAGCAAACTGGCCCAGGAAGCGGCCGACCAGGGCTGGTCGGTGCGCGAAGTAGAGCACCGCGCGCAGCAGTTCGCCGCCGGCAAGGTGCCGGGCGCGCTGCGCAAGAAGCCCGCGGCCGCCGCGCCGCAGGCCGACATCGCTTCGCTGGAAACCGAACTGTCCGAGTCGCTGGGCGCCCGCGTGGCGATCAACCACGGCCGTGGCGGCAAGGGCAAGCTGATCATCCATTACACCGACCTGGACACGCTGGATGGCGTGCTCGACCGACTTCGCGCACAGAAGGGCTGAGTCCCCCGCAGGCGTCAGAGGATCCCCCCCAAGCAATGAACCCCACCAAGGTCGACCGCAACCATCTGTTGCGTCTGACCGACCTGCCGAATGTCGGGCCGGCCTGTGAGAAAGATCTCCGTCTGATCGGCATCCGCGTGCCAGCGCACCTGCGCGGTCGCGATGCCTATGACATGTACGCGCAGCTGTGTCTGCGCACCGGCGTGATGCACGACCCCTGCGTGATCGATGTGTTCCTGTCGGTGGTGCGTTTCATGCAGGGCGAGGCACCGCGGCCGTGGTGGGATTTCAGCAAGGAACGCAAAGCCACGCTGGCCAAGGAAGCGCCGCTGAGCCTGTGGTGAAGCGGCGCACCCGGCAACCGGCAGCCATCACCGGGAGCACCCATGAGCAATGAACACGACGACGTAAGCCCGGGCGGCAGCCCGATCCTGCTGCACACGCAGGAAAAGGACTTCGAGCCGGCACACGGCGAGGAATCCATCGAGCAGATCAGCGCGCATATCGAGCACTACCTCGGCCCGATCTCGGGCGTGTTCCACGAGATCGTCTCCGACGCGGTGCACATCGACGTGCACGTGGTGCCGGCCACCGAGGACATGCCGTACCTGCGGCTGGTGACCTCGGGCATGAGCGACCTGCCGATGCCGCTGCCCGAGGGCGTGGAAGCGCCGCAGCATATGGAGCTGATGCTGACCCTGCCGGCCGACTGGCCGATCCAGCACGGCGACTTCGACAACGAAGCCCACTACTGGCCGATCCGCCTGCTCAAGAGCCTGGCCCGGCTGCCGCACAAGTACGACACCTGGCTGGGGTTTGGCCATACCGTGCCCAATGGCGATCCGGCCGAGCCCTATGCACCCGGCGTCGGCTTCGATGGCGCGATCGTACTGCCGTCAGTGAGCGCGCCGGAGGGTTTCAGCCACCTGGTGATCGACGATGCAAAGACCATCGTGTTCATGACCCTGGTGCCGCTGTATCCCGAAGAGATGGCGCTGAAGCTGAAGAAGGGCAGCGATGCGCTGCTGGACCGCTTCGATGCCAAGGGCGTCAAGGACATCATCGAACCGGGCCGGGTCAACGTGGCGAGGAAGCGTTTCGGCCTGTTCTGAGCGCATCGGCGATATCCTGTGCGCTGGTAACCCAAGACATCTGCCATGACCATCCTCGTGACCGGCGCCGCCGGCTTCATCGGCGCCAACACCTGCAAGGCCCTGCTCGCGCGCGGTGAGCGCGTCGTCGGCCTGGACAACTACAACGACTACTACGATCCGCAGATCAAGCGCGATCGCGTGGCCGCGCTGTGCCCGCAGGCCGACATCCGCGTGCTCGACCTGACCGACCGCGAGGGCCTGGCCGCGCTGTTCGACGAGGTCCAGCCGACCCGGGTCATCCACCTGGCCGCGCAGGCCGGCGTGCGTTACTCGCTGGAAAATCCGCATGCCTACGTCGACAGCAACCTGACCGGCTTCGTCAACATGCTGGAGCTGTGCCGCCATCGCGGCGTGGCCCATCTGGTGTATGCCTCCAGCAGCTCGGTGTACGGCGATTCCGCCACCCCGCCGTTCTCCGAAGACCAGCGCATCGACAAGCCGCGCTCGCTGTACGCCGCGACCAAGGCCGCCAACGAGCTGATGGCCTACACCTACGCCCAGCTGTTCGGGCTGCATGCCACCGGCCTGCGCTTCTTCACCGTGTACGGCCCGTGGGGCCGCCCGGACATGGCACCGCTGCTGTTCTCGCGCGCGGTGCTGGCCGGCCGCCCGATCGATGTCTTCAACGACGGAAAAATGCAGCGCGACTTCACACATGTCTCCGACATCGTGGAAGGTATCCTCGGCGCGCTGGCGCATCCGTCCAGCGAGGTCGTTCCGCATCGCGTCTTCAATCTCGGCAATCACACGCCGATCGAGCTGGAGCACTTCATCGGTGTCATCGAGGCCGCCGCCGGACGTCCCGCGCAGAAGGTCTACAAGCCGATGCAGCCGGGCGACATGGTCCGCACCATGGCCGATACCACGCGGGCGCATGACGCTTTCGGCTATGAGCCGGCCATGCCGATCGAGCGCGGCCTGCCGCCAGTGGTGGCTTGGTGCCGCGATTATTTCGGTACTCACGCCTGACACACACGCACCCATTCATCTTCGGATAACCTCGGGTGCGGAAAATGCGCGCTCTTTTTCGATCCTGGCCATTCGCAGAGTCCGACCATGAGCCAACCCCAGTTGTCGGTCGTCGTCCCGGTCTTCAATGAACGCGACAACGTCACGCCCCTGATCAACGAGATCACCACCGCGCTGCGCGGACGGATCGAGTTCGAAATCGTCTATGTCGACGACCATTCGCGCGACGACACCCTGGCCGTGCTGCAGTCCCTGAAGGCCACCACGTCGGAACTGCGGGTACTGCACCATGTCACCCAGAGCGGGCAGAGCACCGCGGTGCGCAACGGCGTCAAGCACGCCCGCGCGCCCTGGATCGCGACCCTGGACGGTGACGGCCAGAATGACCCGGCCGACATCCCCGGGCTGCTCGCCGCGCGCGCTGCGGCCGCCGGCGAGGTGAAACTGTTCGCCGGCTGGCGCGTGCACCGCCAGGATTCGGGCAGCAAGCGCTGGGCGAGCAAGTGGGCCAACGCGATCCGCGCGCGCATGCTGCGCGACGACACGCCCGATACCGGCTGCGGCATCAAGCTGTTCGAGCGTGCCGCGTTCCTGGACCTGCCGTATTTCGACCACATGCACCGCTACCTGCCGGCGCTGATGCAGCGTGCCGGCTGGAAGACCATCAGCGTGCCGGTCAATCACCGCCATCGCACCGCGGGCGTATCCAAGTACAACAACCTCGGCCGCGCCCTGGTCGGCATCCGCGACCTGCGTGGGGTCGCCTGGCTGATCACGCGCAGCAAGCGCACCGCCGTGGAAGAACGCTGATGGAACTGCACTGGCTCGACCAGCCGCTGACCTGGCTGTACTGGACCGGCCTGCACGTCACCGGCTGGAAGCTGATCGGCTACACCGGCGCACTGATGTTCGGCGGCCGCTGGCTGGTCCAGTTCGTTGCCTCGCGCCGCGCCGGCAAGCCGGTGATCCCACGCCTGTTCTGGTACATGAGCGTGGTCGGCAGCCTGATGACGCTGAGCTACTTCCTGTTCTCGGCCAAGCAGGACTCGGTGGGCGTGCTGCAGAACCTGTTCCCGGCGTTCACCGCGCTGTACAGCCTGAAGCTGGATATCGCGCACCGCGGATGGAAGCGGGACAAGGCCAGCCATTAGGGTAGATCCACGCCATGCGTGGATGCTTGCCGTGTCGGGGGCAGGACCTTTGATCCATGCAGCGCCCGGCCGCTTGGTGCCATCATGGGGGTTTGCCGTCCCTCGGGAACCCCTGACCGTGAAATCACCGCTCGTTGCTGCGCTGCTGCTCGCTCTGGCCCTTCCTGCCGGCGCTGCCCTGGCCGCGCCTCCGGCTGCCCCGGCCGCCGCCCCGGCCCGCCTGGCCACTGAAGGTCCTGCCGATGCGCAGTTCCGCGCCATCTACGAGAAGGAATGGGCCTGGCGCGAGGCCGGGGGTGGTGAAGCCAGTGAGGATGGCGACGGCCCGGCCAACGCCACCCGCATGCCGGATGTCGGCGCGGCCGCGCAGCAGGGACGCCTGAAGGTCTGGGACGACGTGCTGGCCCAGCTGGACAAGGTCGACACCAAGGCGCTCTCGGCCGAAAACCGGATCAACTACGCGATCTACCGCGACCAGGTGTTCAACCTGGCCGCCGATGTGCGCCTGCGCGGCTATGAGATGCCGTTCAATGCCGATTCCTCGTTCTGGTCCAACCTGTCCTTCATGGCGCGGCGCGAGATGAAGACCGCGCAGGACTACCGCAACTACATCGCGCGCCTGAACGATGTGCCGCGCTATTTCGACCAGCAGACCGAGAACATGCGCGCCGGCCTCAAGCGCGGTTTCAGCGTCCCGCGTGCGGTGCTCGATGGCCGCGAGGTGTCCATCGCCACCGTGTCCGAACTGAAGGACCCGACCCAGTCGCCGCTGTACGCACCGTTCAAGAAGCTGCCGGCCGGCATCCCCGCCGCCGAGCAGGCGCAGCTGCAGGAGCAGGCCCGCCAGGCCATCGGCGGCAGCGTGGTGCCGGCCTTCGCCAAGCTGCGCACCTTCTTCGTCAGCGAGTACGTGCCGCAGGCGCGCACCACCCTGGCCGCCGAGGCGATGCCGGGCGGCAAGGCGTACTACAAGCAGCAGATCCACGAGTACACCACGCTGGACCTGACCCCGCAGCAGATCCACGAGATCGGCCTGAAGGAAGTCGCGCGCATCCAGGCCGAGATGGACGGCATCATCAAGCAGGTCGAGTTCAAAGGCAGCTTCGCCGAATTCCTGACCTTCCTGCGCACCGATCCGCAGTTCTATGCCAAGACCCCGGACGAGCTGCTGCACCGCGCCGCCTGGATTTCCAAGCGCGTGGATGGCGTGATCGGCAAGTACATGACGCTGCCGCGCGCACGCTTCACCATCGTGCCGGTGCCGCCGGACATCGCCCCGTTCTGGACCGCGGGCCGCGGTGGCATGGGCACCTACTGGCTCAATACCTACAACCTGCCGGCGCGGCCGCTGTACAACCTGCCGGCGCTGACCCTGCACGAGTCCGATCCGGGCCATGCGCTGCAGGGCGCGCTCGCGGCAGAGCAGGGCGAGCAGCCCGCGTTCCGTCGCAACAACTACATCTCTGCGTACGGCGAAGGTTGGGGCCTTTACTGCGAGAAGCTCGGCGTGGAGATGGGCATCTACGAAACCCCGTACGAGGATTTCGGCCGCCTGACCTACGAGATGTGGCGCGCCGCGCGCCTGGTGATCGATACCGGGGTGCACCACAAGGGCTGGACCCGCGAGCAGGCGCTGTCCTACCTGCGCGACCACACCGCGCTGAGCGAGCATGAAGTGACCACCGAAGTGGACCGCTACATCTCCTGGCCGGGCCAGGCGCTGAGCTACAAGCTCGGCGAGATCGCGATCGTGCGCCTGCGCACGCAGGCCGAGCAGGAGCTGGGCGACCGTTTCGACGTCAAGGCCTTCCACGACGCCGTGCTGAGCCAGGGTTCGGTGCCGCTGCCGGTGCTGGAGGAACAGATCCAGGCCTTCATCGCCCAGCGCAAGGCCGCGGCCAGCTGATCCGCGTGGGGCCGGTCATCGTGCCGGCCCCCGCCAACGTGAACCACCGGACCGCGCTGCGATTGTGTAACGGCTTCGCACCCGGCTACCCTGCGGGCCATGTTCCGTCGTGCCCGCCCGCGTCCGTCCCTGCTGCTCCGCCTGCTGATGCTGGTGGTGGTCGGTGTGGGCGTGTTCGGCAGTTC
Source organism: Stenotrophomonas sp. JAG2 (assembly GCF_041080745.1). Classification (NCBI taxonomy): domain Bacteria; kingdom Pseudomonadati; phylum Pseudomonadota; class Gammaproteobacteria; order Lysobacterales; family Lysobacteraceae; genus Stenotrophomonas; species Stenotrophomonas sp. JAG2. Next base: position 319,779 of record NZ_JBEUMH010000004.1, on the reverse strand, counting down.
GCTGGCCTCGGCCCTGGCCGACATCCACCTGACCGTTCATGCGGACAGCAGCGAGCTGCATGGCAGCCTGGATGACACGGCGTCCACCGTGCCAGGCGATGACGATGGCAATGACGACTGGCTGCATGCCCTGGTGCATTGCGGCCACTGCCATGGCCACGGCGGCGTGCTGCCGATGGCCGCGATGGCCTGGAGCCTGGCGGCCGCCCCCAGCCACGGTGTCCCTGCCGGGCTGATCGCGCAGCTGCGCTCACAGCCGCCCGAGAACCTGCTGCGTCCCCCGATAGCGATCTGATGCCCTGCGGCCGCGCGCCGCCGTTTGCCATCTGACCGTTTCTGGAGACTCCCATGTGGATGCGTCTGGCAGCCTTGGCTGCCATTGCGTTCGTGCCGTGCGTGTACGCACAGGGCACGACACCCGCCGTACCGTTGACCCTCGACGACGCCATCGCGCGCGTTGCCCAGTACCACCCCGACCTGCGCCTGGCCGAGGCCCAGCGTCCGGTGTGGGAAGCCCGCCGTGACGCGGCCGGGCTCCCGCCCCCGCTGACCCTGGGCGTGGAGCTGGAGAACGCGCTCGGCACCGGCGACAGCCGCGGCTTTGATGCAGCTGAAGCCACCGTCACCCTGGCCGGCGTGCTGGAGCGTGGCGGCAAGCTGGATGCCCGCCGCGCCGTGGCCCAGGCCAATCTGGACAGCCTGGCCCCGCAGCGCGAAACCGCGCGGCTGGACCTGATGGCCGAGGTCGCACGCCGCTATCTGGCGGTGACCGACGCGCGCCAGCAACTGCGCATCGCCGAGACCGATATCGAACAGCGCAGGCGCGCGGTCGCCGCCGCACGGCTGCGCCTGCAGGCCGGTGCCTCGCCGGAATCGGTGCTGATGACCGCCCAGGCGATGCTGGCCCAGGCCGAACTGGACCGCGATCGCGCCAAGCAGATGGACCAGTCCGCGCGTGCGGCGCTGTCGGCATTGTGGCGCCAGCGCGATTCTGGCTTCGATGTCGTGACTGGCGACCCGATGCAGCTGCCTGCGCTGCAGGACTTCGCGGTACTCGCCGACGAACTGCAGCGCACCCCGGAACTGGCCGTGCTGGCCGGCGAACGTCGCATCCGCGAGGCGCAGGTGCAGCTGGCCCGCACCCAGGCGCGGCCGGATGTCAGTTGGCAGGTCGGCGTGCGCAACAGCCGGGATACCCGCGATACCTCATTGGTCGCGGGTTTCAGCCTGCCCTTAGGCAGCGTGCGCCGTGCCGAGCCGGAGATCCGCGCGGCGGAAGCCGAACTGGCGCTCAACAGCGTGGAGCGCGATGCGCGCGCACTGCAGTTGTACGCCACGCTCGCCGAAGCGCATGGCCGCTACCTGACCTCGCGGCTGGAAGTCACCCGCATGGGGCGCGATGTGCTGCCCCAGCTGCAGCGTGCCGAGAACGCTGCCGAGAAGGCCTGGCGTGCCGGCGCGATCAGTTACATGGAATGGGCCCAGCTGCAGGCGATGCGGATCGACGCACGCCAGCGCCAGCTTGAGGCGGCCATCGCCGCACAGACCGCCCTGATCGAAATCCAGCGCCTGACCGGCCAGAGCATGGTCGCCGCTACCGACACCGTGTCCACGGAGGACCGCCGATGACCCTTTCCCAGACCCGTACCGCGCTGGCTGGCAGCATGTTGATCGCGCTGATGGCGCTCACCGGCTGCGGCGGCACTGAACCCGCTGCGGCACCGGCCAAGCCGGCCGGGACCGATGCCGGCCATGGTGAGGCCGGGCACGACGATGATCATGACGATCACGACGCCCCGGAAAGCACTACCATCGCCGCGGCCATGGCCGACCAGGCCGGCATCCGCGTCGCACCGGTCGTGGCCGGCACCATCGCCGACGAACACGACGTGCAGGGCCTGTTGACCCCGGTCGATGGCCGCGTCGCCCAGGTGATGGCGCGCTTCCCCGGCCCGATCCGCTCGCTGCGCGCCAACGTCGGCGACCGCGTGCGCGCCGGCCAGGTGCTGGCCAGCATCGAGAGCAATCTCAGCCTCACCACGTACACGGTCAGCGCACCCATCGGTGGCGTGGTGCTCGCGCGCCAGGCCCAGGTCGGCGGCGTCGCCGGTGAGGGCACGCCGCTGTTCGAGATCGGCGATCTCTCCACCTTGTGGGTGGACCTGCATATCTTCGGCAACGACACCCAGCACATCACCGCCGGCGTGCCGGTCACCGTGTCGCGGATGACCGACGGCGTCAGCCAGGCCACCACGCTGGAAAGTGTGCTGCCCGGCACCGCCACCGCCAGCCAGAGCACGGTCGCCCGCGCGACGCTGCGCAACGACGATGGTCAGTGGCGGCCCGGTGCCGCGGTCAAGGCGCGGATCGTCGTGGCCACCACGCCGGCTGCGCAGGTGGTGCCGCTGAGCGCGCTGCAGACGATGGACGGCAAGGACGTGGTGTTCGTGCGCCAGGGCGATACCTATGCCGCGCGTGCGGTGATGCTGGGTGCGCGCGACGCGGGCAAGGTCGAAGTGCTCGGTGGCCTGACCCTCGGCGAAGCGGTCGTGGTCGAGCAGAGCTACGTGGTCAAGGCCGATATCGGCAAGGCAGGGGCATCGCATGAACATTGACGTGCTGCCGTGCCCCGCAGACGGAGGGCGCCCCCATGCTTGAGCGCATCATCCGCGCCGCCATCGCCCATCGCTGGTTGATGATGGCCCTGACGTTGGTGCTGATCGTCATCGGCAGCTGGAGCTTCACCCGGCTGCCGATCGACGCCACCCCGGACATCACCAACGTCCAGGTGCAGATCAACACCGCCGCCCCCGGCTATTCGCCGCTGGAGACCGAGCAACGCATCACCTACCCGGTGGAAACGGTGATGGCCGGCCTGCCAGCCATGGAGCAGGCGCGTTCGCTGTCGCGCTACGGGCTCTCGCAGGTGACCGTGGTGTTCAAGGACGGCACCGACATCTACTTCGCGCGCCAACAGGTCGCCGAACGCCTGCAGCAGGTCAAGTCGCAGATTCCGGACGGCCTCGATCCCCAGCTGGGACCGATCTCCACCGGCCTCGGCGAAATCTTCATGTACACCATCGATGCCGATCCCAAGGCACGCAAGGCCGATGGCACGGCGTACACCGCCACCGACCTGCGTACCCTGCAGGACTGGGTGATCCGGCCGCAGCTGCGCAACGTGCCCGGCGTGACCGAGGTCAACACCATCGGTGGCTTCCAGCGGCAGGTGCACATCACCCCCGACCCGGCCCGGCTGCGCGCGCTGGGCTTCACGCTGGAAGATGTCGCGCAGGCGGTGGAGACCAACAACCAGAACGTCGGCGCCGGTTACATCGAACGCAACGGCCAGCAGTTCCTGGTGCGCATTCCCGGCCAGGTCGCCAACCTGGAGGAGATCGGCAACATCGTGCTGGCCCGCCGCGAAGGCGTGCCGATCCACGTGCACGACGTCGCCCAGGTGCAGGACGGACCGGAGCTGCGCAGTGGTGCGGCCACCCAGAACGGCCATGAAGTGGTGATGGGCACCGTGGTGATGCTGATCGGGGCCAACAGCCGCGATGTCGCCCAGGCCGCGGCGGCGCGCCTGCAGCAGGCGCAGGCCAGCCTGCCCGAGGGCGTCACCGTCACCGCCAGCTACGACCGCACCGCGCTGGTGGACCGCACCATCGAGACGGTCGCCAAGAACCTGATCGAAGGCGCGTTGCTGGTGATCGTGGTGCTGTTCCTGCTGCTCGGCAATTTCCGTGCGGCGCTGATCACCGCGGCGGTGATTCCGCTGGCGATGCTGTTCACGCTGACCGGCATGGCCCGCGGCGGTGTGTCGGCCAACCTGATGAGCCTGGGCGCGCTGGACTTCGGCCTGATCGTCGACGGGGCGGTGATCATCATCGAGAACTGCCTGCGCCGCTTCGGCGAACGCCAGCACGTGCTCGGCCGCGACATGACCCGCGAAGAACGTTTCGCCGAAACCGCCAGCGCCACGGCTGAAGTAATCCGCCCCAGCCTGTTCGGGCTGGGCATCATCACCGCGGTGTACCTGCCGATCTTCGCGCTTACCGGGGTGGAAGGAAAAATGTTCCACCCGATGGCGATCACCGTGGTGCTGGCCCTGACCGGTGCGATGGTGCTGGCGCTGACCTTCGTTCCCGCCGCGATCGCACTGTTCCTCGGGGGACGTGTGCAGGAAAAGGAGAACCGCCTGATGGCGTGGGTGCGCCGGCGCTACGAGCCGATGCTCGCGTTCGCCCTGCGTCGCGGCCGCTGGATGGTCGGCGGTGCGCTGGTGCTGGTGATCGGCTGCGGCCTGCTGGCCACGCGGCTGGGCAGCGAGTTCGTGCCGAACCTGGACGAAGGCGATGTCGCCATGCACGCGATGCGCATCCCCGGGACCAGCCTGACCCAGTCGATCGAGATGCAGAAGCAGATCGAGAACCGGCTGGTGCAGTTCGCCGAGGTGGACAAGGTGTTCTCCAAGATCGGTACGCCGGAGGTCGCCTCCGATCCGATGCCGCCCTCGGTGGCCGATACCTTCATCATGATGAAACCGCGCAAGGCCTGGCCGGATCCCCGCAAATCGCGTGCGGCCCTTCTCGGCGAGCTGGAAGAAGCGGTCGAGCAGCTGCCCGGCAACAACTACGAGTTCACCCAGCCGATCCAGATGCGCACCAACGAGCTGATCTCCGGCGTGCGTGCCGACGTGGCGGTGATGTTGTTCGGCGATGACCTGGACACGCTGCTGTCGGTCGGCAAACGCATCGCGGCGGTGGCCGGCACCGTGCCGGGCGCGGCCGACGTGCGGGTGGAGGAAACCAGCGGGCTGCCGCTGCTGACCGTCACCCCGAATCGCACCGCGTTGGCCGGCTATGGGTTGAATCCAGGGCAGGTCCAGTCGACCGTGGCCACGGCGGTGGGCGGGCAGGTGGCAGGGCAGTTGTTCGAAGGCGACCGCCGCTTCGACATCGTGGTGCGCCTGCCTGAAGCGCTGCGCCAGGACCCGGCCGCACTGGCGGACCTGCCGGTGTCGCTGGAGCCCGCGCTTGCGGATGCGGCCGATGAATCCAGCAGAGCGGGCAGCTGGACCAGCGGCAGTGCACGCACGGTGCCGTTGCGTGAGCTGGCGACCTTGAGCAACAGCGAAGGGCCGAACCAGATCAACCGCGAGAACGGCAAGCGCCGGATCGTGGTCACCGCCAACGTGCGCGATCGCGATCTCGGCGGGTTCGTCGGTGACCTGCAGCAGGCGATCGGACGGGATGTGCAGGTGCCCAACGGCTACTGGATCGAGTACGGCGGCAGCTTCGAGCAGCTGATCTCGGCCAGCCAGCGCCTGTCGGTCGTGGTGCCGGTGACATTGGCGATCATCTTCGCGCTGCTGTTCTGGGCGTTCGGCTCGGTCAAGGATGCGGCCATCGTGTTCAGCGGGGTGCCGCTGGCGCTGACCGGCGGCGTGCTCGCGCTGGCGCTGCGCGGTATTCCGCTGTCGATCTCGGCCGGCGTCGGCTTCATCGCGCTGTCCGGCGTGGCCGTTCTCAACGGGCTGGTGATGATCAGTTTCGTCCGCAGCCTGCGCGAGCACGGCATGCCGCTGCCGGAGGCGGTACGCGACGGTGCGCTGGGCCGCCTGCGCCCGGTGCTGATGACCGCGCTGGTGGCTTCGCTCGGCTTCGTGCCGATGGCCTTCAACGTGGGTGCCGGCTCGGAAGTGCAGCGCCCGCTGGCGACCGTGGTGATCGGTGGCATCGTCTCGTCCACGCTTCTGACCCTGCTGGTGCTGCCGGTGCTGTACCGGTGGCTGCATCGGAAGGGCGACGCGGCACGGGCTGTTGGGTAATCCTTGATCGTCGGGTAGCACCCGACCGTTGGTCGGGTGATTCTTCAGGCGGCGCAAGAAAATCCGTGTGCGCCGTGGCCGCTGCTATCGAGGTGACAGCCATGCCTCGATGGCAGCGACGCCGGTGCTGACGCCGTTCTCGGCGGCCATCGCGTGACCCAGCGCGGCCGCGCGGTCGCGGGTATCGGCACATTCTGCAAACGCGATAGCCCGCCCCAGCGTCCCGGCGTCCAACTGCTTCGGCGACAGCGCCGCCGGTGCCACGCCCAACTGCTGCAGCCGGTCCGCCCAGAAGAACTGGTCCGCGGCGAACGGCATCACCAGCGACGGCACCCCGGCCCGGCAGGCCGAATGCGTGGTGCCGCTGCCACCGTGGTGGATGACCAGCGCGCAGCGCGGGAACAGTGCTTCATGTGGGGTCGGCCCGAGCACGAACACGTTGGGCGGAAGCGGGGCGCTGGGCAGCCCGGCCCAGCCCGGGAACAGCAGTACCCGCCGCGGCGCCAATGCCGCCAGCAGCGCGGGCAGCACCTGGTCGCGATCGAAGCCGGTCATGCTGCCGAACCCCAGGTAGACCGGCGCGGGGCCAGCGTCCAGGAAGGCCTGCAGATCCGGCGGCGGCTGCCAGCCACGTTCTGGCGCGCGCCACTGGCCGCAGATCCGGTGATTGGCGGGCCAGTCCGATGGGGGAGGCAGCAGACTCGGCGAGATGCCGTACAGCATCGGCAGATCCCGCCAGGGGGAGGCGCGCCCCGGCATGCCCAATGCCCGTCGCGCGGCGTTGATCGGACGGCGGAAGGTCCGCCACACCGCCTGGTTGACCAAGGTGTAGCTGAGGCGATTGAGCGCGCCGGGCAGGCGCAGCCGTGGCAGGAACGGGGAGGGGAAGCCGGCGGTCGGGGTCAGCGGGATCATCCCCGTGCCGATTACCGGCAGCCCATGGTGTTCGGCCACGGCCAGGCCCACGAAGGCGGCCAGCCCGCCGGTCAGCACCGCATCGCACCCGGCGGCTGCTGCATCGGCCTGGCGCATCCAGCCGGGCACGTGCCGTTGCGCCATCCGCGCCAGGCCCCGGGAGGCGGCGAGCCGGGCGTTGCCGCGCGAGACCAGCGCCACCACCTCGTCATGGATGTCGCCCTCCAGCGCGGCATGCGGGACGCCCAGCTGGCGCGCCGTCTCCAGCGTGCCGCGCTCGGCCAGCAACAGCACCTCATGGCCGGCGCCGATCAGCCCATGGCAGAGCATCACCAGCGGGCGGGTGTCGCCTTCGGTGCCGTAGGTCAGGGCGAGCAGCTTCATGAAAGGCCGCAGGCGAAGGAGAGCAAAGGCGCTGGGGTCATCGTCACGTCCGGGGTGCAGGCCCGGGCAGCCTAGCGGAGGGGCTGTCACGGGACCGGGATGGCGCGCCTGGGCCAGGCCAGCTTGCCGCAGCCCCCCGGAGCGGGCATAATGCGCGGCTCGCTGTGTCCAAAAACCTTTGGATCGGTGGCCGGGAACACGTCATCCGGCCCGCCCTCGACAGCGTAACCCTTTGATTCTCATGACGTGTGGCGGGAAACCGCCGAGGCCGCCGTCGCCCGGGCTATGGGCTGACAACTACTTTATCGAGGTGCGCAATGTCCCGCGTATGCCAAGTTTCCGGCAAGCGAGTGCAGACGGGTAACAACGTCTCGCACGCCAACAACAAGACCCGTCGTCGTTTCCTGCCCAACCTGCACGAGCGCCGCTTCTGGGTTGCCAGCGAAAACCGCTGGGTCAAGCTTCGTGTTTCCGCGCATGCCCTGCGCACCATCGACAAGAACGGTATCGACTCCGTTCTGGCTGAGCTGCGTTCGCGCGGCGAAAAGGTCTGAGGAGTAAACGATCATGGCAGGCAAGCGCGATAAGATCCGTCTGATTTCGACGGCCAACACTGGCCACTTCTACACGACGGACAAGAACAAGAAGAACACCCCCGGGAAGATGGAATTCCTGAAGTACGATCCGGTCGTGCGCAAGCACGTCCTGTACAAGGAAGGCAAGATCAAGTAATCCGCAAGGGTTCTTGAGCTTCCCGACGAAAAACCCGCCCTCGTGGCGGGTTTTTTGTTGGGCCGGCGATACGTGGAGCCGGCCAGCGGCCGGCACCACCGGTTGCATGCAGCGGCCCATGGCAGAATGCGGTTCCCCTCCCGACGGGCGACGCGATGCTGTTCGAGTGGCTGCTGGGTTCGTGGCTGTTGATGCTGGATTGGCTGATCCGGCTGGCCGCGCTGTTCTGGATTCCCAGCCGCACCACGCCCGGTGCCGCACGCAGCTGGTTGCTGCTGGTGGGCTTCGTGCCGCTGCTCGGGCTGCCGTTGTATCTGCTGTTCGGCCATCCGTGGTTGTCGCGCCAGCGGGTGCAGCGCCAGGCCGAAGCGTCCCAGGTGATCCGCGAGGAGCAGGCCCTGCAGCCACCGCTGCGCTGGACGCCCCCGCCGGACACGGCCACCGCCGAAATCGTGCCGCTGATCGAGCGCCAGGGCGATTTCATGCCCATCCACGGCAACGCGGTGGACCTGCTCAACGATTACGACGCCTCGCTGCAGGCACTGATCGAGGACATCGACCAGGCGCGCGAGCGCGTGCACCTGCTCTACTACCTGATGTTCGACGATGCGGTCGGCGAGGCCATCGTGCAGGCGCTGCAGCGGGCCGCGGCGCGTGGAGTGCACTGCCGGTTGCTGCTCGATGCGGTCGGTGCCAAGCGCGGGCTGCGCCACTATCGGCGCCGCCTGCAGGCGCTCGGCGTGGACGTGCGCGCGATGCTGCCCGGCGGCCTGCGCTGGCGCCGCAGCGGCCGCATGGACCTGCGCAACCACCGCAAGATCGCGGTGATCGACAACCGCGTCGGCTATATCGGCTCGCAGAACCTGGCGGGGCCGCAGTTCGTCGCCGGCTACCCCAACAAGGAGCTGGTGGCGCGCGTGCGCGGGCCGGTGGTGGCGCATCTGGAAGCGGTGTTCGCCAGCGACTGGTACATGGAAACCGGGCAGCGCCTGGACGTACTCACGGCGGTGCCGGTGTGCTCGGCCGACGTGCCGACCCAGCTGCTGCCCAGTGGCCCGGCGTATCCCTTCAGCAATGCGCGCGATGCGGTCAACGCGCTGATCCATCTGGCGCGGCGGCGCATCGTGCTGGTCACGCCGTATTTCGTGCCGGACGAAGCGACCCTGAGTGCGCTGCGCATCGCGGCGTTGTCCGGCGTGCAGGTGCAGCTGATCCTCTCGGCCAGCACCAACCAGCGGCTGACCTCGTGGGCGCAGGAGGCGTACTACGATGAACTGCTGCGCAGCGGTGTGCGGATCGCGCTGTACGCGCCGCATTTCCTGCATGCCAAGCACCTGACCGTCGATGAGGACATCGCCCTGGTCGGCTCGATCAATCTCGACATCCGCTCGTTCGCGCTCAATGCCGAGATCGGCATGCTCTGCTATGACGCTGGCATGGTGCGCCAGCTGGCGCAGATCGAAGCCGACTATCTCGAACACGCGCACCCGCTGGACCTGGCGACGTGGCGCCAGCGACCGGCATGGAAGCGCAGCCGCGAAGGGATCGCGCGGCTGGCCGATGCGTTGATGTAGTGCGCTGTGACGCACGTGGACGGCCGATCCACGCGCATCGCCTACAATCCGGGCATGACTGCGTCCGATACCCACCGCCAGTGTGATCTGGCCATCGTCGGCGGCGGCGCTGCCGGCGTCCTTGTCGCGCTGCAGGCCCTGCGCCATGCAACCCGGCCGTCACGCATCGTGCTGTTCGAGCCGGCCTCGGTCCTGGCCGAAGGCATCGCCTACGCCACGCCGTGGCCGGAGCACCTGCTGAACGTGCCGGCCGGCAAGATGAGCGCGCTGCCGGATCAGCCCGCGGATTTCCTCGATTACCTGCTCGACAGCGATGCGGTTCCCGACGTGCCGCGTACGGTACTCGCGGACCAGTTCGTGCCGCGCCGCCACTATGCCGCCTACCTGCGCGCCCGGCTGGAGCAGGCGCGCGCGCACAGCGCGGCGGCGCTGGAGGTGGTTGAACAGCCGGTGTTCGCGCTGCAGCCCGACCCACACGGCGTGCAGCTGCGGCTGGATGACGACATGACCTGGAACGCGCGGCGGGTGGTGCTGGCCTGCGGCAACAGCATGCGCCCGCTGCCGGTTCCCGGTGCCGATGCCCTGCCGCCCGCGCAGGTGGTGGAGGCCTGGGACTACGACGGCGTACGCGTGCTGGCCGGCGATGACGATCTGGCCATCATCGGCTCCGGCCTGAGCATGGCCGACAGCGTGGTCGCGCTGGCCGCCGCCGGGCACCGTGGGCGGATCTTCGTCCTGTCGCGCCACGCGCTGTTGCCGTTGCCACACGCCCACGGCGCGGCGGTCAGCTTCGATCCGCAGCCGCTGCTGGCGATGTCGTTGCGCCAGCGCGTGCGCGAACTGCGCGGGCAGGCCCGCGCGGCTGTCGCCCAGGGCATCCCGTGGCAGAGCGTGATGGACCGCATCCGGCCGATGGGCCAGGCGCTGTGGTTGAGCCTGGGCGAGGGGGACCAGCGCCGCTTCCTGCGCCACGTGGTGCGCTATTGGGACGTGCACCGCCACCGCATCGCCGAATCGGTGCATGCCCAGGTCGCCGAGCTGGAGCGCAGCGGCCAGCTGCAGCGCCACCGCGCTCGGCTGGACACGGTGCTGGTGCAGGAAACCGGGCTGCAGCTGCACGGGCGGAGCCCGGGCAGCGGGCTCCCACCGCTGACCGTGGCGGCGGTGATCAACGCCACCGGCGTGGAGACCCGCGCGCTGTCCATACGCAATCCGCTGATCCGGCAGCTGCTGGCCGACGGCCATGCGCGCCCGGGTCCGCATGGCCTCGGCCTGGATACGACGGTGGAAGAGGGCGGCATGATCGATGGACATGGCCAGCCGCAGCCGGCGATCCGGGTGGTCGGCAGCCTGCGCATCGGCACGCTGTGGGAGAGCCTGGCGATCCCGGAGCTGCGCGGACAGGCCGAGCGGGCCGCGCGCGGCTGAACCCGTTCGATCCGGGCGCCGGGTAACGGCCCGGAGCGACCCGCCCGAGGGTAAAATGGGGACATGGATGTTTCCCACTTGCTCGACGGGTTGAACCCCGCCCAGCGCGAAGCTGTGTCCGCCCCGCCCGGCCACCATCTGGTGCTTGCCGGTGCCGGTTCCGGCAAGACCCGCGTGCTTATCCACCGCATCGCCTGGCTCAATGAAGTCTGCGGCGTGCCGACCCATGGCATTTTTGCGGTGACCTTCACCAACAAGGCCGCCGGCGAGATGCGTCACCGCATCGACCTGCAGCTGCCGCAGGGCAGCCGTGGCGCCTGGATCGGCACCTTCCACGGCCTGGCCCACCGCCTGCTGCGCCTGCACTACCAGGACGCCAAGCTGCCCGACAGCTTCCAGGTGCTGGATTCGGACGACCAGCTGCGGCTGGTCAAGCGCGTGGTCCAGCAGCTGGAGATCGACGACGGCAAGTTCCCGCCGAAGCAGATCGCGTGGTGGATCAACGAGCAGAAGGACGAGGGCCGTCGCCCGCAGCATATCCAGCCCGAGCCGCATGACGCGTGGCTGGAAACCATGCGCCAGGCGTATCTCGCCTATCAGGAGCGCTGCGATCGCGCCGGCCTGGTCGATTTCGCCGAGCTGCTGCTGCGCGCGCATGAACTGCTGCGCGACAACCCGGCGCTGCTGGCCCACTACCGCTCGCGCTTCCGCGAAATCCTGGTGGACGAGTTCCAGGACACCAACGCCATCCAGTACGCCTTCGTGCGCGTGCTGGCCGGCGATACCGGCCACGTGTTCGTGGTCGGTGATGACGACCAGGCCATCTATGGCTGGCGCGGCGCCAAGGTCGAGAACGTCCAGCGCTTCCTCAAGGATTTCCCGGGCGCGCAGACCGTGCGCCTGGAGCAGAACTACCGCTCCACCGCCAACATCCTCGGCGCGGCCAACGCGGTGATCGCGCACAACCCGGACCGTATCGGCAAGGAGTTGTGGACCGACAGCGGCGACGGTGACCCGATCGATCTGTACGCGGCCTACAACGAGATGGACGAGGCGCGTTACGTGGTCGAGCGCGCGCGCCAGTGGGTGCGCGATGGCGGCAGCTACGGCGACGTTGCCGTGCTCTACCGCAGCAACGCGCAGTCGCGTGCCTTCGAAGAAGCGCTGCTCTCCGAGCAGGTGCCGTACCGCGTGTACGGCGGCATGCGCTTCTTCGAGCGTGCCGAAATCAAGGATGCGCTGGCGTACCTGCGGTTGATGACCAACCGCAACGATGACGCGGCATTCGAGCGCGCGGTCAACACGCCGACGCGTGGCATCGGCGACCGCACCCTGGATGAAGTGCGCCGCTTGGCGCGTTCCCACGCGATCTCGCTGTGGGAAGCCACCATGCTGACCACCCAGGGCAATGCGCTCGCCGCGCGCGCACGCAACGCATTGGCCGGCTTCCTGGTGCTGGTCAACCAGCTCCAGGCCGAAGCCGATGAGATGACCCTGGCCGAACGCATCGACCACGTGCTGGTGCGCTCGGGCCTGCGCGAGCACTGGTCCAAGGAAAGCCGCAACGCGCTGGATTCGGAATCGCGCGCGGACAACCTGGACGAACTGGTCTCGGTGGCTTCTCGCTTCGTCCGTCGCGAAGACGATGTCGAAGAAACCCAGGACATGAGCGAGCTGGTCGCGTTCCTCGCCTACGCCTCGCTGGAGGCCGGCGAAGGCCAGGCCCAGGCCGGCGAAGAAGGCGTACAGCTGATGACGCTGCACGCCGCCAAGGGCCTGGAGTTCCCGCTGGTGTTCCTGGCCGGCATGGAAGACGGCCTGTTCCCGAGCGCGCGCTCGCTGGAAGAAAGTGGCCGGCTGGAAGAAGAGCGTCGCCTGGCCTACGTGGGCATCACCCGCGCGCGCCAGAAGCTGGTGCTCTGCTATGCCGAATCGCGTCGCATCCACGGTCAGGACAACTACAACGTGCCCTCGCGCTTCCTGCGCGAAATCCCGCGCGAGCTGGTGAACGAAGTGCGCCCGAAGGTGCAGGTCTCGCGCGGTACCTCGCTCGGCGCCAACCGGGTGATGGGCCATGCGGCGCTGGAAGCACCGCCGCTCAAGCTGGGCGCGATGGTCAACCATCCCAAGTTCGGCGAAGGCATGGTCACCGACTACGAGGGCAGCGGCCAGCACGCCCGCGTGCAGGTCGAATTCATCGAGGCCGGCAGCAAGTGGCTGGTGATGGCGTACGCCAATTTGACGGTGCTCTGAGCAGGTGTGTCACGGATGACGCGCCACGTGCTCTTCATCTGCAGCCAGAACCGCCTGCGCAGCCCGACCGCTGAGCAGGTGTTTGCCGATTGGCCGGGCATCGAGACCGCTTCTGCGGGTCTCAAGCCCGATGCCGATGTACCTGTCAGTCCCGAACTGCTGCAGTGGGCCGATCTGATCGTCGTGATGGAGCGCGCTCACCGCAGCCGGTTGGCCAGCCGCTTCCAGCGCTGGCTCGGAGGCAAGCGCATCGTGTGCCTGGATATTCCGGACGATTACGCGTTCATGGCACCTGGGCTGGTTGCGTTGCTGCTGACCAAGGTGCCACCGCTGCTGCGGTGAGCCGAGGCAGGCGCCCGGCGGATGCGCCGACGTCTGCGGTAGTGCCGGCCGCTGGCCGGCTGCGCTTTACCGTGGCGGTGTCGGGAGCCGGCCAGCGGCCGGCACTACAATGGCGTCACCCTCTTCGAACAGGCCCCCGCCATGACCGATTCGCCGCTGCACCTCACCGTCAAATTGAACGCCAGGCTCCAGCCCGAGCATCGCCATGAGCTGTTCGAAGACCCGCTGGATGCGCTGCTGGGCAGTGCCGAGCTGGGTGAGATCACCGGCGGTGGCACCGCGCTGAGCGAAGAAGGTGAAGTGGATTACGGCGATATCGAGATCGCGTTGAACGATCCGGCCTCGCTGCCCGGCGTGATCGAGCTGCTGGAGCAGCTGGGCGCGCCGAAGGGTTCGCTGATCCAGCGCGAAGGCGCTCCCGATCAGCCGTTCGGCGTTACCGAAGGCCTGGCCTTGTATCTCAACGGCACCGATCTGCCGGACGAGGTCTACGAGCAGTGCGATTCGAACTATGTGTTCGAGCAGATCGTCGAGCGCATCGACGGCCACGGCGAGATCTGCAGCTGGTGGCAGGGCCCGACCGAGACCGCGCTGTATCTGTATGGCGCGTCGTTCGACACGATGCACGCGCGCATCGCCGATCTGCTGGCGAGCTACCCGCTGTGCCAGGGCGCACGCGTGGTGCGTACCGCCTGATCAGCCGTCCGGCGCGTGGCCTGCGCTGCAGCACGGGCAGCGCATGCGTGCGCTATCCGCGTTGCAGTGGGCCAGGGCGCCTCGCTTCATCCCCGATCGCCCCCGACTCATCCCGGATTTCACGCAGTTCGTCGCGTGCCGCTTGTCGCTCCCCGGGCCGGCGCCCAGAGTCTGCCCCTGTCCGCTGGGAGCGCACTCGTGAACAAGGGAATTCCGTATCTGCTTGCTGCACTGGTCCTGCTGACATGGTCGGCAGGCTGGGCCGAGCCGGTGCTGGCCCTGTTCCAGCACGCCCAGACCTGCCTGGCCGGCGGTGGCGACTTCGACCTGCTGCGCCTGCGCTGCCAGCCGCAGCCCAGCGTGGTGTACATCGGCCGGGCGACGCTGTGGTTCTGGCTGAGTGGCATCGTCTTCGCGGTGGTCGCATTGCTGGGCACGCGCTACAAGGCGCGCTGACAGGCGGACGGCCAACCGGCATCATCAGCCTCTGTCCGAAGGAGGCCATATGGGTCCGAGCGAAAAGGAAAAGATGCTGTCCGGGAAGCCGTATCGCCCGGGCGACCCGGAGCTGCAGGCCGACATGGCCGCGGCCAAGGTCTGGATGGTCCGCTACAACGCGGCACTGGCCGAGAGCCCGGCCGCGCGCCGCGCGCTGCTGCGCGAGCAGCTCGGTGCGGTCGGCGAAGGCGCGGTGATCCGGCCGCCGTTCCATTGCGACTACGGCTACAACATCCGCCTGGGGCAGGGCGTGTTCCTCAACTACAACTGCGTGATCCTGGACGTGGCCGAGGTCAGCATCGGCGATGGCACCCAGATCGGTCCCGCGGTGCAGCTCTACGCCGCCGACCACCCGCGCGATCCGCAGGCGCGTGCCGAGGGCCTGGAGTCGGCCAGGCCGGTGCGGATCGGCCGCAACGTCTGGATCGGCGGCGGGGCGATCGTACTGCCCGGCGTCAGCATCGGTGACGATGCGGTGGTGGGCGCGGGCAGCGTGGTCACCCGCGATGTAGCGGCCGGCGCGACCGTGGTCGGCAACCCCGCGCGGGAGGTGCCGGCACGGCCGCACGGCGATTGATCCAGCTCAAGGCGTCGCGTCCACATCGGGTGTGCAATGGTGGTGTTCCCATTGCCGATCCCCAAGGAGCTCTGCCATGTACAAGCGCATCCTGATTGCCACCGATGGTTCGGAGCTGGCCGAGAAAGGCCTGGCCAAGGGCCTGGAGCTGGCCAAGGACCTCGATGCGGAGGTCGATATCGTGACTGTCTCCGAGCCGTGGGCGGTCGGCATGTACGACGCCATGGGCTGGAGCGTGGGCTACATGAACACGCCCGAGTACAAGGCCGACCGCGAAGAGACCGCGCAGAAAGTACTGCAGCCGGCCAAGGCCGCCGCCGAAGCCCAGGGCCTGCGCACCGCCACCGTGCACGTGCTGGACCGCTATGCCGCCGACGGCATCATCGATACCGCCACCGAGCGCGGCAGCGACCTGATCGTGATGACCTCGCATGGCCGCCGCGGCGTCACCCGCGTACTGCTGGGCAGCCAGACCGCCGAGGTACTGGCCCGCAGCACGGTACCGGTGCTGGTCATCCGATAACGGGGAAAGCGGTATCCGGTAGCGGGGAAACCGGTATCCGGGAACGGGGAAACCGGTAGTGCCGGCCGCTGGCCAGCTCCTCGGGTAGTCCGATGCAAGCGCAGCCGGCCAGCGGCCGGCACTACGCATCCGTTGCGCAGCGTGCGCGCCCGGTCAGTCGCGCAGCTTCAACGTCTGCGACTCATCCAGCGTGCCATCCGGCTGCAGCACCACGTAACGGTCGCCGCTGCGGTCGAACAACACCGGGATCGGGTCACGGAACAGAGGGCGGCGCACGAAGCGCAGTTGCCAGCCGAAATGTTCGAGTGTCTCCACCGCCTGGCGCTGCTCCGCGGTCAGGCCGGCGCGCAGTTCAGCCGGATTCGGGACGTTGCGGCGTTCGGGTGTGGTCATCGAGCGTAGACGTGCAGGGACGGGCTTGCTGCCCCGGCCACCGCGTGCGGGCACGGGGCGGCGGGACGGACACCAGCGGGACTCACCAGCTGTAGAGCTTCCAGTAGACCGGCGAGACGCCGTCCTTGTCGCTGTCCATGCGGCCATCGCCATTCTGGTCGTACATGTAGAACGGCGCGCCGCGAGACGGAGTCACCTTGACCATCCGCAGCTGGCCACCGACCCGGTATTCCTCGATGGTGTCGCCATTGTCCTGGACGGTCTTGAGCACGTCGGCACCCGAGACATCGACCGGGGGCCTGCCGCCACCACCGGTGGCACAGCCGGCCAGCGCGAGCAGGCCTGCGAGCAACAGAATCTTCATGGGCCGGGAGTCCTTGGGCGAAGAAGGCCTGATTATGCCCGATGGATCGTGAGCCCGGTGCCGACGACGGTCAGGGCCGGGCGCGTAGAATCGTCATATGAGCCGATTAGTCCTGATTGACGGGTCCAGTTACCTGTATCGCGCGTTCCACGCGCTTCCGCCGCTGACCAACGCACACGGTGAACCCACCGGTGCCTTGTTCGGTGTGGTCAACATGCTGCGCGCCACCCTGAAGGAGCGCCCCGAGTACGTCGCCTTCGTGGTCGATGCGCCCGGCAAGACCTTCCGTGACGACCTGTATGCCGACTACAAGGCCAACCGCCCGCCGATGCCCGACGACCTGCGCCCGCAGATCGAGCCGATGTGCCGCATCGTCGAGGCACTGGGCCTGAGCATCCTGCGCATCCCCGGCGTGGAAGCCGACGATGTGATCGGCACGCTGGCCCTGCAGGGCCACCGCGATGGCCTGCAGGTGACCATCTCCACCGGCGACAAGGACTTCGCCCAGCTGGTCCGCCCGGGCATCGAGCTGGTCAACACCATGACCGGCAGCCGCATGGATTCGGACGCGGCCGTGATGGAGAAGTTCGGTGTGCGCGCCGACCAGATCGTCGACCTGCTGGCGCTGATGGGCGACGCGGTCGACAACGTGCCGGGCGTGGAGAAGTGCGGGCCCAAGACCGCCGCCAAGTGGCTGGCCGAGTACCAGCACCTGGATGGGGTGATGGCGGCGGCGCCGACCATGAAGGGCAAGATCGGCGAGAACCTGCGCGCGGCGCTGGAGCGCCTGCCGCTCAACCGCGAGCTGGTCACGATCCGTACCGATGTGCCGCTGGAGGTCTCAGCGCAGACGTTGCCGCTGCGCGAGCCGGACGTGCCGTCGCTGAGCGAACTGTACCTGCGCTATGGCTTCACCCAGGCCCTCAAGGAGCTGGGCGGCCCCGTTCCGGCTCCGGCCGCTGCCAGCGATGCCCCGGTCAGCCTGCGCGGCACCGCAGCCGGCTACGCTCGTGCCACGCCGGATGACGCGGTGGTGCCGGTCGATCCCGCACTCTCGGCCCCCGGCGAGTACGAGATGGTGCTGACCACCGGGCAGCTGGAGGCCTGGGTGCAGCGCCTGGCCGATGCCGAGCTGATCTCGTTCGATACCGAGACCGACGCGCTGGACGCCATGCGCGCCAACCTGGTCGGCATCAGCCTGGCGGTCGAGCCGGGCCGGGCCGCCTACATCCCGGTCGGCCACGATTACCCGGGCGCGCCGGCGCAACTGCCGCGCGAGCAGGTGCTCGAGGCGCTGCGTCCTGCCCTGGAAGACCCCACCAAGAAGAAACTTGGCCAGCACGGCAAGTACGACCTGCACGTGCTGCGCCGCCACGGCGTGAACCTGCAGGGGTATCACGACGACACCATGCTCGAGAGCTTCGTGCTCAATTCCACCGCCACGCGCCATGACATGGACTCGCTGGCGATGCGCTACCTGGGCTACACCACGATCAAGTTCGAGGAGGTCGCCGGCAAGGGCGCCAAGCAGATCTCGTTCTCGCAGGTCGGCCTGGACGAAGCCTGCCGCTATGCCGCCGAAGATGCCGACGTGACCCTGCGCCTGCACCACGCGCTGCAGCCCCAGCTGCAGGCCACGCCGTCGCTGGACAGCGTCTACCGTGACATCGAGATGCCGCTGGTGCCGGTGCTGGCGCGGATCGAAGCCAATGGCGTGCACATCGACATGGCCGAGCTGCGCCGGCAGAGCCAGGACCTGGGCTCGCGCATGCTGGCCGCCCAGCAGAAGGCCACCGAGCTGGCCGGGCGCACCTTCAACCTGGATTCGCCCAAGCAGCTGCAGGCCGTGCTGTTCGACGAGCTCCAGCTGCCGGCGCTGGTGAAGACCCCCAAGGGCCAGCCCAGCACCAATGAAGAGGCGCTGGAGGCGATCGCCGAGCAGCACGAACTGCCGCGCGTGATCCTGGAGTACCGCGGGCTGGCCAAGCTGCGCAGCACCTACACCGACAAGCTGCCGGAGATGATCAACCAGGACACCGGGCGGGTACACACCAGCTACCACCAGTCCGGTGCCGCCACCGGCCGGTTGTCGTCCTCCGATCCGAACCTGCAGAACATCCCGATCCGCACCGAGGACGGCCGCCGCATCCGCCGCGCTTTCGTGGCCCCGCCGGGTCGCAAGATCCTGGCCTGCGATTACTCGCAGATCGAACTGCGGATCATGGCCCACCTCTCCGAGGACCCGGGCCTGGTGCGGGCCTTCGAGCAGGGCGTGGACGTGCACCGGGCGACCGCGGCGGAAGTCTTCAGCCGGCCGTTGGACGAGGTGACCTCCAACGAGCGCCGCGCCGCCAAGGCGATCAACTTCGGCCTGATGTACGGCATGAGCGCGTTCGGGCTGGCCCGCAACCTGGGCATCGACCGCGGCCAGGCCCAGGACTACGTGGCCCTGTACTTCAGCCGCTACCCGGGCGTGCGCGATTTCATGGAGCGCATGCGCCAGCAGGCCCGCGAGCAGGGCTATGTCGAGACGCTGTTCGGCCGCCGCCTGTACCTGAACGACATCAACGCCCGCAACCAGGGCCTGCGGGCCGGTGCTGAACGGGCCGCGATCAATGCCCCGATGCAGGGCACCGCCGCGGACATCATCAAGCGCGCCATGGTGAACGTGGACAGCTGGCTGCAGGACCACGGTGACCAGGCCAAGATGATTCTGCAGGTGCACGATGAACTGGTCTTTGAAACCGAAAGCGGTTTCCTCGACACCTTGCGTTTGAAAGTCGTTGAATTGATGTCCTCCGCCGCCGAACTGCGTGTTCCGCTGGTGGTGGATGCGGGCGTGGGCGATAACTGGGACGAGGCGCATTGAGGCCTGAATCACAGTCAAAAGGCTGAATTGGTTCAGTGCCCCGCGATAATCTGACTGTTGGATGAATGTTTATGGGGAGAGGCCCGGATTAATTGGGCCCCTTCACGAACTATCAATGTTCGGAGTGCTTTTATAGACCTCGACAGGCGCAATGCCTGTTGTGGATCTCTCCCATCCCCTGGAGCAGATCTCGGAACGGGGGCTCCTCCCCAAGCGCCCGTTCCCCGGCCCCGCTAACCTCCCCCTGGTTGGCGGGGCTTTTTATTTGTGGCGTTGGAACGCACCTCGCCGCCCGCGACGCCCGGCCATTGCCTCGCGCCCGGTGCCGGCCCATGCTGGCCTGACCAGTCCGGGGAGAGGCAATGAGCGACCTGTTTGCATTGGCCATGCCGTGGTGGGAATTCATCCTGCGCGCGGTGGTGGTGTACGCGGTGGTGCTGGGCATGGTCCAGCTGTCCGGCAAACGCGCGCTGGGCCAGATCACCCCCTTCGACGTGCTGCTGATCGTGCTGCTCGGCAACGCGGTGCAGAACGCGCTGCTCGGCGAAGACACCTCGCTGGGGGGCGGCCTGCTGCTGGCGGCGACCCTGATCTCGATCAACTACGGCGTGGGCTGGCTGAGCACGCGCAGCCGTCGCGTGGAGACCCTGGTCGAAGGCGAGCCGATCCTGATCGCCCGCGACGGCAAGGTGCTCGATTCGGTGCTCAAGCGCGAACTGGTCACCCCGGCCGATCTTGACGCCGCGATGCGCCAGCAGGGGTGCCTGTCGATCGACGACGTCGCCCTGGCGGTGCTGGAGATCAACGGGCACATCACGATCGTGCCGAAGAAGTAATTAACGGGGACGGAGGTAGTTAAGCGCATGCGCTTAACTACCTCCGTCCCCGTTATTGCTACACCCAGTCGCGCGGCACCAGGTAATCCGCCAGACGCGCCTCATCGCTGCCGACCTCCGGCTGGAAGCCATACTCCCAGCGCACACGAGGCGGCAGGCTCATCAGGATGCTCTCGCTGCGCCCGCCGCTCTGCAGCCCGAACAGGGTGCCGCGGTCGTAGACCAGATTGAATTCGACGTAGCGGCCGCGACGGTACAGCTGGAACTCGCGCTCGCGCTCGCCATACGGGGTGTCCTTGCGACGCTCGACCAGCGGCAGATAGGCCTCCAGGAAGCCATCGCCGACCGCGCGCAGATAGGCGAAATCACGCTCGAAATCGCCGTGCAGGTCGTCGAAGAACAGGCCGCCCACACCGCGCGTCTCGTTGCGATGGCGCAGGAAGAAATACTCATCGCACCAGCGCTTGTGCGCGGCATAGCGCTCCTCGCCGAACGGCGCGCACAGATCGTGCGCGACCTGGTGCCAATGCCGCACGTCCTCGTCGATCGGATAGAACGGGGTGAGATCGAAGCCGCCGCCGAACCACGACGCGACCTCCACGCCATCGCGCTCGGCACGGAAGTAGCGCACGTTGGCATGCGTGGTCGGCAGGTATGGATTGGCCGGATGGAACACCAGCGATACGCCGGTGGCGCGCCATGAGACACCGGCCAGCTCGGGGCGGTTCGCCGAGGCAGACGGCGGCAGGCGCGTGCCGGCCACATCGGAGAACCCGATCCCGGCCTGCTCGAAGACCGCGCCATCGCGCAGGATGCGGGTGCGGCCACCGCCGCCCTCCGCGCGTTGCCAGACATCCTCGGCAAAGCGGGCCTGGCCGTCGGCGGTTTCGATCGCCGCACAGATGCGGTCCTGCAGGTCGGTCAGATACGCGCGGACGCGGTCGAAGTCGTTCATGGGCGCTACTTTACCGCAGGCCGGTGCACGGCCTGCGTGTGCCCGTGCGAGCTCAGCGGCCGCCTTTGCGGTTGGTGCTCTTGCTGTTTTTCGTCGGGGCGGGCGTTGCGGCCGGCGTGTCCTCAGCATCGGCGTCCGCATCTGCATCTGCACCCGCATCCGCTTCGGCCGCCATGCGCTCGGCGATCTGCTCCAGCCCGGCGCTCACCTGCATCAGGCCCCAGTTGCGGGTCGCGTGCACATCGCAGGCGACGTGCGTGCCTTTGCCATCCTTCGCGCAGAGGGCGGCCATCTGCTCGGGCAGCGCCTCGTCACCGGTGTGTTCATAGACGCTGGCCAGGTTCTCGCAGCCTTCGCGCACGCCGGCCGTGCACAGCTTCAGATAGAACGGCGCCGCCTCGGCCCAGCGGTTGCGCAGGGCCAGCTGGTGGCCGGCGGCATTGCAGCCCTGCAGCTTGCCGGCCGCGCAGCAGGCCTGGGCGCCGCCCTCACGGGTCAGCGTCGGGCAGTCCTGCGGCAGCGGGGTTTCGATGAACACCACCGGCGCGCTGCACTGCTGCGCCTCGCCGGTGCGTTCGTAGTAGCTGAAGCGGTTCCAGCTGTCCATGCCGATCAGGTTGCCGTTGGCCAGGCGCTTGAACACGAAGTCGTCGCCCTGGTCGTGGCGCACGCGGATGTCGCCGTCGACCAGTCGCGCGCGCAGCTTGCCGCCGAAGCCGCTGTCGATCATGCCGCCATCGCCGAACGGCAGATGGTCCATCAGGCCCTGGCTGGCCAGGTAGCTGCCGCAGGGCAGTGCGGTGGCCGCCAGTGGCGTCAGTGCGTTGGCATCCAGCTTGGCCAGCGGCGCCACCCGCTCACAGGCACGCGGATCTTTGCCGCGGCTGCAGGCCCGCTGCAGCGCATCGCGGGCGGGGACCAGGCGGCCGGCCTGCCACAGGGCCTCCGCGGCCTTGGCGCAGAACGTACCGCCGGTCTGTGCCTGGCAGATCGTGGTGATCTCATCGAGCTGTGCTGCCGGCAGCGGCGAGGCATCGGTGGCGGCGAGCCCGCCGACCAGGGCCTTGGCGAAGGCCTGGCCCATGGCGTCACGCGCGGCCTCCAGGCAGGCGGCCTGGTCGTACTGGGCGGAGTCGGCCTTGCAGACCTCCGGCTCGGCCATGTCAGGGCTGTCGTCCTGCGTCGCGGCCAGCGTCCTGGCCTCGTGTGCCTCGGACTGGAAGTTGGCCAGCAGGCGCTTGCAGGCGGCCGGGACATCCTCGCGGCACCACTGGCGGAGGCGGTCGTTGTTGGCGAAAAGCATGTCGTCCAGGCAGGTGCCGATCTCGGCCCGGCAGGACGCAGCGGGGAACACCGTGGCGGGGCGACAGGTGGCGGCCTTCTGCAACCGGTACGCGTTGAAGCGGTCGCTGAGCCGGCGGCCGCCGTCCTCCACGGTCAGCGCGCCAACGCCGCCGTTGTCCAGGTCGGCCAGCTTCAACTCGTTGCCGAGGCGGCTCAGCAGGTACG
This sequence comes from Stenotrophomonas sp. JAG2, assembly GCF_041080745.1. NCBI lineage: Bacteria > Pseudomonadati > Pseudomonadota > Gammaproteobacteria > Lysobacterales > Lysobacteraceae > Stenotrophomonas > Stenotrophomonas sp. JAG2. The sequence goes on along the minus strand of NZ_JBEUMH010000004.1, from coordinate 297,098 downwards.
GTTCGGGCGCCTGCCCGGGAATCTGCCGATAGCCCTGGTTGGCGCTCTCCAGCGTCAGCGTGGTGCCGGTGTCCTCGGCCAGGAAGGTGCCGCAGACCATGGCCTGGGCCGCCGCGGGCAGGCTGACCGCCGTGAGCAGGGTGAACAGCGTCGCGCGCCAGCCGTGGCGGCGCAGGAGGGGAGTCGAAACAGTCACAGCATCATCCTTGCGGGGGTGGTGCAGCGCACGCCGGCGCTGCGGGGGAAACTCAGCGGCGGAACAGCGCACGCACATCCGGCGCGCAAAGGCGCACGATCAGCCAGACATGGAGCACCGCGAACGCGACGGCGGTCAGTCCGGTCAATCCCGTCCAGATCACACGCAGCACCCGCAGGTCTCTACGCAGCTGCAGGATCTCCAGCGAGTAGGTCTCCGCCGGCAGCTGCGCCAGCACATGCCGGAACGCATCGTCGACGGCCCACACCACCACTCCGTTGAGTACGGCGGTCACGGCGAGCAGCACGACGAACGACGCCCACGCCCCACGCCAGCGGCGCAGCATGCCCCAGCACGACACGGCGCCGGCCAGGGCCGACACACACAGCAGCACGTTGGCCAGGACCGGGTGAGCCAGCAGCCACTGCAGCGTGCCGGGCAGCCAGTGCAGGTCCTCGCCGGCCAGCAACGCCTGCAGGGTGTCGGTAGCGGACAACGGAATGGAGATCAGCGCCAGTACCGCCCACAGCGCGGCCGAGGCCAGGCAGACCAGCAGCACGGACTTGAGCAGGGGCGCGAGGAACGCAGGTGCGCCATCCCCGCTGGGGCGTGGCGTGAACGAAGGCAATTGCGGGGGAAACGACGCTGACATCCGGTGTCCTGGTTGGGGCAGGCCACGACGTCTAGGTCGCAGCCACCGCGTTCGCGGCCGCGGGCAGGATATGGTCTGCGCTCAACGGTGCCAAGCGCACGCCATGCGGCGGGCGTGGCGGCACCCAGGCCAGTTCGGCGATTTCCGCCTGTGCCCGGGGCGTGCCGGTCACCGTCACCCGGTACGCATCGGCGCGCACACGGTGCCCGGCTTCGTGCACCGCCCATGCCTCGAAGCGGCCCAGCGCCACGGCGCTTTCCGCCACCAGGGTGACACCGAGTTCTTCCTGCAGCTCGCGCGCCAGGGCGACCAGGGGCGCCTCACCGGGCTCGGGCTTGCCGCCGGGCTGGATGAAGGTCTCCGAGCCCTGTTTGCGCACGACCAGCACGCGGCCGCCGGCATCGAAAACGACCGCAGCGACGATATCGATCGTCGCCGCGGCGTGCTGCACGTCAGGGCGAACCGACGTCATCGCTGGATTACTTCAGGGTCTCTTCGAACAGCTTGAGGATGCGCTTGTACTGGTCCAGCCAGGAATCGGCACGCACATAGCCGTGGCGCTCCAGCGGGTACGGCGCGATCGTCCAGTTGTCCTTGTGCAGCTCGATCAGTTTCTGGGTGAGGTTGACCGAGTCCTGGAAGAACACGTTGTCGTCCATCATCCCGTGCGCGATCAGCAGGTGATCCTGCAGGCCTTCGGCATATTCGATCGGTGACGACGTGCGGTACGCCTCCGGGTCGATGTCCGGGGTGTTGAGGATGTTGGCGGTGTAGCCGTGGTTGTACTGGTGCCAATCGACCACCGGACGCAGCGCCGCGCCGGCCTTGAACGTGCCCGGCGAGCGGAACAGCGCCATGAAGGTCATGAAGCCGCCGTAGGAACCGCCGTAGATGCCAGCGTGGTCACGGTCGCCCTGCTTGGTCTGGACCAGCCAGTCCAGGCCGTCCTTGTAGTCTTCCAGCTCCGGGTGGCCCATGTTGCGGTAGATCGCCGTGCGCCAGTCGCGGCCGTAGCCGGCGCTGCCGCGGTAATCCATGTCCAGCACCACGTAGCCCTTCTGCACCAGCAGGTTGTGGAACATCTGCTCGCGGAAGTACGCCGGATACTGCTGGTGGACGTTCTGCAGGTAACCGGCGCCGTGCACGAACATGGCGATCGGGTACTGCTTGCCCGGCTCGAAGGTCTCCGGGCCGTAGTACTTGGCCCAGACCACGCCGGCACCGTGCTTGGACGGCACCTGCACCAGCTTGGGCTGAATCCACTCGCGTGCCTTGAACGCGGCGGTGCGCGTATCGGTCAGCACCTTGGCCTGCCCACCGGCGGCGGGTACGACGGCCAGCTGGGTCGGCAGGTAGGCGCCGGAGTAACGCACCAGCAGCTGCTGGCCGTCCGGGGAGAGCGAGAAGTCTTCCACGCCATTGAGCGAGGTCAGCTCACGCACCTGCCTGCTGGCGTTGTCGACCGCGCACACCTCGTAGTCGCCGGGCGACTGCTGGTTGCACAGGAAGTAGAACCCGCGGCCGTCGGCGCTGGGCACCGGCATCGAGGTTTCCCACTTGCCGCTGGTCAGCGCCTGCGGCCTGGCCGTGCCCTGCTGGGTGTACAGGTGCGAATAGCCGGATTCTTCGGACAGCAGCCACAGCGTCCGGTTGTCGTTGGACCAGCCGAAATCGTTGAAGCTCCAGTTGACCCAGGCGCTGTCGGTCAGCCGATGACGCGTCTCCAGCTTGCCGCTGGTCGGGGTCACGCTGGCGATCCAGCGATCCTTGTTGTCGTTGGCACGCAGCATGATCGCGGCCTGCTGGCCATCGGGGCTCCAGCGGATGCTGGGCGCACCGGGGCCACCGAGCAGTTCCACCGGGCGGTTGCCCTTCAGGGCGTCCTTGCCGGCCGCCTTGCGCAGCGCGGCCAGCGGGTCGGTGGCGATGCCCGGCAGGCCGTCCAGCGACAGCGGCTTGACCGTACCGGCGACGGCATCGACCAGCCACAGCGCGTTCGGTTCCGGATCGTTGCGACCGACGCGGGTGCGGGTGTCTTCGAACTCTTCGTAACCGGATTCGGTCACGTATTTGGGCATTTTGCCGCCGCGGCCTTCATCGAAGCTCTTCGGCTTGGTCACCACGATCAGGGTGCGCGCATCGGGCGAGAGCACGCTGTCGACGATCTCCACGTCGGCGCCCAGATACACCGGGCCCGGCGCGCGGGTGCCGTCGGCACGGCGCCAGCTGGCTTCCTGCGCCTTGAGCGCCTCGCGCTGGGCGCGGTCGTTGCGCAGCGTGGCCAGGGTGCGCAGCTGCTGCTCGCGCAGGGTGTCGGCCTTGGGGGCGTCGTCCGGGTTCTTCTCGGCCTTCAGGCTGGCCACCTGCTGCACGCCGGCGGCGGCGGTCCAGTGGAACCACTCCTGGCCGGTGCGCCAGATCACACCGCCGTCGCGGGCGAAATTGACCGCGCCGGACTTCTCCGTGCTGCGGGTCAGCTGGGTCAGCGCGCCGCTGCGCAGGTCGCGCACGAACACATCGCCATTGCGCACGAAGACCGAGCGCTGGCGGGTGCTGTCGTAGACCGGGCTCTCCACGTCGAGGGTGCCGCGCTGGTCATCGCCGACCTGGGCGGCCACGCCACCGGCCACCGGCTGGCGGAAGGTGTCGCGCACCGGGCTGCCGGTGCGCTTGAGCTGGTACTCGACCTGCTGGCTGTTCCAGGACCACCACGCGCTCTCGACCGGCGGTCCGATCCAGTCCGGGTCGGCCATCGCCTGCTCGATGGTGATCGGCGTCGGCGCCGCATGGGCAGCGCCGCCGAGAGCGGCGAGCAGCAGCAGGGACAAAGGCAGCGTTCTGGGCATTGCGGGCGGCACCAAGGAGGAAAACCCGCCAAGCGTAGCAGCCGCAAGGGCCCGGGGAAGGGGCCACAGGTCATGGGCGTGCGCTCATGCGGAAGGCAAACGGTGGTCGGTGGGTCGGGCGCTGGGCCCCCATACCCTTGGAGGCGAAATAAAGGAGGAGGGGGCGGCCGCAGGCCGACGCCGGGGGACATTCGCCGGAAAGGGTATGGGGGCCCAGCGCCCGACCCACCTGCGACAAAGTGAAGCAGCGCGTCACCGGGTCGCATGTGCCTTTCACGGATACCGGCCCAGACTGGTGCGGATTTCCAGAAACCAGGCGGAGGCGTCACGTGGACGCGTTGTTGTTGTCGCGGATCCAGTTCGGGTTCGTCATCAGTTTCCATGTGCTGTTCCCGGCCTTCACGATCGGTACCGCCAGCTGGCTGGCCTTTGTCGAATCGCGCTGGCTGCGTACCGGCAATCCGGTCTGGCGCGAGCTGTACTTCTTCTGGCAGAAGATTTTCGCCGTGTCCTTCGGCATGGGCGTGGTCAGCGGCATCGTCATGGCCTTCCAGTTCGGCACCAACTGGCCACGGCTGAGCGAGGTCGCCGGGACGGTGATCGGACCGCTGCTGACCTACGAAGTGCTCACCGCGTTCTTCCTGGAGGCCAGCTTCCTGGGCGTGATGATGTTCGGCTGGGGCAAGGTCTCGCCGCGCCTGCATTTCTTCTCCACCTGCATGGTGGCGCTGGGCACGCTGGTCTCCACGTTCTGGATCCTGTCCTCCAACAGCTGGCTGCAGACGCCGGCCGGTTACGAAATCATCGACGGCATCGTGCACCCGCAGAACTGGTGGCAGGTGGTGTTCAACCCGTCCTTCCCGTATCGCCTCGCGCACATGGCGCTGGGCTCGTTCATCACCACGTGCTTCGTGATCGGCGGCGTGGGCGCCTGGTACCTGCGCAAGGACGTGCACCGCGAGGCCGGGCGCAAGATGCTGCTGGCGGCGGTGGGTTTCGCCGCGTTGACGGTCCCGGTGCAGATCTTCGTCGGCGACATGCACGGCCTGAACACGCTCAAGCACCAGCCGATGAAGATCGCGGCGATGGAAGCGCACTGGCACTCCGAAGGCGAGGGCAAGGGCGTCCCGCTGGTGGTGTTCGCGGTGCCCAATGAAAAGGCCGAACGCAATGACTACGAAATCGCGATTCCGCGCCTGGGCAGCCTGATCCTGACCCATTCGCTGGACGGCAGCTTCAATCCGCTGACCTCGGTGCCCGCCAGTGATCGGCCCCCGGTGGTACCGGTGTTCTTCGCGTTCCGGGTGATGGTCGGGCTGGGCACGCTGATGCTGCTGCTGGCCTGGGTCTCCGCGTTCCAGTGGTGGCGCGGCAAACTGCTGCAATCGCGCTGGTTGATCCGCGGCTGGAACTGGATGCTGCCCAGTGGCTTCATCGCGCTCATCTCGGGGTGGTTCGTGACCGAGATGGGCCGGCAGCCGTGGGTGGTCTACGGCGTGCTGCGTACCGCCGATGCGGTGGGTCCGCAGAGCGCGTGGATGACCGCGCTGTCGCTCGGCGTGTACATCGTCGGCTATGCGTTCGTGTTCGGCTGGGGCGTCTGGTACCTGGTGAAGATCATCCGTACGGGTCCCAAGCCGCACGATCCGGCGCCGAAACTGGATGCCGGCAGCCACACCCCGGCGCGGCCGCTGTCCGGTGCCGATGAACCGCTGGAGGAGCGCTGAGATGGAAATGACGACCTGGCTGCCCGTGGCATGGTTCGCGGTGATCGGTTTTGGTGTGCTGATGTATGTGGTGCTGGATGGCTTCGTGCTCGGCATCGGCATCCTCGCGCCGATGGCCGAGGATGAAGAACAGCTCGACATCATGATGAACACCGCCGCCCCGATCTGGGACGGCAACGAAACCTGGCTGGTGCTGGGCGGAGCCGGCCTGATGGCGGCCTTCCCGAAGGCCTACGCGGCGCTGCTGTCGGCGCTGTACCTGCCGGTCCTGCTGCTGGTGGTGGCGCTGGTATTCCGCGGCGTGGCGTTCGAATTCCGCTTCAAGGCGCACCGCTCGCGCAGACTGTGGAGCGTGGCGTTCGGCCTGGGCTCGCTGCTGGCCGCCTTCGCGCAGGGCGTGATCCTGGGCGCGCTGGTGCAGGGCCTGCAGGTGGTGGACGGTCGTTACGTCGGCGGCGCGTTCAGCTGGTTCAGCCCGTTCTCGATGCTGACCGGCGCGGCGGTGGTGTTCGGTTACGCGCTGCTGGGCAGCACGTGGCTGATCCTCAAGACCGAAGGCCGCGAGCAGACCTTCGCCCGCACCTTGACCCGCCCGCTGGTGGTGGCGGTGATCGTGTTCATGGGGCTGGTCAGCGCCTGGCTGCCGTTCCTGGATTCGCGCCTGATGGCGCGCTGGTTCAGCGATGGCAATTTCTGGTGGCTCTCGCCCGTACCGTTGCTGACCCTGGCGGTCGCCACGGCACTGTGGCGCAGCGCGATGCACCCCAAGCGCGACCTGCCGCCGTTCCTGTTGACGCTGGCCCTGTTCGTGCTCGGCTTCATCGGACTGGTGCTGGGCATGTGGCCCTACCTGCTGCCGCCGAGCATGACGTTGTGGCAGGCGGCCGCGCCGGCATCGTCGTTGAGTTTCAGCCTGGTCGGGCTGGTGATCCTGCTGCCGGTGATCCTGGGCTACACGGCGTGGTCGTACCGGGTATTCCGCGGCAAGGTGCGGGCGGATGTGGGGTATCACTGAGGCGTCGGCTGGTCGTTGTCCTGATGGGGCGAGGGCGGCCACCCCCTGCCGGGACGCGCCGTAAACCCATCCATGGGGGCTCGACGGGCGCCATCCATGGCGCCCGACGGTCCCGTCAGGGGGTAGCCACCCTCTCCCTGGACACGTCGCGTTGCCGGTGGGAAATGGCAACAGCAAAAGCTGGTGCATGAGCAGCCGACCAGCGGTCCGCACTACAGGGGCCTGCAGCCGGCGAAGGGAAGGACAGCCTTCGGGAACTCAGCCGTGCAGCCCTTCGATCTCCACCAGCAGCTCCGCACGACACACCTCGGCGTGCAACACCACGAACGGCGGCGCCGTCGGCAGTGCCGCCATCTGCGCCGCCACCGCCGCCATATCCTCCGCACGACGCACATATACCTTCAGCACCGACGTCGAACCCAGCACCGGTGACAGCGACGGCCGCTGACCGCGCGCCGTATCCACCAGACTCTGCAGATTCGTCAGCGTCTCCCGCAACTGCTCATCCACCGCCCCCGTGTGCTGCGACACATGCCCCACGATCGCCGCCGTCCCCGACTGCAGCAACGGCAGGCCCGTGGCCAATGGCGGCAGCAGCGCCCGCGAAAAACTCGGCGACTGCGGCCCGTACTGGCGTGGATAGCGGAACGCGCTCACCTGGCGCGGATTCTCCAGCGGCAAGCCCGGCTCGCGCGCCGACAACCAGTACACCTGCAGGCGGCGCTCGCCATCGAAACGGCCAATGCACGTCGCCGCCGGCAGCGCGGCTTCATCCAGTTCCCGCAGGCCCCGCACGCGGCCCACGCAGAAACGCCGGTAGCGCTCCTGATCACCCTCGCCCTCGGTCACCGCGTCGAGATAGTTCCAGGTCCGCAACAGATGCGGATACCCGCAGCGCGACAGGAACGCGCTCATCCGCGCGTAGGCCTCGGCCGCGGCGGTCTCGATGTCGCTGTCGATCTCGTCGATGTCCAGCACCCCGAACAGCAGCTGGCCGTTGTGCGACCAGCGCACGCCGTCGGTGACACCGTGCTCGACGGGCGTGCCACCACGCCACACCTCGACCTGCGCCGGGCCCTGCTCGGCCAGCGGCACCTGCAGCCAGCGCGGGTCCGCCAGCGGAGCGGGGTGCAGGCCGAAGCCGAACACCGCCAGTGTGTGCGGGTCGGCCAGGGCCGCGTCACGCTGCGCCGCCGGGACGTAGGCGACATGGAACAACGCAGGTCCGGAGGAAAGGGGGGCGACTGCCGGGGCCGTTGCGTTGTCGATCGTGTTGCTCATTTCAGAATGTGAATGCTGCCAGTGCCGAGAGTGTCATGATAGCGTGCGCTCCTTTCTCGGCACCGCCACCGGTGCCAGGCGATGTCGACGACAGGCGTGGAATGGCTGGCATGGGGGGCCGTTCTGCGTTGCCACCATGGCTCGTGCCTTCTCTTGGTACCCATCCATCATGTTGGCGGGAATGATTGAGTTTTCTGTAATCGATTGGGCGGCGTGGGCGCCGGGCATCACGACCCGGGCGGAGTGGCAGGCGTGGGCGAAGGCCCCCTGGCTGCCGGCCGGCGACGATACCCCGGCGTTGTCCGAAGTGCCCGCCATGCAGCGGCGCCGGATCGAACGGCTGGGGCGCATGGCGATCCAGACCGCGTGCTGGTGCGAGCAGCCCGACGACGGTGGCCAGGTGCCGCTGGTGTTCGCCTCGCGCCATGGCGATGTGGCCCGCTCGATGGAACTGCTCAACACCTTGAGCGCGGACCAGCCGATGTCGCCGACCGGCTTCGGGCTGTCGGTCCACAACGCGATCGCCGCGCTGTACTCGATCGCCCGCGGGCATCGGGGCAACTATCTGGCCCTCGCGGCCGGCCGCGCCACGGTCGAGACCGCCTGCGTCGAGGCCTTCGGGCTGCTCGCCGATGGCGCGCCCGAGGTGCGGCTGGTTGTCTATGAATCCCCCTTGCCACCGATCTACGCCGGCTTCACCGACGAGCCCGACCCGTTCTTCGCCTGGTGCTGGCGGCTGGGCCCGGCTGACGGTCCCGGCACCCGACTGTCGCTGGGCTGGGGCGCCGGCGGCGAGGACCGTCCCTCCCAGGGGCTGCCGCACGGCCTGGAAGCCCTGCGCTTCCTGCTGGACGGCGGGCCTGCGCTGGGGCTGGACGCCGACGGCCAGCATTGGACCTGGCAGCGGCATGGCTGAGCGTTGGCCGGCCCGGATCAACCGTGCCTGGCGGGTGCTGGGCACGGGCCTGAGCTTTGCCGCCTTCGGGATCGGCGGGCTGGTGCTGGGCGGCCTGCTGTTCCTGTCGCTGCTGCTGATCCGCGATCCGGTGCGCCGGCGCGTGCTGGCCCGGCGGCTGGTGCAGGCCGGGTTCGCCACCCACGTGGGCCTGATGCACCGGCTCGGGCTGATGACGTATGACATCCGCGGGGGCGAGCGCCTGCAGCGCAACGGTCTGCTGATCCTGGCCAACCACCCGACCCTGATCGACGTGGTGCTGTTGATCGCCCAGCTCCCCAACGCCGACTGCGTGGTCAAGCAGGCGGTGGCGCGCAACCCGTTCATGCGCGGCCCGGTCCGGGCCGCGGGCTATGTCTCCAATGACGACGGTGCCGGGCTGGTCGACGACTGCATCGCCGCGGTCCAGGCCGGCGGCAACCTGGTGATCTTCCCCGAGGGCACCCGCACCGTGCCCGGCCAGCCGCCGAAGCTGCAGCGCGGGGCGGCCAACATCGCCGTGCGGGGCCGGCTGGACATCACCCCGGTGCGGATCACCTGCACCCCGCCGACCCTGACCAAGGGCCAGAAATGGTATCGTGTGCCATCACGGCGATTTCACGTTCAGCTGGAAGTCGGGGAAGATCTCCCGATTGCCCCGTTTCTGAACGAGACCGGCGATGCGCCCAGGGGGGATGCCTTGGCGGCCAGGCGTGTGACCGATCATCTTGCCCATTACTTCGACTTCGCTGGAGACCCGACCCGTGCAGGCACTTGAGCACGAGATCAAGGAATTGATCATTTCATCGCTTTCACTGGAAGACATCACTCCCGAAGACATCGATTCCGCCGCCCCCCTGTTCGTGGAGGGGTTGGGCCTGGATTCGATCGACGCGCTGGAACTTGGATTGGCCCTGCAGAAAAAGTACGGTGTCAGCCTGTCAGCCGATTCGGAAGAGACCCGTCGCCATTTCTCCAGCGTGCGTGCCCTGAGCGAGTTTGTCGCCGCACGCCAGCCGTCCTAACGGCGCGTCAGGATTTACCCATGACCAAGACCGAACTTTTCGAGCGCATCGTCAAGATCCTCAAGGACAGCTTTGAGATCGAGCCGAGCCGCATCACGCCCGCCGCGCGCCTGTACGACGACCTGGACATCGACAGCATCGACGCGGTCGACCTGATCGTGCAGCTCAAGCCGCTGCTCGGCCGCAATCTGCAGCCGGAAGCGTTCAAGCAGGTGCGTACCGTGCAGGACATCGTCGATGTGGTGCACGGGCTGTTGCCCGGTCAAGCGGCCGCCTGACGGCCATCGCTGAAGACTGACCATGGTCCGGGTACGCGTCGCGGCGTTTGCGTTGCTGTCGCTGGCATACCCGCTGGTGGTCTACCTGTCGCTCGGCCGGTTCGAACCACGCTGGTTGTCGCTGCTGCTGTTCACCCTGGCCGCGCTGCGCGCGCTGACCACCCGCCAGGCGGTGTGGTGGGTGGCCGCGCTCGGCACCGGCCTGCTCGCCCTGATCGCCACGGCCTTCAACGAGGCGCTGCCGCTGAAGCTGTACCCGGCACTGGTGAACGCGGTGATGCTGGTGATCTTCGCCACCAGCCTGCGTTTCGGGCCCAGTGCCGTGGAGCGCCTGGCGCGGTTGAGCGAGCCGGATCTGCCGCCGTTCGCCGTGCTCTATACCCGCCGCGTCACCTGGATCTGGTGCGGCTTCTTTGTTCTCAACGGAAGTCTGGCCCTGGCCACGGCGCTGTGGGCGTCCAACCAGGTCTGGGCGTTCTACAACGGAGTGTTGGCCTACGTGATGATGGGTGCGCTGTTTGGCGGGGAATGGCTGGTCCGGCGACGGGTCAAGGCGGCGCACGCGCATGGCTGAGTGGATCGCCCTGGACCGGCTGGCGTTGGTGCCGCGGCCCGGCCGCATCGTCGGCATCGCCGGCGACACCGTGGTGGACCACCCGCAGTTCCGCGCGCAGGTGCTGCGCTGGCAGCAGGCGTTCGCGCGCGCGCCCGGCACCGACTGGGCGCTGTATTTCGATGACACGCTCACCTTCGCCGCCGCCCTGCTGGGCGCCTGGCATGCCGGCAAGCGCGTGTTCCTCGGCGGCGACAACCTCCCGGCCACGCTGGAAGGGTTGAGCCCGCGCGTGGCCGGATTCGCCGGTGACGTGCCGGCGCGGTACGCACCGCTGCAGCCCGATGCGGAGGTCGACCCGGCGCGGGTGCTGCAGCCGCTGGATGAGGCCGTGCTGGAGCTGGTGGTGTTCACCTCCGGCAGCACCGGCGCGCCGAGCGCGATCGTCAAGCGCATGCGCCAGCTGACCCGCGAGGTGGATGCGCTGCAGGCCGCCTTCGGCGAGCAGCTCGATGGCGCGCAGGTGCAGGGCACGGTCTCGCACCAGCACATCTACGGGCTGCTGTTCCGGGTGTTGTGGCCGCTGGTGGCCGGGCGCGCGATCCAGCCGCGGCGGTTCTTCCACGAAGACCTGGTCAGCGCGCTGGGCGGCCAGCCGTCGGTGCTGGTGGCCACCCCGGCCCATCTCAAACGCCTGCCCGAGCAGCTGGACTGGTCCTCGCTGGGCGGCCAGCTGCGCGCGGTGTTCTCCTCCGGCGGGCCGTTGCCGACCGAGGCCGCGCTGCAGGTGCGCGCCTGGATGGGCGTGGCGCCGACCGAGGTGTTCGGCAGCAGCGAGACCGGTGGCATTGCCTGGCGCCGCTGGAGTGCCGAACAGCCGCAGTGGCATCCGCTGCCGGGCGTGGCGTGGCGGATCGACGCGGGCTCCCTGGCGGTCCGCTCGCCGCACCTGGACGGCGACGACTGGTGGCTGACCCAGGATCGGGCCGTGGCCGATGACGGCCACAGTTTCCGCCTGCTCGGCCGCGCCGACCGCATCGTCAAGATCGAAGAGCGCCGCGTCTCGCTGGAGGGCCTGGAGCAGCAGCTGCGTGCGCACCCGGCGGTGCAGGACGTGCGCGTGCTGGTGCTGCCCGGCGCGCGCGAACAGCTGGCCGCCGTGGTGGTGCCGCAGGCGATGGGCGCCGCCCAGTGGGACGATGCCGAGCGCCGCCGCCAGGCGCAGCAGCTCGTCGCACATCTGGCCCGCAGCCACGACGCCGTGACCCGGCCGCGTCGCTGGCGTTTCATCGATGAATTGCCTTTCAACGCGCAGGGCAAGGTCACGGCCGCGGCATTGGCCGCGCTGTTCCGCCCGGTGATGCCCACGGCCGAGTGGCAGCAGCGCGATGACACTACCGCCGCGTTGCAGTTCGTGCTGGATCCGGACCTGGTCGCGTTCGACGGGCACTTCCCGCAGGCGAAGATCCTGCCGGGCGTGGTCCAGCTGGACTGGGCGATCCACTACGGCCGCAGCGCGTTCACGATGCCGCCGCGGTTCCTGCGGATGGACGCGGTGAAGTTCCAGCACGTGGCGCGCCCGGGCGACTGCCTGCAGCTGAGCCTGGGCTGGGATGCAGCCAAGTCCGCCATGAGCTTCCGCTATGTCTCCGACCATGGCGTACACGCCAGCGGCCGGGTGGTGTTCGGCGATGCGTGAGGACACCGGAACCCGCGTGAACAGGCAGGCCTTCGCCCCGTTGGTGGTGATCCCGGTCTACGACCACGCGCATGCGATCGGCGCGGTGGTGCAGGGTGTGCTGGCCAGTGGCGTGCCGTGCCTGCTGGTCGACGACGGTTCTCACTTGCCGTGCGCGCAGGTGCTCGATGCGCTGGCGCGCGCGCACGCACCGCAGGTGACGCTGCTGCGGCTGCCGATCAACCAGGGCAAGGGCGGCGCGATGCTGGCCGGGTTCGCCGAAGCGGCGCGCCTGGGGTACACCCACGTGCTGCAGATCGATGCCGATGGCCAGCATGAAACCGCCGACATCCCGCGCTTCGTGGCGTTGTCGAAGGCGCAGCCGGAGGCGGTGATCTGCGGCATCCCGGTCTACGATGCCAGCGTGCCGAAGGCCCGCCTGTATGGGCGCTATGCCACGCATATCTGGGTCTGGATCAATACGTTGTCGCTGCAGATCCGCGATTCGATGTGCGGCTTCCGGCTGTACCCGCTGGCACCGGTGACGCGCCTGATCGGCGAGGAAACCATCGGCCGGCGCATGGACTTCGACAGTGAGATCCTGGTGCGGCTGTTCTGGCGCGGCATCAAGGTGATCAGCGTGTCGACCGCGGTCACCTATCCCAGCGATGGCGTGTCGCACTTCGATGTCTGGCGCGACAACGTGCGCATCAGCCGCATGCATGCGCGCCTGTTCTTCGGGATGCTGTGGCGCGCGCCGCGGCTGCTGTGGCAGCGCATCGCGGGCCCGCGCGCATGACCACGCCTGCACCCGGAAGCGCGCCGCACTGGGCCGACATCGGCGAGTCCACCTCGGCCGCCGGCGTGCTGTTCCTGTGCTGGGTGCATCGCTGGTTCGGCCGTTGGCCGTTCCGCCTGTGCGTCTACCCGGTGGTGCTCTGCCATTGGCTGACCAACCGGGTCGCGCGCGAATCCTCGCTGCAGTACCTGGAGCGCCTGCAGGCGCATACCGGCGTGTTCGCCTCGGCACCGGGACGCTGGCAGAGCCTGAAGCACTTCGCGCTGTTTGCCGACACCATGCTCGACAAGCTGCTCGGCCTGGGTGGCCGCTATCCACCCGAGCACATCTACCTGCAGCGCGACCTCGTCCTGGACAAGATCGCGCGCCGCGAAGGCGGCCTGATCCTCACCGCGCACATCGGCTGCCTGGAGCTGTGCCAGGTATTGGCCGAGCGGGTGCCGGGCTTCCACATCACCGTGCTGGTGCACACCGCCCACGCGCAGCGCTTCAACCGCCTGATGCAGCGGCTCGATCCGCTGGCTTCGGTGGAGCTGCTGCAGGTCACCGACATGGGCCCGGCCACCGCGGTCGAGCTGCAGCGCCGGGTGGAGGCGGGCGGCTTCGTGGCCATCGTCGGCGACCGCGTGCCGTTGCGTGGCGGGCGCACCGTACCGGCCTCGTTCCTCGGCCACACCGCGCAGTTCCCGATCGGCGCCTATGTGCTGGCCGCGGCGCTGGCCTGCCCGGTCTACACCATGGCCTGCCTGCATCACGGCCGCGGCTACCAGGTGCGCTTCGAACAGTTCACCGACCGCATCGTATTGCCGCGCGGTTCGCGTGACGCCGCGCTGACCGCGCAGGCCGAACATTTCGCCCGGTGGCTGGAAGTTCAGGTCACCCAGGCACCCTTGGACTGGTTCAATTTCTTCCCCTTCTGGGATCAGGCATCTCATGGCAAGTAAGGCCGATCAGGCACCCTCCGTCCGCTTCGGCGATGCGCCGCTGACCATCGAAGACGTGGTCGCGCTGTCGCAGCGCCAGGCCCGGGCCGTCGTCACCGACGATGCCGCGTTCACCGCGCGCATCCAGCGCGGCGCGGACTTTCTCGATCGCCTGCTGCGCGAAGATGGCGTCATCTACGGGGTGACCACCGGCTACGGCGATTCGTGCACGGTGAACATTCCGCCGGCACTGGTGGCCGAGTTGCCGCATCACCTGTTCACCTATCACGGCTGTGGCCTCGGGCGCTTCCTGGATCCGCAGGAAACCCGCGCGGTGATCGCCGCACGCCTGGCCTCGCTGGTGCGCGGCATGTCCGGCGTCAGCCACCCGCTGCTGCAGGGGCTGGCCACGCTGCTGCACCACGATGTGCTGCCGCTGATTCCCGCCGAGGGTTCGGTCGGTGCCAGTGGCGATCTCACCCCGCTGTCCTACGTGGCCGCGGTGCTGTGTGGCGAGCGCGAGGTGATGTACCAGGGTGCGCGCCGCCCGGCCGCCGAGGTGCTGGCCGAGATCGGCATGACCCCGCTGCGGCTGCGGCCCAAGGAAGGCCTGGCGATCATGAACGGCACCGCCGTGATGACCGCGCTGGCCTGCCTGGCGTATGACCGCGCCGACTACCTGACCCGGCTCGCCACGCGCCTGACCGCGTTCAACGTGCTGGCCAGCGACGGCAACGCGCACCATTTCGATGAAATGCTGTTCGCCGCCAAGCCCCATCCGGGCCAGACGCAGATCGCCGCGCGCCTGCGCCAGGACCTGCACAGCGACCGCCCGCCGCGCAATGAACAGCGCCTGCAGGACCGGTACTCGCTGCGCTGCGCCCCGCACGTGATCGGCGTGGTGCAGGACGCACTGCCGTTCTTCCGCCAGCTGATCGAAACCGAGCTCAACAGCGCCAACGACAATCCCCTGATCGACGTCGAAGGCGAGCGCATCCTGCATGGCGGCCACTTCTACGGTGGCCATATCGCCTTTGCGATGGATGCGCTGAAGAACACCATCGCCAACCTGGCCGATCTGCTCGACCGGCAGATGGCCCTGGTGGTGGACGCGCGCTACAACCACGGCCTGCCGGCCAACCTGTCGGCCGCCACCGGTGAGCGTGCGGCGATCAACCATGGCCTGAAGGCGCTGCAGATCAGCGTCTCGGCCTGGACCGCCGAAGCGCTCAAGCAGACCATGCCGGCCTCGGTGTTTTCGCGCTCCACCGAATGCCACAACCAGGACAAGGTCAGCATGGGCACCATCGCCGCGCGCGATTGCCTGCGCGTGATCGAACTGACCGAACAGGTCGTCGCCGCGCTGCTGATCACCGCCCGCCAGGGCGTGGCCCTGCGCGAGCGCGTCGGCATGAAGGCGACCCTGCACGGCGACCTGGCCGCGATGTACCAGGACCTCTCCGGCCGCATCGCCCTGATCGAGGAGGACCGTGCGCTGGATGGTGAGCTGCGCGCCCTGCTGGACGATATCCGCGCACAGCGCTGGGAGTTGTATGTCGACGCCTGAGCTGAGCTTCGAGGTGGCGCTGTCGCCGGCCTTCCACGACTGCGATGCGATGCAGGTGGTCTGGCATGGCAACTACTTCAAGTATTTCGAGATCGCGCGCTGCGCGCTGCTGCAGCGCCACGACTACGACTACCCGCAGATGCGCGATTCCGGCTACCTGTGGCCGGTGGTCGATGCGAGGGTGAAGTACATCCGGCCGCTGCTGTACGGCCAGGCGCTGCGCGTGCGCGCCACGATCACCGAGTGGGAGAACCGCTTGAAGATCACTTACGAGATCCTGGATGCGGACAGCGGTGCCACGCTGACCCGCGCCCATACCATCCAGGTCGCGGTCGACGCGGCCACCAATGAAATGCTCTACCTGTGCCCGCCGGTACTGTGGGAGCGTCTGGGAGTGCAACCGCAATGAACCGTTTCCTGCGCACGCTGTGCGTGCTGGTGATGCTGGCGGTGGTCGCCCCGGCGTGGGCCGCCACCGATGTGGACGTCGTCAAACAGCGCGTGGCCAAGGTCGACGTGCTGCGCGGCGAGTTCACCCAGGAGAAGCAGGTCGCCGGCTTCAAGAACCCGCTGCGCTCGCAGGGCCGCTTCGTGCTGGCCCAGGAGCATGGGGTGATCTGGACCACGCTCAAGCCGTTCCCCTCCGAGGTGGTGGTCACCCGTGACCGCATCCTCAGCCGGCAACGCGATGGCAGCAGCCGCGTCGAAATGGATGGCCGCCAGCAACCGGCGATGCGCTCGGTCAACGCGATCATGTTCGCGCTGATGAGCGGCGATGCGCAGGCGCTGTCGGCGCAGTTCACGGTCAAGGTCGAGGTGTTGCCCGGCAACGCCTGGAAGATGCAGCTGACCCCGCGCTCGACGATGCTCGGCAAGGTGTTCGCGCAGCTCACCCTGAGCGGCGACCGCTACGTGCGCGAGGTCCAGATCAACGAAGCCAACCAGGACGTCACCCGCATCCACTTTGCGGGCATGAGCGAGACGCCGGCCACGCTGAGCGCGGACGAGGGCGGCAGGTTTGAATGACGTGCTGACCTCGAACGGCCGCCTGCAGCGCATCTGGCGCTGGCTGGCCATTGTGTGGCTGCTGGTGCTGGTCGGCCTCGGCGTGCAGCAGTGGCAGCTGTGGAAGAGCGAATCCCGGATCGACACCGACATCCTCGCGCTGTTGCCACAGGACGCGCATGACCGCCTGTTGTCCGATGTCACCCGGCGCATCGCCGATGCCAATGCACGTCAGATCGTGGTGCTGCTGGGCAGCACCGATGCGGCACAGACCAAGGCGGCCGAGGCGGCCTTCCGCGACGCCATCAAGGCAGAGCAGGGCGCGACCCCGCTGCTGCAGGAAAGCGGCTCGATCGAGGGCTGGTTCGATCAGGCCCGCGCGTTCTACGCACCGTATCGCGACCGCCTGCTGACCAGCGCACAGCGCGAGCGCCTGCAGGACGAACCCACCGAGGGCCTGGCAGCGTCGGCACTGGCGGCGCTGTACGGTCCGATGGGCGCACCGCGCCTGACCGAATGGCGCCAGGATCCGCTGTCGCTGTGGCCGCAGTGGTGGCAGGAACGCGCGCTGGGCTCGGGCCTGCAGATGGGCGATGACGGCCTGCTGGAGGCCGACGGCAAGCATTGGTCGATCGTGCAGTACGACACGGTCGGTTCGGCATTCAAGCTGGACGGCGAGCGGCACATCGATCTGCTGCTGGATATCGCCGCGGAAGCCGCCACGAAGCAGGCACCGGGCCTGGAGGTGCTGCGTGCCGGCGTGCCGCTGCATGCCGAAGCGGCGGCAGTGCAGGCCAGCTGGGAAATCAACACGATCGGCTGGGGCTCGCTGGCGGCGGTGCTGCTGCTGGTGTGGCTGGCGTTCCGCTCGCTGCGCCCGATCCTGCTGGTCGCCGCGTCGCTGCTGATCGGCTGCGGTGTCGCGCTGGCGGTGACCGTGCTGGTGTTCGGCAAGGTGCACGTGCTGACCCTGGTGTTCGGTGCGTCGCTGGTCGGCGTTGCCGAGGACTACGGTATCCACTGGTTCGCCTCGCGCCAGGCCGAGCCCGCCGACCGTCGCTGGAAGTTGCTGCGGCACCTGCTGCCCGGCCTGTGGCTGGCCCTGCTGACCAGTGCGCTGGCCTATCTCGCGCTGGGCCTGGCGCCGTTCCCGGGCCTGCGCCAGATGGCGCTGTTCTCGGTGGTCGGCCTCGCGGCCGCGTTCCTGACCGTGATCTTCTGGTTCCCGTGGCTGGATGGCGGCGAGATCCGCCGCACCGGGTTCGCCCGCTGGCTCGGCGCCACGCTGGAGCGCTGGCCGCGCCTGCATGGGCGCAGGGCCGCGGTGTTCCTGGGGGTGGTCACCGTGCTGTCCGCGCTCGGCATCGCCCGCCTGCAGACCAACGATGATCTGCGCAGTCTGCAGTCGTCGCCGCCCGCGCTGATCGCCCAGCAGATCCGCATCAGCCAGATGCTCGGCATGCCCAGCCCGGCCCAGTTCTACCTGGTGCAGGGCGACACCGCCGAACAGGTGCTGCAGCGCGAAGAAGCGCTGATCGACCGCCTGCGGGTGCTCGAGGCCGACAAGCAGATCGGGGGGTATCGTGCGATCAGCGAGTGGCTGCCATCGCAGCAGCGGCAGCACGCGGACGCCGCGTTGACTGCCAGGGTCGAGCCGCAGGTGCTGGCCCAGGTCGGTGAGGCCGTCGGTGAGCCACTGCTGCGCCCGGCCTACGCCGCGCAGGATCTGCAGGCCGACGCCTTCCTCGCCTCGCCGGCGGCGATGCCGTTCCGCCACCTGTGGCTGGGCACGGTCGGGCAGGGGGTGGCCTCGGTGGTGATGGTCGACGACCTCTCTCGCGCCGATGCGCTGACGCTGCTCGAAGCGCAGGCCAAGGGCATCGACGGCGTGCGCTGGGTCGACCGCACCGCCGATTTCTCGCAGCTGCTCAAGCACTACCGCAAACTGATGAGCGGCCTGCTGCTGATCGGCATCGCGCTGGTGTTCGCGGTGCTGTACTGGCGCTACCGCGGGCAGGCCTGGCGCGTTCTCGCGCCGACCCTGGTCGCCGGCGCGCTGACGCTGGCGCTGCTGGGCCTGTTCGGGCAACCGCTGCAGCTGTTCAACGTGCTCGCCTTGATGCTGCTGCTCGGCATGGGCATCGATTACGGCATCTTCCTGATCGAACACCGCGGCGATGCCAGTGCCTGGCTCGCGGTCTGCGTAGGCGCGGCCAGTACCTGGCTGTCCTTCGGCCTGCTCGGGCTGTCGGCCACGCCGGCGCTGCGCGCGTTCGGGTTGACCCTGCTGTTCGGCATCGGCCTGGTCTGGCTGATTTCGCCGCTGTTCCGACCACCGCCACACGACGCACCGCACTGAGCGACCGCGTTTTCCTTTCATGATCTGATCAAGGATGTATCCGATGAACCCGCACGTGGAACGTACTGACATCCTGGTCATCGGCGCCGGCCCGGCCGGTTCCGTGGCCGCTGCGATGCTGCGCCAGCAGGGTCGCCAGGTGCTGATCCTGGAGCGCCAGCAGTTCCCGCGCTTCTCGATCGGCGAGAGCCTGCTGCCGCAGAGCATGGAGTACATCGAGGCCGCCGGTCTGCTGCAGGACGTGGTGCAGGCCGGGTTCCAGTACAAGAACGGCGCGGCCTTCGTGCGCGGCGAGGCGACCACCGAGTTCGACTTCCGCGACAAGTTCTCGCCCGGCTGGGGCACCACCTACCAGGTGCAGCGCGCCGACTTCGATGACGTGCTGGCGCGCGGTGCCGAGCGCATGGGCGCCACGCTGCGCTTCGGCGATGAAGTGCTGTCGGTGCAGCCCGGGCGCCCGGCGCGGGTGCAGGTGCGCCGCCCGGACGGCAGCGAATACACCATCGAAGCCGGCTTCATCCTCGATGCCAGTGGTTTCGCCCGGTTGCTGCCGCGCCTGCTGAAGCTCGAGTCCCCGTCGAACTTCCCGGTGCGCGGCGCGATCTTCTGCCACGTGCGCGACCACATTCCAGCTGGCGCGGGCTTCGACCGCAACAAGATCCTGATCACCACCCATCCCGAACACGTGGACGTGTGGTACTGGACGATTCCGTTCTCCAACGGCTGCTGTTCGCTGGGCGTGGTGGCCGAGCCGGCCTTCTTCGAACGCTACCCCGGTACCGATCTGGAGAAGCTGCAGGCGATCGTCAGCGAAGACCCGAACCTCACCCGACTGCTCAGGAACGCCGAGTGGGCGGTGCTGCCGGTGCGCACCATCACCGGTTATTCGGCCAACGTCTCTTCGTTGTGGGGCGAGGGCTATGCGCTGCTGGGCAATGCCGGCGAGTTCCTGGACCCGGTGTTTTCCTCGGGCGTGACCATCGCCTTCAAATCGGCGCAGCTGGCCAGCGATTGCCTGGCACGCGAACAGGCCGGCGAAACGGTGGACTGGGAGCAGGACTTCTCGGTGCCGTTGCGCGCCGGCGTGAAGACCTTCCGGCGCTTCGTCGAGGCCTGGTATGCCGGCGGCTTCCAGAAGATCATCTACCATCCCGATCCGCAGCCGGAGGTACGCCGCATGATCTCTTCGATCCTGGCCGGCTACGCCTGGGACACGCAGAATCCGTATGTCGCCGATGCCAGTGGCCGGCGCCTGCGCGTATTGGAGGAACTGTGCAGCGCCTGATCCTGACCCTGTTGCTGAGCCTGCTGCTGGCCGCGTGTGCCAGCACCCGGATGCCCACGCCGCTGGTACAGCTGCCCACGCTGCAGCTGGCGCCCTCGGCGTTGCCGCAGCCGGTGCAGCTGCAGCAGCGCCTGCAGTTCCGCTTCGGCAGCCACGAGCGCGAGCTGGATGCGCTGCTGGAAGTGGATGCCGGGCAGGTGCGGTTGGCCGTGCAGGCCATGGGCCAGACCGGCGTGCGCATGGTGTGGGACGGGCAGCACCTGGAACAGACCCGTGCGCCGTGGCTGCCGCCGCAGGTGCGCGGTGAACGCGTACTGGACGACCTGCAGTTCTCGCTCTGGCCGGCGTCGGCGATCCGCGCCGCGCTGCCGGCCGGCTGGACCCTGCAGGAGACCGATGGCGTGCGGAGCCTGGAGCAGGGCGGCAAATCCTGGCTGGTGCGCGACACGCTGCCCGATGGCCGCGTGCGCCTGCGCAACCTGGCCGAGGGCTATGAACTGGTGATCGAATCGATGGACATGGGGCAGGGCCAAGAGTGAGCAGCAGTGCGGTCTATCTGAACGAACTGGGCGTGATCTGTGCGCTGGGTGCCGACCGCGCCGAGGTGCGCGGCGGCCTGTTCGCGGCACAGCCCGGCGGATTGCGCGACAACGATGCCATCCTGCCCGGCCGCACGCTGGCGCTGGGCGAGGTACATGCGCCGTTGCCGGACCTGGCCGAGCTGCCGGTGGCGCTGCGTGGCCGCAACAACGGCCTGCTCGACGCTGCGCTCGGCCAGATCCGCGAGGCCGTCGCTGCCGCCGTGGCCCGCTTTGGCGCCGAGCGCGTCGCGGTGATCATCGGCACCAGCACCTCGGGCATCGGCGAATCGGAGAGCGCGCTTCGCACTTACCATCGCGACGGCACATGGCCGGCCGATTTCCATTATGCGCAGCAGGAAATGGGGACCGCCGCGCGCTTCGTGCGCGAGCGGATCGGCAGCACCGGCCCGGCGTGGACGATCTCCACCGCGTGTTCCTCCAGCGCCAAGGCGCTGATGTCGGCCGCGCGCCTGCTGCAGGCCGGCGCGGTCGATGCGGTGGTCGCCGGGGGCGCGGATTCGATGTGCCGCTTCACCGTGGCCGGGTTCAGCGCGCTGGAGTCGGTCTCGGCGTCGCGCTGCAATCCGTTCTCGGTGAACCGCAGCGGGATCAACATCGGCGAAGGCGCGGCGCTGTTCCTGATGACGCGTGAGCCGGGCCCGGTGCGCCTCGCCGGTTGGGGCGAATCCTCCGACGCGCATCACATGTCCGCCCCGGACCCGCAGGCGCGCGGCGCGATCGATGCCATGCAGCAGGCGCTGGACCGGGCCGGCCTGGCCGCGGCGCAGATCGACTACGTGAACCTGCACGGCACCGCCACCGGCCACAACGATGCGATGGAAAGCCAAGCGGTCGCGGCGGTACTCGGCACGCAGGTGCCGGCCAGCTCGACCAAGCCGCTGACCGGGCACACGCTCGGTGCCTCCGGGGCGATCGAAGCGGCGCTGTGCTGGATGACGCTGGCGGACAACCCGGACCAGCAGCTGCCCACCCACTGGTGGGACGGGCAGGCCGATGACGCCTTGCCGGCGCTGGCGCTGGTGGCACCGGGCACGTGCGCCGCGCAGCCGCTGCAGCATGTGCTCAGCCACTCGTTCGCCTTCGGTGGCAGCAATGCCGTGCTGGCGCTGGCCCGGGGATGAGCATGCCGCTGCCCGATGACATCGACGCGGTGCTCCCGCACCGCGACAGCATGCGACTGATCCACCGCGTGGTGGCCTGGGAGGACGCGTCCATCGCGGTCGAGGTGGACGTGCCGGCGCAGGGTCTGTTCTGCACCCCCGACGGTGTGCCTGCCTGGGTCGGGGTCGAATACATGGCCCAGGCGATCGCCGCCTGGGCCGGGTGCCGCGCGCGCCATGCCGGCCGGGCGCCATCGATCGGCTTCCTGCTCGGTACCCGCCGTTACACCGCCCACCAGCCGTTCTTCACCGCCGGCAGTTGCCTGCGGGTGGAGGCGAACTGCGAGCTGTTGGGCGAGAATGGCCTGGGCATGTTCGCCTGCCGGATCCTGGCAGGTGATATCGAAATGGCGGTCGCCAACGTCTCCGTGTTTGAACCCACGGATGCGATGGCCTATCTGGAGACTGGAGAGGCATGACAGGGAATTTGACCGTGCTGGTGACCGGCGCCAGCCGTGGCATCGGCCGTGCCGTGGCGCTGCGTTGCGCGCGCGACGGCTTCGATGTGGTGGTGCATTGCCGCAGCCGCATCAAGGAAGCGCAGGCCGTGGTGGCCGACATCCAGGCCCTGGGCCGCCAGGCCCGGGTGCTGATGTTCGATGTGGCCGACCGTGACGCCGCGCGCACCGCGCTGGAAGCGGACATCGCCGAGCACGGCACCTATTACGGGGTGGTCTGCAACGCGGGCATCGCCCGTGACGGCGCCTTCCCGGCGATGCCGGCCGAGGATTGGGATGCCGTCATCCACACCAACCTGGACAGCTTCTACAACGTGCTGCACCCGTTGGTGATGCCGCTGGTGCGCCGGCGCAAGCCGGGCCGCATCGTCACCTTGTCCTCGGTGTCCGGCCTGGTCGGCAACCGCGGCCAGACCAACTACAGTGCGGCCAAGGCCGGGATCATCGGCGCCACCAAGGCGCTGGCGCTGGAACTGGCCAGCCGCGCGATCACCGTCAACTGCGTGGCGCCGGGGCTGATCGAGACCGAGATGGTCAATGAAGAAGTGGTCGAGCACGCGCTCAAATTGATTCCCGCCAACCGCCTGGGCCAGCCGGACGAGGTCGCTGCGGCCGTGTCCTTCCTGCTCTCTGAATCGGCCGGGTACATCACCCGCCAGGTGATCTCGGTCAACGGAGGCATGGTCTGATGGCCCGTCCCGATCGTCGCGTCGTGGTCACCGGCGCCGCTGCCATCAGCCCGCTCGGGCAGGATTGGGCGAGCATCCGCGCGCGCCTGCAGGCGCGGACCAACGCGGTGCGCTACATCCCCGAGTGGGAAGTGTTTGATGGCCTGAATACCCGCCTGGCCGCGCCAGCGGAGGAATTCGAGCTCCCGTCCAACTACAACCGCAAGACCACCCGCAGCATGGGCAAGGTGGCGGTGATGTCGGTGCGCGCCACCGAACTGGCGCTGGAGACGGCCGGCCTGCTGGGCCATCCGGTGCTGCGCAGTGGCATGGCCGGCGTCGCCTACGGTTCGTCCTCGGGCAGCCACGAAGCCACCGCCGAGTTCGGCCGGATGCTCCATGAGCACACCACCGAAGGCATCAGCGCCACCACCTACCTGAAGATGATGAGCCACACCTCGCCGGTGAACATCGGCGTGTTCTTCGGTTTGTCCGGTCGCGTCTACACCACCTCCAGCGCCTGCACCTCGGGCAGCCAGGGCGTGGGCTCGGGCTACGAGGCGATCCGCAGCGGCAAGCAGACGGTGATGGTCACCGGCGGTGCCGAGCAGCTCGACGCCACCGCCGCAGCGGTGTTCGACACCCTGTTCGCCACCAGTGTCCGCAACGACGCGCCGCAGACCACGCCCAGCCCGTTCGACGCGCACCGCGACGGCCTGGTGCTGGGCGAGGGCGCCTGCACGCTGATCCTGGAAGAACTGGAGCATGCGCAGGCGCGCGGCGCCACGATCCTGGCCGAAGTGGTCGGCTACGGCACCAACAGCGATGGCCAGCATGTCACCCAGCCCAGCGCCGGCACCATGGCGCAGGCGATGCGGCTGGCGCTGGAGGATGCCGAGCTGGCCGCCGATCGGATCGGCTACGTCAACGCACACGGCACCGCCACCGAACATGGCGACATCGCCGAAACCCAGGCCACCCACCAGGTGTTCGGGCCGGGCATGCCGATCAGCTCGCTGAAGAGCTACGTCGGCCACATGCTCGGCGCCTGCGGTGCGTTCGAAGCCTGGCTCAGCATCGAGATGATGCGCGAGGGCTGGTTCGCCCCGACCCTGAATCTGCATGAGGTCGATCCCCGCTGCGGTGCGCTGGATTACATCGCCGGCGAGGGCCGCGCATTGCAGACCGACTACGTCATGAGCAACAACTTCGCCTTCGGCGGCATCAACACGTCGTTGATCTTCCGCCGCTGGCAGGACTGACCGCTGTTTCCGGCCCGCGCCGCGGGCCGGCCGTTCCGTAGCCCCCTCGCATCCCCCCAACAAGGAGAAAGTTGAATGCGTCGTTTTGCCCTGATCGCCGCCACCGCCCTGCTCGCCGTTGCCAGCACCGCCCAGGCCCGTGACACCCGTGTCGAGCAGTCGCTGCATGAGCTGGTCAATTCCGCTGAAGCCCGCAACGTCGGCATCGACGGCAGCGTGAAGTTCTATCTGGCCGGTGAAAAGGTCAGCGTGGTGGATCGCCTGGGCGAGGACGTGACCAACAAGAAGACCAACGCCGCCAACAAGAGCGACGCCGAGGCCTGCCGCTGGGTGGCCCTGTCGGCGCTGCGCGCGCTGCAGGATGGCGCAAAGTCGCGCGGTGCCAATGCCGTGGTCGACATCGTCAGCTACTACAAGAAGAACGAGTTCAAGAGCACCACCAACTACGAATGCTATGCGGGCGCGATCCTGGCCGGCGTGGCGCTGAAGGGCACCTACGCCAAGGTGAAATAAGCACGCACGACCACCGTCCCCCGGGGCGGTGGTCGGCGGAAAGCGACGCATTCATCACGGCGGCGTGGGCAGACTGCAGCGGCGCCCAGCTGAACGACATCGCGACATTGATGAACCTCATGCTGTCCCGCGACGGAAAACCGACAGCAGACCGTGCACGCAGCTTTCACCTGTGCCGGCTTTCCTCCACAATCATTGCCATTCACTACCCTGGGCAAAGCCCTGCGGCATGCAAGCCTACGTCTATAAAAGCCAACGCAAGCAGGACAGCTTCGTCTATCTCGCCGTTCGTGATGACTTCTCGGTCATCCCGGACGCGGTGAAGGCCTCGCTGGCGCCGTTCCAGTTCGTTCTCGAAGTGGCCCTGACTCCCGACCGTCGCCTCGCCCAGGCCGATGCCGCACAAGTGCGCCAGAACCTGACCGAGCGGGGATTCCACCTGCAGCTTCCGCCGCCGCCCCTGGCACCGGTCCGGATCCCGCGACGCAATGACTGACGCCCAACGCCCCCGCGCCGTTGCCTCCGCTGTCGCGCTCGGCGTGCTGCTGGCCCTGGCTGCGGCCGTCGGTGGCGTGCCCGGCGCTGTGTGCGCCGCGCTGGCCCAGCCGGCGTTCGCGCTGGCGGTGTCGTGGTGGCGCCGCACCCGGCCGCTGCAAGCGCTGCCGCAGGTGGCGCGCCAGGATGCTCCCGCGCTGCTGGCGCTGTGGTCTCTCGGCCCGCTGCTGCTGACGTTGCTGGTGGCCTGGCCACTGGGCGCACTGCACGACAGCGGCAGCCTGGCGGCCGTGCTGGGCCTGAGCGTGGCGGTCAGCGCCGCGCTGCTCGGGGTCTGGCGGACCTGGCCGTTGTGGAATGACGTGGAGCGCAGCGAAGGCAGCCTGGCGCGCCACTGGCAGACCCTGGCCGGGCGCGACCTGACCGCCTGGCGCGGCCTGGCCGTCGCCGCGCTGGTGGTCCTGGTCTGCGCGCTGGTGGTGCTGCCGGCGTGGCCGGGGCTGGTGTCGGATGCACTGCACTGGCCGATCGCCGCTGCGGTCGTGCTGCTGTCGCCGTTGGCGCACGTGCTGCTGCAGGCGATCGCCCCGGCCGACGCGTTGACGGCGACGGTGCCGGTCCAGATGAGTGGCGACCGCGAGGATCCGTTCGCCGGGCATCACGCCGAGCCAACGCCGCTGGAATCCATCGGCCTGCACGAACAGCAGCCGGCGCTGTACGACGCCGCGCGCAGCGGTCGGGTCGACCGCGCCCTGCAGCTGCTGCAGGCCGGCGCGGACCCGCACGGCCTGCCTGATCCGGCCTGGCGCGACCAGCGCAGCCTGGCCGTGCTCGCCGCGGTGCTGCCGGACCTGCGCCTGCTGCGTGAACTGATCGCCCGTGGCGTGGGCGTCAACGCGCCGCATCGCGGCATGACCCCGCTGCTGGCCGCCACCCGCGACAGCTGGCACGGTCGCCCCGAGGCGGTGATGACCCTGCTCGCCAACGGCGCCGACCCGCGCGCGGTGGACAGCGAAGGCAACACCCCCCTGCACCATGCCGCGCGCAGTTCCGATCCCGGCGTCGCCGCCCTGCTGCGCGATGCCGCCGCCGAAGTGGACGCGCTGAACGACGATGGCTGGTCACCGCTGGCGGTCGCCTGCCAGGTCGGCAACTGGCGCCTGGCCAAGTTCCTGCTCGAACGCGGCGCGAAGACCGAGCCGGCCGAAGGCACGCCCGTGCTGCTTGCCGCCGCCGGTACCGAAGAAGACGATCCGGCCGGTGTGCAGCTGCTGCTCAAGCACAAGGCCCGCGCCGACGCGCGCGACCGCCAGCGCCGCAGCGCGCTGCACGAAGCCGCGCTGGCCGGCCATGTCGACATCATCGATGTGCTGCTGGCCGCCGGCGCCAATCTGGAAGCGCGCGATGCACTGGCGCGCACGCCGTGGCTGGAAGCCGCGCGCGGGGGCCGTGCCGGCGTGGTGGAACACCTGCTGCCGCACCAGCCCGACCTCAATGCGGTCGATGGCGAAGGACGCAATGCGGTACTGCTGGCCTGCATGGCGGACAACGTGTCGCCGCTGCTGGTGCGCCGCCTGCGCGACCTGGGCATCGCCGTCGACGTGGCCGATCCACAGGGCCGCCGTGCGGTGGACATCGCCGCCGGCGCCGGGCGCTGGGCGATCGTCTCGCTGCTGGATCCCGCCTATCCGCTGCCGTCCGCGGTCAGCGATGGCCTGGTGATGTCTGGTGACAGCGATGCGGCCGCGCCCTCGCTGCCGGACCGCCCGCCGCTGGAACTGCTGCGCGAAGCGCTGAGCTTCGGCAACGTGGAGGGCATGGCCGCGCTGGCCCGCCTGTGTGCGCCCGACGAACTCGGTGCGCTGCTGCACGATGCCGAACTGGCGCTGGACCCACAGGCGCTGGACTGGTTGCTCGCGCATGGCGCGGCGCCCGAAGTGCTCGATGCCTGCGGTGATACCCCGATGTTCGCGCTGCTGGCGCGGGGCATCGACGCGGTGCCTGCGCTGCAGGTGCTGCTGCGCCGTGGCCTGTCCCCGGCCGGTCGCGGTGGCCTGGCGCGGCTGCTGAGCGCCTGCGCCCAGCACGACCACGCCTCGCGCGGGCTGGAACAACTTGCGCTGGAACTGCTGGAACGCGGCGCGGATCCGTTCGCGCCATCGCCGGCCGGCGACCCGCCGCTGTCATTGGCCGTGCGCCTGGGCTGGCTGCGCGTGCAGCAGGCGCTGCTCACCCAGGGCGTGGACCGCGAAGCGCGCGACAGCCATGGCATGACCGCGCTGCATCTGGCCACCGCGCTCGCACGCGAAGGCTCGATCAAGCTGCTGGTCCAGCAGGGCGCCTCACCCGAAGCGCGCGCCGCCGACGGCCAGACGCCGCTGGGCGTGGCGCTGTCGATCGGTCGCCGCGACCTCGCCGACTGGCTGGACTGGCGGGTATGGCCGTTGCCGCGCCGCGCGCTGCGCGACGGCGACCTGCCCGCCGCGGCGATGGCCGGCGATGCCGATGCCGTGCGTCGCCTGATCGATCTCGGCTTCGGCGTCGATGTGGTCGACGCCCAGGGCTGCACCGCGCTGCTGCGTGCCGCCGGTGGCGGTCACCTGGCCGTGGTCGACCTGCTGCTTACCCGCGGCGCGAATCCGCAGCACGCTGCCGCCAGCGGCGCCACGCCGTTGTCGGCGGCGGTGAGCATGCGCCAGATCGAGATCGTTTCGGCCCTGCTCGATGCCGGTGCCGAACTCGAATACCGCCTGCCAGGCGGCGTCACCGTGCTGATGCTGGCCTCGGCGCTGGGCCTGCCGGACATCGTCTCTCGCCTGCTCACCGCCGGTGCCAACGTCCATGCCGGCGATGCCCAACAGCTCGGCCCGCTGCACTGCGCCGCGCTGTACGGCTTCAGTGCGCGCGACCGCTCGCGTCTGCTCGCGCTGCTGGACACGCTGCTGCTGGCCGGCGCCGAACCGGACCAGGCCGCCGCCGGCTCGGTCACGCCGTTGCTGCTGCTGCTCGGCGCCCGCGCCGAACCGGGCACCGCCTGCGACGAGCAGATCGTGCTCGCCGCGGTGGAGCGCCTGCTGGACGAAGAGGTCTCGCTGGACGTGCGGGATCCGCGTGGCTTCGGCCCGCTGCATCTGGCGGCCCTGCACGGCCTGCCGCTGCTGGTGCAGCGCCTGCTGCGTGCCGGCGCCGACCCGGACGTGCGCGACGCACTCAACCGCAGCCCGCGCGAGATCGCGGTGATGCGTGGTTTCATCGACGTCGCCGGCGAATTCGAACCGCTGGTGCCGGGGGTGTCCTCGATGGCCCGGTTCCTGCGCGATAACGGCTGAGCCCCGCCTGGTAGTGCCGGCCGCTGGCCGGCAGCGCTCAATGATGCACGGGCAGGTGTACCCGCAGGTCCATCAACGCGGTGGGGTGCCGTCCGCACCCTTCCCATCACTCTCCGCATCCGCCTCGAACAGATGCATCAGGTCCGCACGCGCATCGCGCGAGGTCTGGATCACCGCTGCTTCGTCGTCGTAGACCAGGTACTGGTCGCGCAGCAGCTTCTCGTCGTGCTCGCGGAAACGCTGCACATGGTTGCGTGCGGTCTCCACCGACATGCCGAGTGCGATCAGCATCCGTTCGCTCAGTTCCAGGCTGGTCCCGAACACTTCGCGGAACGGCTCGGCGGACATGTCCATCAGGCGCCACGCATGCTGTCGGTTGCGCGCGCGCACCAGCACCACCGCATCCGGGTACATGCGCCGGATCAGCCGCGTGGCCCGCATGTTGGCGTCCGGATCATCCAGCGTGACCACATACACGCGGATGTGCTCGCCGCCGGCGGCACGCAGCATTTCCGGCCGGGTCGGGTCGCCGTAATACAGCTTGTTGCCGAACCGGCGCAGGTCCGAGACCGTGTCCGGATTGGACTCCAGCGCCACGAACGGAATCTTCTGCGCGGTCAGCAGGCGCGCCACGACCTGGCCGAAGCGGCCCATGCCGGCGATCATCACCTGGGGCTGCACATCGTTGATATCGACGGTGTCGGCCGGCTGGGCCGGGGCCTTGGGACCCTCGACGCGGCCCAGCAGGCGGATCAGGCCGATCATCAGCAGCGGGGTGATCGCCATCGACAGGCCGACGATCGCCACCAGCCGGTCATGGTTGGCATTGCCGAGCAGATGCGCGCGCTGCGCCTCGTTGAACACCACGAATGCAAACTCGCCGCCGAGCCACAGCACGCTGCCCAGCAGCACCGCGTGGCGGGTCCGCAGTTTGGCCAGCTTGCCGATGCCGAACAGAAGGCCGAACTTGACCACCAGCAGGATCGCCACGCCCGCCGCGATCATCATCGGCTCGGCGACGATGCGGTCCAGGTCGATGCCCATGCCCACGGCGATGAAGAACAGGCCGAGCAGCAGGCCCTTGAACGGCTCGATCTGCGATTCCAGCTCGTGGCGGAATTCCGAATCGGACAACAGCACACCGGCCAGGAAGGCGCCCAGGCTGGGGCTCAGGCCGGCCTCCTGCATGAACCACGCGGTGCCGAGCACGACCAGCAGCGCGGTCGCGGTGAACACTTCCGGGCTGCGCGTGCGCGCGATGATGTTGAACAGCCGGCGCAGCACCGGCCGGCCGCACAGGATCACGACCGCCAGCGCACCGATCGCGATCGCCACGTCATTCCACTGCAGGGTGTCGTTGCGTGCACCGCCGAGCAGCGGGATCGCCGCCAGCAACGGGATCGCGATCAGGTCCTGGAACAGCAGGATCGCAAAGCCAAGCCGCCCGTAATCGCTGTTGATCGCCTTGTGTTCGGACAACAGCTGCAGCCCGACCGCCGTGGAAGACAGCGCCAGCGCGATGCCGACGATCAACGCGCTCTTCCACTGGAAGTGATCCAGCATCAGCAGGCTGCCCAGCACCAGCGCGCTCAGCGCCACCTGCAGCGCGCCGGCCCCGAACACCGAGCGGCGCATCACCTTCAGGCGGGCGGGGGACAGCTCGAGGCCGATCACGAACAGCAGCATCACCACGCCGATCTCGGCGGCACTGAGGATGCGGTCGGCGTCCTGCACGAAGCCCAGCCCATCCGGGCCGAGCACCACGCCGGCGGCCAGGTAGCCGAGCACCGCGCCGAGGCCGAGCTTCTTGAACACCGGTACCGCGATCACCGCGGCCAGCAGCAGCACCAGGGCCAGCTCGAGCGCGCCGCTATGCATGGGAGAACCTGCTCATGGGATCGTGTGCCGTGCGGGTGGAAAACCTCCCCGGCAGCCGGGGCCCGTGGCCGGGGCCACGCACCATTATGCGGCCGGCATGGACGCCGAAGGCCACTGTCACCCGAACGGGCCGCGGCCCAAGGGTTGACCTGCGTCACACCCGGGTCCAGACTGCCCGCCGCTGCTGGCGCGTCCGCCGTCGGCAGTACACCCCTCCGGAGTCTCCAACCCATGTCCAGCGACAGTAGAAGTCGACCTTGCTCGACGCCAGCGATGGCTACCGCCTGACACGGGTCGGTTCGCCAGCGTTGGCGTCGCGCAATGCGATACCCACAGGCGAATACGATGAACCAGAAAGACCTGCTGCGCCCGGTGGCCGATGCCGCCTCGTTGAGCGCACCCCTCGATAATTTCAACACCGCCGATGCGGTGGAATTCCTCAACACGCTGAGCCTGTCGCGCGCCGCCGACACGCTGGCCGCGTTGCCGTTGCCGCGTGCGGTGAAGATGCTCGAACAGCCCGAGCTCAACCGCGGGGGCGATCTCGTGGCGGCCATGCCTGTGGCCCGCGCGGCCGCCCTGCTCGGGCTGATGGCCGACGATCGCGCGACCGATATCGTCCACGAGCTGGACGAGGACGAGCGTGCGCGCCTGATCCCGCTGCTCAGCCCGGAAGCGCGCAAGGCGATCCAGCAGCTGCTGAGCTACCCGGCGCACACCGCCGGTGCGCTGATGACCACCGAGTTCGTCAGCGTGCCTTCGGACTGGACGGTCGGGCGCACCCTGCAGCACATCCGCGAGGTCGAGCGCACCCGCGAGACGGTGTACGCGATCTACGTGCTGGACCCGCACACCCGCGCGCTGGTGCAGGTGGTGACCATGCGCCGGCTGATCACCGGGCTGCCCGAGGAACCCATCCTCGACGTCGCCCAGGTCAACCCGCCGGTGACGGTGGAGGTGCAGATGGACCAGGAAGAGGTCGCGCAGCTGATCCGTCGCCACGACCTGCTCGCGATCCCGGTGGTCGATGCGCAGCACCACGTGCTCGGCATCGTCACCGTGGATGACATCCTGGATGCACTGATCGAAGAATCCACCGAGGACGTGCACAAGTTCGGCGGCATGGAAGCGCTGGAAAAGCCGTACATGCAGATCGGCTTCTTCGAGATGCTGCGCAAGCGGGCGGGCTGGCTGAGCGTGCTGTTCCTCGGCGAAATGCTGACCGCCAGCGCGATGCAGCACTACGAGGACGAACTGGCGCGTGCGGTGGTGCTGACGCTGTTCATCCCGTTGATCATGAGCTCGGGCGGCAACTCCGGCTCGCAGGCCACTTCGCTGCTGATCCGCAGCCTGGCCCTGCGCGAGCTGCGCCTGCGCGACTGGTGGAAGGTGGCGCTGCGCGAGGTGCCGACCGGCATCACCCTGGGCGCGATCCTGGGCGTGCTGGCGATCATCCGCATCGTGTCCTGGCAGTTGCTGGGCCTGCACGACTACGGCGAGCACTGGCAGCTGCTGGCGCTGACGATCGGCGCGGCGCTGGTCGGCATCGTCACTTTCGGCTCGCTGTCCGGCTCGATGCTGCCCTTCATCCTCAAGCGCCTGGGCTTCGACCCGGCCAGCGCCTCGGCCCCGTTCGTGGCCACGCTGGTCGACGTCACCGGCCTGGTCATCTACTTCAGCATCGCCGCGATGATCCTGCGCGGCACCCTCCTTTAACGGGGACGGAGGTAGTTAATAACAGGGACGGAGGTGGTTATTAACCACCTCCGTCCCTGTTACTGTCTGGTCGCATGAGCACCTACCACCTGCAAGCCGTCTTCCGCCCGCAGTCGGTCGCCGTGATCGGCGGCAGCCCGCGTGAACGCTCCGCCGGCCGTGCGGTGATGCGCAATCTGCGCGACACCGGGTTCCCCGGCAAGGTCGCCTGGATCAATCCGCGTTACAGCGAGATCGACGGCATCCGCACCGTGAAGCGGCTCAAGGACCTGGACTGGGTGCCGGAACTGGTGGTGATCACCGCCCCGGCCAGCATCGTGCCGCAGGTGGTGGCCACCGCCGCCGAGCGCGGCGTCAGTGCGGCGATCATCCTCACCGCCAACCTGGGCGAAGGCCCGGGCTCGCTGGCCGCGCAGGTGGAGGCGGCCGCCCGGCCCAAGGGCCTGCGCATCCTCGGCCCGCACTGCCTGGGCGTGATCGCCCCGCATGCGCGCTTGAACGCCAGCATCGCCGCGCATTTCCCGCAGGCCGGTGACCTGGCCCTGATCTCCGAATCCAGCGCGATCGCCGCGGCCCTGGTGGAGTGGGGTGTGGCACGCTCGGTCGGTTTCTCCGCCGTGGTCTCGCTGGGCGACACGCTGGATGTCGACTTCGGCGACCTGCTCGATTACTTCGCCACCGATTACCGCACCCGCGCCATCCTGCTCTACGTCGAACACATCCGCGATGCGCGCAAGTTCATGTCGGCCGCGCGTGCCGCCGCGCGCGCCAAGCCGGTGGTGGTGGTCAAATCCGGCCGCCACATCCGCATCAACCCCGATGCCGATACCCATGTGCAGGCGCTGGCCAGCGCCGATGCGGTCTACGGCGCGGCATTCAACCGCGCGGGCCTGCTGCGCGTGAGCGCGCTGGACGAACTGTTCACCGCCGCCGAAACGCTTGGCCGGCTCGGCACGTTCCCCGGGCGTCGGCTGGCGATCCTGAGCAATGGCGGCGGGGTGGGGCGGCTGGCGGTGGATCAACTGCTGGCCCTGCGCGGCAGCCTGGCCGAGCTGTCGCCGGCCACCGTCGCCCAGCTCGATGCGGTGCTGCCGCAAGGCTGGTCGCGCAGCAATCCGGTCGACATCGTGGTCGACGCCGATGGCGACCGCTACGCCGCCGCGATCGAAGCGCTGATGTCCGATACCGAGAACGACGCCGTGCTGGTGGTCAACGTGCCCACCGCGTTCACCTCCTCGGCCGATGCCGCGCAGGCCCTGACCCGCACGCTTGGCCTGCGTCCCCGCCATCACCGCGACAAGCCGGTATTCGCGGTCTGGCTGGGCAACGACGACCGTGCCACCGCCACGCTCAACGCCGCGCGCGTGCCGACCTATCCCACCGAAGCCGAGGCCGTCCGCGGCTTCCAGCATCTGGTGCGCTACCGGGATGCGCAGGCCGCGTTGATGGAAACTCCGCCCAGCCTGCCAGAGGATTTCGTGGTCGATACCGCCGGCGCGCGTGCGCTGGTGGACACCGCGCTCGCCGCCGGTCAGCAGTGGCTGGACCCGATCGCCACCCACCAGCTGCTCACCGCCTACGGCATTCCGTCGGCGCCGGTGATGCAGGCCCGTGATGCCCACGAGGCGATGGACCTGGCCCAGCCGTTGCTGGAACAGGGCGCCACGGTGGCGATCAAGGTGTTCTCGGCCGACATCCCGCACAAGTCCGATGTCGACGGCGTGCGCTTGAACCTCAGTACCCTGCAATCCGTGCATGCGGCAGCCACCTCGATCATCGCGCGCGCGCACGAAAAGCGACCGGATGCGCGCATCGATGGCGTGCTGGTGCAACCCACCATCGTGCGGCCCAAGGCGCGCGAGCTGATCGCCGGCATTGCCGACGACCCGACCTTCGGCCCGGTGATCGTGTTCGGCCGTGGCGGCACCGCCGTCGAAGTGATCGATGACAAGGCCATCGCCCTGCCACCGCTGGACCTGCGCCTGTCGCACGAACTGATCGGGCGCACGCGCGTGTCGCGCATCCTCAAGGCCTACCGCGATGTCCCGGCCGCCGACGAACGCGCGGTCGCGCTGATCCTGGTCAAGCTCGCCCAGCTGGCCGCCGACATTCCCGAGATCCGCACGCTCGACATCAATCCGCTGCTCGCCGACCGTGATGGCGTGATCGCGCTGGATGCGCGCGTGGCGATCGAACCGTCGCGCAAGCTGCACAAGGGCCGCGGGCATCCGCGCTTCGCGGTGTTTCCGTACCCGAAGGAGTGGGAGCGCACCATCACTCTGTCCGACGGCGCGCCGGCCTTCGTGCGCCCGGTCCGCCCCGAGGATGACGCGCTGTTCCGCGCGTTCTTCGCCCGGGTCACCGACGACGACCTGCGCCTGCGCTTCTTCCAGTCGGTGAAGCACTTCAGCCACGAATTCATCGCGCGCCTGACCCAGCTCGACTACGCGCGCTCCATCGCGCTGGTGGCGATCGACCCGCGCAGCGGCGACATGCTCGGCGCGGTGCGGCTGCATGCCGATGCGGACTACGACCGTGGCGAGTACGGCATCCTGATCCGTTCCGACCTCAAGGGCCATGGCATCGGCTGGCGGCTGATGGCGATCATGATCGAGTACGCGCAGTGGCTGGGCCTGAACATCATCGAAGGCCAGGTGCTGCGCGAGAACAGCACCATGCTGGCGATGTGCCAGAGCCTCGGCTTCAAGACCCGGCTCGACCCGGACGATTCGACGGTGATGGTGGTGACGCTGCCGGTGCAGGACGTACAGGTGCCGCAGGCGCCCGATCCTGCAACGCACTGAGCCGATCGCGGTACGGCGCGTGCACGTGGGCGGGGCGACAATACGGGATGACCGATCGCCTCCCCCTGCTGCTGCTCCCCGGCCTGCTCAACGACGCTGAACTCTGGCGTGCGCAGATCGCCGACCTGTCCGATATCGCCGACTGCATCGTCGGCGACCAGACCCGCGGCGAGACGATGCAGGCGGTGGTCGAGGACGTGCTGGCACAGGCACCGGCGCGCTTTGCCCTGGCGGGATTCTCGCTGGGCGGCTTCGTGGCGCAGGCGATCCTGCGCACCGCGCCGGAACGGGTGTTGCGGCTGGCCCTGATCGACACCTCGATCCATGCCGACTCGCCCGAGCGTGCCAAGCAGCGCCAGACCCAGCGGGCCAGCGTGCGCCTGCCCGGGAAATTCCACGGCTTCGGCGACACCCTGATGCGCAGCTATATCGACGCCTCGCGGCTGGATGATTACGTGCTGGTCCAGCGCGTGCGCGACATGACGGCGCGGCTGGGCGCGGAGGTGTTCCTGCGCCAGAGCGCACTGGACCGGGTGGATGGACATGATGTGCTGGCGGGGTACCGCGATCCGCTGTTGATCGTGTGCGGTGCGAACGACCGCATCACCCCGCTGGCGATCAGCGAGGAGATGCATGCGCTGGTGCCGCACTCGAACCTGGTCGTGCTGCCCGACTGTGGGCATCTGGCCCCGATGGAAAAGCCTGACGAGGTCAGCGCGGCAATGCGGGACTGGTTGCGGTGATACCGGCCACGCACCTCCGGTGATGCCGGCCAGCGGCCGGCACTACCCGATGATGTCCACGCCGTTGATCGGGCGCTGGCTCTTCCGGTAGGTGCCGACCGTTGGTCGGCACGCACCACCCACGCCCGACCAACGGTCGGGCGCTACCGATCAATCCCAGGCCGGCGCGATCGCTTCCGGGTTGGCCAGGCGATGCCCGCGGTCCAGCGTGGCGATCTGCGCCATGTCCTCATCGCTCAAGCGCAGCTCGGCCGCCAGCAGGTTGCCGGCCAGGTTGTCGCGCTTGGTCGAGGACGGAATCACCGCAAAGCCCTGCTGCAACGCCCAGGCCAGCGCGACCTGCGCCGGGGTGGCCTGGTGGCGGCCGGCGATGGCCTGGATCACCGGGTCCTTGAGCACTTCGCCGTAGGCCAGGCTCATGTAGGCGGTGACATGGATGCCCTGTTCCTTCAGGAACGCGATCAGCGCGCGGTTCTGCAGGTACGGGTGGACTTCGATCTGGTTGGTCGCAATCGCGTCGGCCCCGAGGATGTCGATGGCCTGGCGGGTCTGGGCGATGGTGAAGTTGGAGATGCCGATCTGCCCGGTCAGCCCGAGCGACTTGGCCTCGGCCAGCGCGCCCAGGTACTCGGCCATCGGCACGGCATCCTTCGGCGACGGCCAGTGGATCAGGGTCAGCTCGACGTGGTCGGTGCGCAGCTTGCGCAGGCTCTCGCGCAGGCTGGCCAGCAACGTGTCGTGCTGGAAGTTGGCGATCCAGATCTTGGTGGTGAGGAACAGATCATCGCGGGCCACGCCGGATTCGGCGATGGCCTGGCCGACCTCGGCCTCGTTCTCGTAGATCTGTGCGGTATCGATGGCGCGGTAGCCGACGTCCAGTGCGTTGCGGACCGAGTCGATCACGGTCTGGCCCTTCAGGCGGAAGGTGCCGAGGCCGAATGCGGGAATGCTCATGGAAACTCCTTCATGGGGTGAGGTGCAGGCTACGCCGTGCACCGTAAAGCGACGTAGAGCCGACCGTTGGTCGGCTGCGGTTGCGTGAAACGAATCGTTGGGCGACTGCTGTCGCGTAAGGCGAACCGTCGGTCCGGATCGATCAATGCGCACTCACCGCGATGCCTTCGGCGCGGTCGGCCACACCATCGCGACGGTCCAGGCGGCCACTCCATGCGGTCAGGCCGAAGGCGCCCATCACCACCAGCGCGCCGAGCCACGGGGTGTGCATCAGGCCGAAGTGATCGACCACCAGGCCACCCAGCGAAGCACCGAGCGCGATGCCGACGTTGAACGCGGCGATGTTCAGGCCCGAGGCCACATCGGCGGCCTGCGGGGCGAACCGCTGCGCCTGCTTGACCACGTACACCTGCAGGCCGGGCACGTTGCCGAACGCCACCGCACCCAGCGCCAGCACGGTCAGCAGCACCAGCCAGGTGTTGTAGGCGGTGAAGGTGAGCACGAACAGCACGGCGGCCAGCAACGCGAAGATCAGCTTCAGTGCCGGGATCGGGCCGCGACGGTCAGCCAGGCGGCCGCCCCACAGGTTGCCGATCGCCACCGACACGCCATACACCAGCAGCACGCCGCTGACCGCATTGGCGGAGAAGCCGGTGACGTCCTGCAGGATCGAGGCCAGGTAGGTGAACGACAGGAAGGTGCCGCCGTAGCCGAGCGCGGTGATCGCATACACCAGCAGCAGGCGTGGCTGTGCGAGCACGGCGAGCTGCTGGCCGAACGTGGCCGGCGCGCTGCGCTGGAGGTTGCGCGGGACGAACAGCAGGCTGCCGATCAGCGCGATCACGCCGAGCGCGGCCACGGCCAGGAAGGTCGCGCGCCAGCCCAGGTGCTGGCCGATGAAGGTACCCAGCGGCACGCCGGTGACCAGCGCCACGGTGAGGCCGGTGAACATGATCGCGATCGCACTGGCGGCCTTTTCCTTGGGCACCACCGAGGTGGCGATGATCGAGCCGATCGAGAAGAACACACCGTGCGCCAGGCCGGTCAGCACGCGCGCCACGATCAGCGAGCCGTAGCCCGGGGCCATCCAGGCGATCACGTTGCCGAGGGTGAACAGCAGCATGAGCGCGACCAGCAGGGTCTTGCGCGGCACCCGGCCGGTCAGCGCGGTGAGCACCGGCGCACCGACCGCCACGCCCAGTGCATACAGCGACACCAGCAGGCCGGCCGAGGGCAGGGTGACGCCGAGGTCGGCGGCGATGGTCGGAATCAGGCCGACGATGACGAATTCAGTGGTGCCGATGGCGTACGCACCCAGCGTCAACGCCAACAAGGCCAAGGGGATACCACGGGACATGGACGGATACCGGTGGGGAGTGAGGCTGCGCAGTCTGCGCGCCGTACTCTTGCGGAAAAAGCGGCCTTCACGCCAATCACTGTTGCCCCATGGTCAATAATGGAGCACCTCCACCGTGCCGCCGCCATGAAAACCACCCTGGATGAGATGCAGGCCTTCATCGCCGTGATCGACAGCGGCTCGATCACCGCCGCCGCCGAGCAACTGGGCCAGACCACCTCCGGGGTCAGCCGGGCGCTGG
This sequence comes from Stenotrophomonas sp. JAG2, assembly GCF_041080745.1. Taxonomy (NCBI): domain Bacteria; kingdom Pseudomonadati; phylum Pseudomonadota; class Gammaproteobacteria; order Lysobacterales; family Lysobacteraceae; genus Stenotrophomonas; species Stenotrophomonas sp. JAG2. Next base: position 258,795 of record NZ_JBEUMH010000004.1, on the reverse strand, counting down.
GCCGGCTGGAGGAAAAGCTTGGCACCACGCTGTTGACCCGTACCACGCGGCGCCTGCAGCTGACGGAAGAAGGCGACGCCTTCCTCGCCCAGGCCCGCGCGATCGTGGCCTCCGTGGAAGCGGCCGAGGAGCAGATCGCCGCGCGGCGCCAACGCCCGGCCGGCCGCCTGCGCGTGGATGCAGCGATGCCCTTCGTGCTGCATGTGATCGCCCCGCTGGTGGCCAGCTACCGGGCGCGCTATCCCGACGTCGCCCTGGAGCTCAACAGCAGCGAGCGCTACATCGACCTGCTGGAGCGGCGCACCGATGTCGCCATCCGGATCGGGCCGCTGGCCGATTCCACCCTGCATGCGCGGCCGCTGGCCCACAGCCGCCTGCGCGTGATGGCCAGCCCGGCCTACCTGCAGCAGCACGGCACCCCGCGCGATGTGGCGGCACTCGGCGAGCACACGCTCCTCGGCTTCAACGAGCCCGATTCGCTCAACCACTGGCCACTGCCCGGCGCGACCGACGCGCTGCTGCACGTGCGCCCGGCGGTGGCGGTGTCCAGCGGCGAAACGTTGCGCCGGCTCGCGTTGGAAGGGGTCGGCATCGTCTGCCTGTCCGACTTCATGACCCACCGCGACCGCGAGGCCGGCGACCTGGTGCAGCTGCTGCCGGAGATCACCGTGGAAGTCCGCCAGCCGATCCACGCCGTGTACTACCGCAACACGGCGGTCTCGGCGCGGATCAGCTCGTTCCTCGATCACCTGGCCGAGGCCATGGTGGGCACCCCCTACGTCCGGTAGTGCCGGCCGCTGGCCGGCACCGTCGCGATGTCCGCTGCATACGGTTGCCGGCCAGCGGCCAGCGGCCGGCACTACGGCTGCATCACGCGGCGCGGGCCAATCCGCCCACCGCACCGCGTCCCGCATCCAGCACGAACACATCCACCGCCGCATTCAAGGCGACGGCCTGCTCTTCCATGCTGCGCGCCGCCGCCGAGGCTTCCTCGACCAGCGCGGCGTTCTGCTGCGTGGTTTCGTCCATCTGCACGACGGTCTGGTTGACCTGCTCGATGCCGGCCGACTGCTCCTGCGACGCGGCGGCGATGTCGGCCATGATGTCGGTGACGCGCTGCACGCTGCCGACAATCTCGCCCATGGTCTGCCCGGCCTGCTGGACCAATGCCGCGCCACTGTCGACATCGGCCACGGACTGATCGATCAGGGCCTTGATCTCCTTGGCGGCACCCGCCGAGCGCTGCGCGAGGGTACGCACTTCGCTGGCGACCACCGCGAAACCACGGCCCTGCTCACCGGCGCGCGCGGCCTCCACGGCGGCGTTGAGCGCGAGGATGTTGGTCTGGAACGCGATGCCGTCGATGACGCTGATGATCTCGGCGATCTGGCGCGATGAGGACTGGATGGCGCTCATGGTGGTGACCACCTGGCCGACCACCGCACCGCCCTGCGAAGCGACGGACGCGGCGCTGATCGAGAGCTGGTTGGCCTGTCGCGCGTGCTCGGCGTTCTGGCGCACGGTGGAGGTCAGCTCTTCCATCGAAGCGGCGGTCTCTTCCAGATTGGCCGCCTGCTGCTCGGTACGGCGCGACAGGTCACTGTTGCCCGCGGCGATCTCGCCGGCCGCGGTCTGGATCGACTGCGCGGCCTGCTTGATGTCGCCGACGATCGTGGTCAGCTGGCCGGTGGTGCGCGCCATGTCATCGCGCATGCGCGCGAACACGCCGTGGAAATCACCGTGCATGCGCGCGCTGAGATCACCGCCGGCGATCGCCTGCAGCACGCGCGAGACCTCGCCCAGATCCTGCTCGGTGGTCTGCATCAGGCGGTTGAGGCCGCCGACCATCTCGCCGAAGTCGTGCTGGTAGCGCGCTTCATCGCCGCGCTGGCTGAAATCGCCCACGGCGGCCGCTGCGGCCAGCCGCTTGATCTCGGCATTGATCGCACCGAGGTTGGCCTTGGCCGTATCCAGCGCCTGGGTGATCACCGCCTTCTCGCCGGGCAGGCGTTCCATGTCCACCGACAGGTCACCGACCGCGTAATGGCCCATGATCTCGATCGCCCGCAGCTTCACCTGGATGTGGTTGGCGACCAGGGTGTTGGTGTCGCGCACCATCTGGCCATAGCCGCCGGGGAACACGGACGCATCCATGCGGTAACTGATCTCGCCCGCATCGTGGCGCTGCGCCATCGTCGCCTGGGCAGCCAGCACGGCCTTGAGGGTCTGGGTGACCTCGGCCATGGCCGTGCCCAGGCGGCCGATCTCATCGCGGCTGCGCACCACCACCGCATGCTCCAGATCGCCACGGGCGACAGCACGGGCGGCGGCTTCCACGGCGACCACCGGGGCGATCACGGCGCGTCGCAGCCACACCGCCAGCACCCCCATCAGCACCACGGCGGCCAGCGCCGTGGTGACCGCCGATGCCACCAGCGCGGCGCGCGCGCGCTCGGAGGTGGCATGGGTTTCGAACGTGGCACGTTCGCTGGCGCGCGCGGCCAGCGCATCCAGCGTGGTGCCCACGGCACGGTCGGCTCCGAGCACCAGCGCGTCGCCGGCCTGCGTGTCATAGCCACTGGCCGCGAACGCCTCCAGCGCGCCACGGTAGCGGGCCTCCAGCGCACGGTGCTCGGCCAGGAACTGGTTGGCCAGTGTGCGCGTCTGTTCGTCGCGGCTGGTGGCGAGCGTGCCGGCCAACGCTTCGATGCGGCGTCCTTCCGCATCGAATGCCGCCAGGTGGCGTTCGCGCTGTGCAGCGTCCGCACCGCGGATCAGCACGTTCTTCCACTCCTGCACCTGCAGGCGGAACTCGCGCTGCAGCAGCTCGGCCTGTGCCTGCCGGGCGACCTCTACCGGCACCTCGGCCGAGAGGTTGCGCCAGGCAGAACCCAGCCCCGCCAAGGCGGCCAGCACGATGATGACCAGGCCGAGCGACAGCGCGCCCAGCAGTTTGAAATGAAGACTCAGGGCGCGTGGACGCGCCGATGCGGAGGACGTCATGAGAGATCAAAAGTAAGGAAGGGCGATGCGGTATCGGTCTGTGAGGAACAGGCTGAAGTGCGACGCCAATCACGGTTACCGTTCCATTAAAGGTTGTGACGATGGCGTGTAGATGAATTTTGGTCACACATGGAACGAAACAGGACTGGACAGGCAACTAATATGTAACTATCGTTGTTACATGAAATCCAGCAACCAGTTCTCCGATGCACTCCACGTCATGGCCCATCTGGTCGGCCAGGACGGCCCGCGCACCTCCGAGCAGCTCGCCACCTGCCTGCCGACCCATCCGGTCGTGATCCGGCGCCTGTTGTCGGCCCTGCACAAGGGCGGCCTGGTGACCACCGTGCGTGGCCACGGTGGCGGCAGCCAACTGGCACGGCCGCCGGCGGAGATCACCCTGCACGACGTCTACGTCGCCATCGGTGCGCCCGCGCTTCTGCACACCGGTGCGCGCGAGACCGGCCGCGGCTGCCCGGTGCAGCGCGTGGTCAACGAAGCGCTCGACGACAGTTACCGCCAGGCCCAGGCCCTGCTCGAGGCCCGCCTGCGCGACACCACCCTGGCCACGCTGGGCGACGAATTCGCCCGCCACCTGGCCCACCACGCTGCAGGAGTTCCCCATGACGTTTGATGCGATTGTCGTCGGCGGCAGTTTCGCCGGCCTGTCCGCCGCCCTGATCCTGGCCCGCGCCCGCCGCGACGTGCTGGTGATCGACAGCGGCCTGCCGCGCAACCGCTTCGCCGCGCATTCGCACGGCGTGCTCGGCCAGGACGGCATCGCCGGCGCCGAGCTGCTGCGCAACGCGAAGGCGCAGCTGCTCGACTATCCCACCGTGCGCTGGATCAGCGACACCGCGACCCGCGCGCAACCGACGGTCGATGGCTTCGTGGTGGCTACCGAAAACGGCGACACCTGGGCCACGCGCAAGCTGCTGCTGGCGACCGGCATCCGCGACGAACTGCCCGAACTGCCCGGCCTGGCCGAACGCTGGGGCCATAGCGTGGTGCACTGCCCGTACTGCCATGGTTATGAAATCGGCGGCGGGGCGATCGGCCTGCTGGGTGGACACGAGAAGTCGGCGACGATGGCCGCGCTGCTCGCCGACTGGGGCGAGGTCACCCTGTTCGCACAGGGCATGACCCTGGCACCGGAGGAACTCGCGGCCCTGCAGCACCGCGGTGTCAGCATCGAACACACAGCCGTGGTCGGGTTGGAAGGCGAGGCGCCGGCGCTGAGTGCCGCCGTGCTGGCGGATGGGCGCCGGGTCGAACTGCGCGCGCTGTTCGTCACCGCGCGGCAGCACATGGCGGCACCGCTGGTCGAACAGCTCGGCTGCGCGCTGGAAGAGAGTCCCATCGGCGTGCTGGTCCAGGTGGACCCCGGCAAGCAGACCAGCGTGCCCGGCATCTACGCGGCGGGCGATGCCACCCTGGTCGGCAATATCAGCCTGGCCAGTGCCGAAGGCGTACGCGCCGGCGTGAGCCTGCACCACGCGCTGGTCGCCGAGGACAGCCGCGCCAGTCGCTGAGGTGAGGGCGCCCGGCCCCGGCCGGAAACAGAAACAGCCGCCCTGCGGCGGCTGTCCGTAACAGAGAACGTCGGGTTCAGGCCTGTTCGGCGCTCGCCGCATCCAGCTGCTGTACCTCCTGCGCCGACAGCGCGACGTTCGCGGCGGCCAGCACATCCTTCAACTGCTCGACACTGGTCGCACTCACGATCGGTGCAGTGATGCCCGGGCGTGCGATCAACCAGGCGATCGCGATCTGCGAGGGGCTCACGCCATGCGTGCTGGCCACGTCGTCCAGCGCCGTCAGGATGCGCAGCCCACGCGGATTGACGTACGTGTCCACCACTTTCTGGCCGCGCGCGCTGCTCTTGGCCGCATCGGCGGCGCTGCGGTACTTGCCACTGAGGAAGCCGCTGGCCAGCGAGTAATAGCTGATCACGCCCAGCTGTGCCTCGCGCACCACCGCTTCCAGCCCGGCCTCGTAACCGGCGCGGTCGTACAGGTTGTACTCCGGCTGCAGCGTTTCATAGCGCGGCAGTCTGTAGTCCGCGGAGACCTTCAAGGCGTCGCGCAGGCGCTCGGCGGTGTAATTGGAGGCACCGATCGCACGCACCTTGCCCTGTTCGATCAGGCGGCCGAAGGCGGCCAGCGTGGTTTCCAGCGGGGTGGATTCGTCATCTTCGTGCGCCTGGTACAGATCGATCACATCGGTCTGCAGGCGGCGCAGCGAGTCTTCCACCGCGGCGGTGATGTTGTCGGCGGACAGGCCGGGGCGCTCGGCCCACTTGGCCACCTTGGTCGCCAGCACCACCTTGTCACGCTTGCCACTGTGCTTGAACCAGCGGCCCAGGATGGTCTCCGATTCACCGCCCTGGTTGCCGGGCACCCACGCCGAATACGCATCGGCGGTATCGACCAGGTTGAAGCCGGCATCGACGAAGGCATCGAGCAGGGCGAAGGAGGTCTTCTCGTCCGCACTCCAGCCGAAGACATTGCCGCCGAAGGCGATGGGGGCGACATGGAGGCCGGAACGACCGAGTTCGCGCGTAGCAGTCATGGGTGATGTTCTCCCTGGGAATCGTTTCCACAGGATACGGCCGGCGTGGTGACAGCGTTGCGGCAGCAGGCACAAAACAGTGTTCCGGATTGCTGCGCCGCACTAACGCTTTGTGAACACCTGTGCACGCTTGGCTGCTAGTCTCGCCGCATCCCGCTACCGGAAGCCCCGCCGATGAAAGCCCGTTCGTTGACCTGTGCCTGCCTGTTCACTGTCTCCACCCTGATGCTTGCCGCGCCCGCGATGGCCATCAAGCCCGCCGGCCCGAACGCGCAGGTCGCGATCACCCCGGCCGTGCAGAAGGCCGTGCAGGACAGCCGCCGCGATCCGGCCAACGTCAAGCGCGATGCGTACCGCCATCCGGCACAGACCCTGTCGTTCTTCGGCGTTGCGCCTGGCCAGACCGTCATCGAGATCACCCCGGGCAACGGCTGGTACTCGGAGATCCTGGCGCCGCTGCTGCACGAGAAGGGCCAGTACGTGGCCGCCGTGGTCGATCCGATGGCCGTGGCGGAAGGGCGTGGCCGCGATTACCAGCAGCGCAGCCGAGAGGGACTTGAAAAGAAGTTCGCCGGTGACGCCGCGGTGTTCGGCAAGAGCCGCGTAGTCGCCTATGACCCGAAGGCCCCGGTGTTCGGCCCGGCCAACTCGGCCGATGTGGTGCTGACCTTCCGCAACGTGCACAACTGGCGCAGCAGCGGCCAGGCCGAGGGCATGTTCAAAGGCTTCTTCTCGGTGCTCAAGCCGGGCGGCGTGCTCGGCGTGGTGGAACACCGTGCCAAGGCCGACGTGCCGGCCGACGACAAGACCGGTTACGTGGGCCAGCAGCAGGTGATCGCGATGGCCAAGGCTGCCGGTTTCGAACTGGCGGGCAGCAGCGAGATCAATACCAATCCGCGCGACACCAAGGATTACCCGAACGGTGTGTGGACGCTGCCGCCGACCAACCAGCATGACGCGGCCGACGAGGCCAAGTACCAGGCGATCGGTGAAAGCGACCGCATGACGCTGCGCTTCGTGAAGCCGGGCAAGTAAGAAACCCGCGCATGAGACAGGGCGCGCGGGCCATTGCCCGCGCGTTCCAGGGACGGTAAAGGAATGCACCATTGAAGAAGCTGCTGTTGATCGGTCTTGCGGCGATGACGCTGATCAAGATCGTTGATTTCGTGTTTTACGGGCAGCACGGCTACGATCTGATGGGGGCGGCCGGGTTCGGGCTGCTGCTCACGGGCGCTGCGCTGGATGGACGCAGCGCGTTCAACGCGCCCGCCACGGGGCGCTGGGCACGGGAAGCCCGCATCGCCAATGTCTGCGGCGTGGTGCTGGTGCTCGTCTACTTCCTGCTCAAGATGAACGTCATCGGCTGACGATCGGGCGGATCGCGGCGGCACCACGGGGATGGGACAATGGGCCATCCCACCGCCGCTGTTGCCTCGATGCTGATCGCCTTCAACAAACCGTTCAACGTGCTGTGCCAGTTCACCGACCGCAGCCAGCCGCCGCGCGCGACCCTGGCCGGCTTCGGGTTGCCGCCGGCGGTGTATGCGGCCGGACGCCTGGACTACGACAGTGAAGGCCTGCTGCTGCTCACCGATGATGGCGGCCTGGCGCACCAGTTGACCGATCCGCGCCACAAGGCCGACAAGACCTATTGGGTGCAGGTGGAAGGCACGGTGGCCGATGAACAGGTGCAGGCGCTGCGCCGTGGCGTGCTGCTCAACGATGGGCCTACCTTGCCGGCGGGTGTCGAACGGTTGGAACCGCCGCCCGGGCTGTGGCCGCGCACGCCACCGGTCCGCTTCCGCAAGACGGTGCCCGATGCCTGGCTGGCCATCACCCTGCGCGAGGGCCGCAACCGGCAGGTACGCCGCATGACCGCCGCGGTCGGACTGCCGACGCTGCGGTTGGTACGTGTCTCGATGGGCGAGCATGCGATCGGCGACCTGCTACCCGGGCAGTGGCGGGAGATCGGACACTAAAAAACCGCCGGTGGAGACCGGCGGTTTCGATACGCATGCGGTGATGCGTCAGCGGATCAGGCGTCGCTGCCGATATCGCTGGTCTCATCCACCACGGTGTCGTTGCGGCGGTTGCGGGCGCTGATGCGCTGCGCCTGGCCGTTCACCACGCCACCGTTGGCCAGCTTCTTCTTCTGCTGCTTGCGGTACAGCGCGTAGCCCAGCAGGCCCACGCCGACCGCCGCGGCTGCGATGGTCACGGCCGGATTGCGGCGCACCACCTTGGCAGCCACTTTGCTGCCGGTCTTGACCGCGCCGAGTGCGGCGCCGGTCTTGATCCAGTCGGTGGCCTGCGGGCCGAAGTGGCGCAGGTTGCTGCCGGCATGCTTGAGGCCGTCACCAGCGGTGCTGGCGATGTCCAGGGCGCGCTCGAGGGCGCGGTCGGTAATCACAGTCAATCTGCTCATGGGGGGTCCTTGCCTGAGGTTCTGTTCCAGTGTGTCGCGTGGGCCGTGTACGGGGCGTCATCCGCCTGCTACGGCCGCATCACGACTGTAGCCGCTCCCCACCGTTGGAGGCGGGCTTGGACGCGGCACGGTCAGGCGCCAGCCATGAATGCGCGTATCCGGTGACGGTGGTGGTGGGGCGTGCTCAGGTGCCGCGCGGTTTCGCCCGGTGGGTCGCGTTGGCCGTCCACGGGTCGTCCGGCCACGGGTGGCGCGGGTAGCGGCCCTTCATTTCCTTCTTCACTTCCGCATAGGTGTTCGCCCAGAAATTGCGCAGGTCCTGGGTGACCTGCAGCGGGCGACCGCCGGGGGAGAGCAGATGCAGCGTCAGCGGAATGCGGCCGTCGGCGATGCGCGGGGTATCGCTCAGGCCGAACAGTTCCTGCAGTTTGACCGCCAGCACCGGCGCCTGCGGCGTGAGGCCATCGGCGTCGAGCGCGTAATGGATCGGACGTTCCATGCCCGAAGGCACGGCAATGCGGACCGGTGCGTGGCGATCGACCAGCTGGCGTTGCGCCCAGGGCATCGGCGACTTCAGCGCTTCACCGAGGGCGGATTCATCAAGGGCATCCAGGCGCGTCCTGCCGTTGAACGCAGGCGTCAGCCACGTCGGCAGCGTCGCCACCAGGGCCGCATCGGAGACGTCCGGCAGATCCAGTTCCGGCATCCACGCGCGCACCGCCAGCGCACGCGCCTGCCATTGGCGCAGGCCCTCCGTCCACGGCAAGGCATCCAGGCCGAGTTCGGCGACGGCGTCGGTCAGGGCTTTCGCGGCGTGGGCGGGGTCCACGCGGCCTGCCGAGCGGCTGTCCAGCACGATGCGATCGAACCGGGTCTCACGGCGGGCGACCAGCGCTCGCTTTTCGCCGTCCCAACGCACCACGTCGTCCTGCGTGAAACGCTCCGGGAAGTCTCGGCGCAGGCGGTTCTCGTCCACCGGCGCGGCGCGCAGCAGCAACGCGTCGCGTGCCTCGTAGCGCAGTTCCACCGCCACCAGCCACGGCTCGCCGCGCAGATCGCTGGGATCGAACAGGCGCGCGCTGCGGCCGTTGGCCAGCAGGTAGCGCAGCGGATCGGTGGGATGGCGGGCGGCGATGCGGTCCGGGAAGGCATGGGCGAGCAGGTCACCGAGTTGATGCGCTTCGACCGAGGACGGCGGCGCGGCATCACACCGCAGGCGTCGCCGCCATTGTCTGCTCGCGGCATCGATCGTGGCCAGGCCACCGCGGTTCGCGTCGTGCGGTGCGCGCCCCTGGCGGAACGCGGCCAGTGCACGCCACCGCGCCGCGAGTGCGTCACCGCCCTGGCGCAGGGGATCGCGCGCTTCCACCAGCGCGGCCAGATCGCAGGCGAGTGCCTGTTCGACACCACTGCCTGCCGCCATCAGCATCGCCGCCAGCCGCGGATGCGTGCCGAGGGTCAGCATGCGCCGGCCCAGCGGGGTCAGCGTGCCGCTGTCGCTTAGCGCGCCCAGGCGCTGCAGCAGTTCCCGCGCGGCGGCCAGGGCACCGGCGGGCGGTGTATCGACGAAGCGGAGGTCGTCACTGCCCCACGCAGCCAGTTCCAGTGCCAGCGAGGCCAACTCCACCTGGGCGATCTCGGGCCGTCGCTGTGCCTCCAGCCGCTGCGACTGCGGCCACAACCGCCAGGCCCAGCCCTCAGCCACGCGTCCAGCGCGCCCGGCACGCTGATCGGCCGAGGCCTGCGCGATGTTCACCACGTCCAGGCGCGCAAAGCCGCTGTTGGGGTCGTAGCGCGGCTCGCGCGCCAGTCCCGCATCGATCACCACGCGCACGCCGGGCAGGGTCACCGAGGACTCGGCGACGTTGGTGGCCAGCACCACGCGGCGGCGACCACCGGGATCGGGCTGCAGCACCTGCGACTGCTGGTCCACCGGCAGTTCGCCGTGCAACGGCAGCACCTGGACGGCCGGGTCGAGCACGGCCTGCAACGCCGTCTGCACGCGCGTGATCTCGCGCTGGCCCGGCAGGAACACCAGCACGTCGCCGGGATGCTCGGCCAGGGCCTGCTCCACCGCACGCCGCGCCTGCGACTCCAGCGCCTCGTCGCGGCGCGCGGGGAAATGCGCGACCGTCACCGGGAAGCTGCGGCCTTCGCTGCTCAGGCGCGGCGCATCGAGGAACTGCGCCAGTCGCTCGCCATCGAGCGTGGCCGACATCACCACGATGCGCAGGTCCTCGCGCAGCTGCGACTGCACATCCAGCGCCAGCGCCAGACCGAGATCGGCGGCCAGGTGCCGCTCATGGAATTCATCGAACAGCAGCGCGCCCACGCCTTCGAGCAGCGGATCGTCCTGCAGCATCCGGGTCAGGATGCCCTCGGTGACCACTTCGATACGGGTCCGCGTGGAGATCCTGTTCTCGAAGCGGATGCGGTAACCCACGGTCTCACCGATGCCCTCACCGAGCTGCCGCGCCATGAACTGCGCGGCGCTGCGCGCGGCTACACGACGCGGCTCCAGCATGATGATTTTCCGGCCTTCCAGCCACGGCGCATCCAGCAGGGCCAGCGGCACCTGGGTGGTCTTGCCGGCGCCGGGTGGCGCTTCCAGCACCAATCGGGTGTGCTGCCGCAGTTCGTTCAGAATCTGAGGAAGCAGCGTGGAGATCGGGAAAACAGGCGGTTTCATGCGTCAAGGATAAGCGCCCCGACGCCAACGTGGCTTGACCCTGGAAGGTCGAGAGTGATCTGGTAGCGCGCCCCGCCTCTCTCACGCCCATGCGTCCCTATCTCCTGCTTGCGTCACTACTACTGCTGCTGTCTGCATGCAGCGGTGCCAGCGCCGCGCCCTCCGACACTGCCCACCCGATGGCGCGCCTGCTGGGTGCGGACGTCCAGCAGCGCTACCTGCCGCAGGGGATGGGCGACGAAGCGTCGATCCGGCGTGCCTACGAGGAGGGCATCCTGCGCTCGCCGGACTTTCCTTCGTTGGAAGTGTCCGGCGACCAGGCCTTCATCTTCTTCGGCCAGTTCGCGCGCAGTCGGATGGGGCCGACCTTCAATACCCTGACCGTGTGTCACGCTGCAGACGGCTTCCGGTTGCTGGTCGGCGGCGGATCGCGCGAGTCCTGCGTGGCGCGCCCCGACGCGGGGATGCGGTTCATCCGTCAACCCGATGGCGCGCTGGTCTGCGAACCCTGCGCTGCGCTCAACCTGCCTCACCGCTGGGAGCGCCACGACCGCAACACGGAATGACCCGCCGAGGTGGCGGGCTACAATGTGCGCGATTACCGCCCTGTAGCCCCCCATGCAACTGATCGATATCGGCGCCAACCTCACCCACGACTCCTTCGATCGCGACCGCGACGCCGTGCTGGCGCGTGCGCGCGAGGCCGGGGTAGTGCAGATGGTGATCACCGGCGCCAGCCGCGAGCATTCGCCGATGGCGCTGGATCTGGCCCGGCAGCATCCCGGCTTCCTGTACGCGACGGCTGGCGTGCACCCGCACCATGCGGTGGAATACACCGACGAATGCGATGCGGAGATGCGCGCGCTGCATGCGCATGCCGAAGTGGTCGCCGTGGGCGAGTGCGGGCTGGACTACTTCCGTGATTTCTCGCCGCGCCCGGCGCAGCACCGTGCCTTCGAGCGTCAGCTGCAGCTGGCCGCGGAGAACGGCAAGCCGCTGTTCCTGCACCAGCGCGACGCGCATGCCGATTTCATGGCGCAGATGAAGAACTTCGACGGCAAGCTCGGCCCGGCCGTGGTGCACTGTTTCACCGGCGAGCGCCAGGAGCTGTTCGACTACCTGGACCAGGACTGGTACATCGGCATCACCGGCTGGTTGTGCGATGAGCGCCGCGGCGCGCACCTGCGCGAGCTGGTCAAACACATCCCGGCCAACCGGCTGATGATCGAGACGGACGCCCCGTACCTGCTGCCGCGCACGCTCAAGCCGTTGCCCAAGGACCGCCGCAACGAGCCGATGTTCCTCTCGCACATCGTCGAGGAACTGGCGCGCGATCGTGGCGAGGACGTGGAAGCCACGGCAGCCAATGCGACGGCGGCCACGCGCGCGTTCTTCCGGTTCCCGCAGACCCGGTAGGTACCGACCGTTGGTCGGTACGCGTGTCGGTGCGCGGCACCCACGACCGACGGTCGTGGGCTACCGCCCGTCTCCATGGGCCCACGCATCGGCCAGCCCTTCGCGGTAGGTCGGGAACCGCGGCTGCCACTGCAATGCCTCGCGCGTGCCGCGACTGTCGATGCGCTTGTTGCTGCTGTAGAAACGCCGCAGCGAGGCAGGAAGGGCCGGGTCATCCCAGGCCTGCGCGACGGGCAGCGGCACGCCACTCAGTGCCGCCGCATACGCCAGCACGTCCTGCGACGGGGCGGGTTCATCGTCGGCCGGCAGATACAGCGCGTTTTCCTGCGAGCGATGCATCGCTGCAAGCGCTGCGGTGGCGAGGTCTTCGACGTGCAGCCGGTTGAACACCTGGCCCGGCCGCACGACCTGCCGCGCCGTGCCCTGCGCCAACTGGACCAGCGCGTTGCGCCCACGCCCGTACAGCGCGGGCAGCCGGAATACCGCCGAGGCGATGCCGCGCGCCTGTGCGAACGCCTGCCACTGGCCTTCGGCACGCAGGCGCTTCAGTGCGGTGTCGTCGGTGGCATCGGCCGCCGCGTGCAGGTTGATCCAGCCGCCATCACGATCGGCGTAGACGGCGGTCGAAGAGAAATAGCCCAACCAGCGCAGCGCGGGCGCATCCTGCAGCGCTTCGCCGAGCAGGCGTAGCGCAGGATCACCCTCGGCATCGGGCGGAATGCTGCACAGGATCGTGTCGGCGCTGCGGATCGCCTCCTCCAGCGCCGCATCGATGGGGTATCCCTCGGCCAGCCGGTGGCGGATCACACCATCGTCCGGTGCGGGGGAGGGATCGCGCACGGTGCCGCTGCAGGCAATGCCCTGCGCGTGCAGCAGGGCGGCCAGGTGCCGCCCGCTGTAGCCCAGGCCCAGCACCAGCACGCGTGCCGGTGCGGTGTCGGCCGGCACGCTCAGTCCTTGCGCTGCTGCTGGTAGGCCTGCAGGTGCGCATAGGCCACGGCCAGCAGCGGTGCGGCCTGGCCGGCCGCCCGTGCCCGTACCAGCATGTCGCCGACGATGTGCTCGGCCTCGACCTGCTGGCCGGCCTCCAGATCGCGCAGCATGGAGGCTTTCAACGCCGAGCCGGACTGGGTGGTCGCGGCCAGCGCGATCTCGCGCGCCTTGCCCGGGATCGGCTCGCCGGCCGCCTCGGCCACTGCCACGCACTCGTCATACAGGCCACGCACGATCGCCGCGCCGTCATCGGTCGCCACGATCGTGCCGACATCGGCGCGCATCATGCAGGTCGCCGCCGCCAGCGTGGTCAGGAAGGTGTACTTGATCCACTGCTCCTGGCCGATCGCATCGGTGGCGACGTGGTCCACGCCCGCCTGCACGCAGGCCGCCGCCAGCGCCAGCACGCGCGCGCTGCTGCCGGTGCCGTCGCGCTCGCCGAAGGTCAGCTTGGCCGCCGGCGCCAGATGCACCACCGCGCCGTCGCTGGCCTTGGTCGCGCTGATGAAGCACAGCCCGCCCAGCACTGCGTCGCGGCCGAAGCGTGCGTCGAGATCGGCGTAATGCCGCAGCCCGTTGAGGATCGGCAGCACCGTGGTGCGCGGGCCGACCGCGGGGGCGATCGCCTCGATGGAGCTGGCGAGGTCGTAGGCCTTGCAGCTCAGGATCACCAGGTCGAACGGCTCGGCCGTCGCCAGCGCGGGCAACGCGTCGGCGGTGACGTGCTTCACCGGGAAGGTTGCATCGCCCAGCGGGCTGCGGATCACCAGCCCTTCGCCCGCCAGCTGCGCCGCACGCGCCGGGCGGACGAGGAAGGTGACATCCACGCCGGCCTGGGCCAGGCGACCACCGAAGTACCCGCCGGTCCCGCCGGCGCCGAGGATCAGGATGCGCATCAGCTGCGCATCCCCACGCCACGCTTCAGCAGCCACAGCGCCAGCGCGGTGAGCGCCACCACGAAGCCGATCATCAGCGCATAGGCGACCCACAGCGGCACGTCGCTGGTGCCCAGCAGGCCGTAGCGGAACGCGTTGACCATGTAGAAGATCGGGTTGGCGTGGGTAGCGGCTTCGGCCCAGGTCGGCAGCAGCTTCACCGAATAGAACACACCGCCCAGGTAGGTCAGCGGGGTCAGGATGAAGGTCGGCACGATCGCCACGTCATCGAACTTCTTGGCGTATACCGCGTTGATGAACCCGGCCAGCGAGAAGATCGTCGCGCCCAGCAGCACCGTGGTCAGCGTCACCAGCGGATGCGGGATGCGCACGGGGGTGAAGAACATGGCGATGATCAGCACGATCACGCCGACCATCAGGCCGCGCAGCACAGCACCGGACACATAGCCCCACAGGATCACCCAGTTCGGCATCGGGCTGACCAGCAGCTCTTCGACGTGGCGGCCGAACTTGGCGCCGAAGAACGAGGAGCTGATGTTGCCGTAGCTGTTCTGGATCACGCTCATCATCACCAGGCCCGGCACGATGAACTGCATGTAGCTGTAGCCGCCCATCTCGCCCACGCGCGAACCGATCAGGCCGCCGAAGATCAGGAAGTACAGGGTCATGGTGATCGCTGGCGGCACCAGGGTCTGGCCCCAGATGCGCAGGATGCGCGCCACTTCGCGGCGCACGATGGTCATCAGGGCGATGCGGTTGCGCTGGCCGTCGGTCAGGACCGGGGTCGGGGTGCTGCTCATGCCACGTTCTCCTGGTTGCCGGTGAGGCGCACGAACAGCTCCTCCAGGCGGTTGCTCTTGGTGCGCATCGAACGCACGCGGATGCCCGCAGCGTTCAAGGCTTCAAACACCCGGTTGAGGTCCATCGCGCGCGGCATGTCCACGTCCAGCGTGTGGCTGTCGGTGGCGATCAGGATCGCGCCCTCGATCTCCGGCAGCTGGGCCGGCAGGCTGCCGTCGATGTCGAACAGGAAGCCTTCCACGTCCAGCTTGGCCAGCAGTTCGCGCATCGGGCCCTGGGTGACGATCTGGCCGTGGTTGATGATGGCCAGGTTCCGGCACAGGTGCTCGGCTTCTTCAAGGTAATGCGTGGTCAGGATGATCGTGGTGCCGGCGGCGTTGATCTCCTTGAGCACGCGCCACATGTCGCGGCGGATCTCGATGTCCACGCCGGCGGTCGGCTCGTCCAGGATCAGCAGGCGCGGGCGGGTCATCATCGCGCGGGCGATCATCAGCCGGCGCTTCATGCCGCCGGACAGGGTGCGGCTCATCACCTGCGCCTTCTCCCACAGGTGGGCGCGCTTGAGCTCCTCTTCGGCCATCTTCTCGGCCTCGGCACGGGCCACGCCATAGAAGCCGGCGTAGTTGACCAGGATGTCGAAGGGCTTTTCGAACAGGTTGAAGTTGATTTCCTGCGGGACCAGGCCGATCAGGCGCATGGTGGCGCTGCGGTTGCGCACCAGGTCGCTGCCGAAGACCTCGACCTGGCCCTCGCTGAGGTTCACCAGCGAGCTGATGATGCCGATCAGGGTCGACTTGCCGGCGCCGTTGGGGCCCAGCAGGGCGAAGAAGTCGCCCGGGGCCACGTCCAGCGAGACGCCCTTCAGCGCCTGGGTGCCGTTGTCGTAGGTTTTGCGGAGGTCACGCACCCGCAGGGCGGGCACGGCGGTGGGCGCGGGAGTGTTCTGGGAAGCCAAGCTCTTGCCTTCGCGCCTACGGGCTGGCGCTGGATAGGGGCGGGGAGGGGCTATTATAGAAGACCCCGAGGGCTTGCCCCGGCTACACACTGTCCCGAAAAGTCGTGCCTGCCCAATTCCCCCTCAAACTGGTCGACCGGCGCATGCTGGCGCCGACCGTCGGCCATTACCAGTTCCTGCGTGATGACGGCCAGCCGCTGGATTTCCAGCCCGGCCAGTTCATCCAGGTCCATTTCGAGTACGCCGACGGCACCGCCACCAAGCGCAGTTACTCGCTGGCCACCATTCACAACCACGCCCTCGGCGCGGGCGAAGCGGTCGATATCGCGGTCAGTTTCGTCCCCGGCGGCGCCGCCACGGCCCTGTTCGAGGGCCTGGACATCGGCGGCCACGTCAGCGCCAGCGGCCCGTTCGGCCGGTTCTGCCTGCAGCCGGGCGACCACAATGCCCGCTACCTGCTGATCGCCACCGGCACCGGGGTCACCCCGTACCGCTCGATGCTGCCGCTGCTGGCCACCGCCATGGCCGGGCGTGGCGTGGAGGTGGTCCTGCTGCAGGGCGCCCGCACGCCGACCGAACTGCTCTACAGCGAGGACTTCTACGCCTTCGCGGCTGCCCATCCGGGCTTCCGCTATGTGCCGTGCCTGTCCCGCGAATTGCCGGAAAACCCGCATCCGGACGTGCGCCACGGCTACGTGCAGCAGCATCTGGCCGAATTCGTCCCGGACCCGGCGACCGACATCGCCTACCTGTGCGGCAACCCGGACATGGTCGATGCCACCTTCGAGGTGCTGAAAGCGGCCGGCCTGCCCACGCCGCAGGTGCGGCGCGAGAAGTACGTCAGCAGCAAGTAACCGTGCCCGGCGGCCCTGCCATCGGGCCTGGCCGCCAGCGGCGTCGGGATGCGGGCGGCGGTAAGATGCGCCGCGCGCCGCTTCCGCCTGGCTGACACGATGCCCCTGGATTTCCCCACCATTGCCGTGCTCGGCTTCCTGCTGTGCCTGGGCATCGCCATGGGCTTCTCGCTGTTGCTGCTGGTGCTGCGGCGGCAACCGGCCCTGCGGCTGTGGACGGCCAGCCTGTGGATGCTGTCGATCAGCCTGACCCTGGTCGCGCTGCGGCCCCATCTGCCCCAGGTGCCGGGCATCCTGGCCGGCAACGTTGCCGTAGCGCTGTCCGGCGTCCTGATGCTGTATGGCGTGGCCCGCCATCTTGGGCGTCGGCTGCCGGCGTGGCAGCCCTTGGCATTGGCGGCCACCTACCTCGGGGCAATCGCGTTTTTCCTGGTCGTCCATCCCAGCCTGGTCATCCGGCTGGATGTCTTCAGCGTGTTCGCGGTGTTGCTCAACGGCTGGATGGCGGGGTTGCTGCTGCGGCATGCACCGCCGGCGCAGCGCATCAGCTGCCGGCTGGCGGCCGCGGTATTTGCCGCGCAGGCCGTGCTGTACCTGGTCCGTCTGTTCCTGCCGGTGGCGCCCGATGCGGGCGACGACATCCTGCGCGCCGGGGCGCCGGTGTTCGCGACCTATCTGGTCGGGCTGATCCTGGAACTGGCCCGGTGCTTCGCGCTGGTGCTGCTGCTGGTGGAGCGCATGCTGGTCGACCTGCAGCGGCTGGCGCGCACCGACGTGCTGACCGGCCTGCTCAACCGGGGCGCGGTGCTCGCCGACGGTGCCACGCTACTGCAGCTCAGCCGCCGCCCGCCGAGGCCACTGGCGCTGCTGCTGTTGGACGTGGATCACTTCAAGCAGATCAACGACCGCTGGGGGCATCTGGCCGGCGATGCGGTGCTGCGCCACGTCGCCGACGTCCTGGCCGCGTGCGTGGCCGATCGCGAGCACCTGCTGGGCCGCTATGGCGGTGAAGAGTTCGTCCTGCTGCTGCCCGGGGCAGACCCGCACCAGGCACGCCAGTGCGCCGATCGCCTGCGCCAGGCACTGCGGGAGTCGCCCGCCCGGATCGACGGTCTTCCGGTACGGGTGACGGCCAGCATCGGCCTGGCCATCGACCAGGGCACGGGCGACCTGGCGCGCCTGCTCGGCGAGGCCGATGCGGCGCTTTACCGGGCCAAGGCCGAGGGCCGTGACCGCACCATCAGCGCGCTGGCCCCCGCGGCCTTCCCCGGCACCGGGGCAGCCGTGTAAGTTGAGTCACATCGCCCACGCCCGTGCGTCGTGGTGACATGATCTTCAACAAGGGGAAGTACGGAAGATGTCTACACACCACCTGAGGCTGGCCGTCGCGCTGGTCGCCGCCCTGTGTGCCGGCTGCGCGCCGGTACCCGACGCTGCACCCGCCGCCGCGGCCGCCCAGCGCCTGTACGGCACGCTCGCGTTCCAGCCCTGCACCCTGACCAGCGCGCAGGCCAGCGCGAATGTCGAGGCGCAGTGCGCCACGCTGCAGGTGCCGGAGAACCCGGCGGCACCGGACGGTCGCAGGATCGGCTTGAACATCGCCTGGCTGGACGCCGGCAATGACGGCGCGGGCAAGGCCGACCCGGTCTTCTTCCTGGCCGGTGGCCCGGGCCAGGCCGCGACGGAGGTCGCCGCCCCGGTCAACATGGCGCTTCGGGACGTGCGCAAGCAGCGCGACATCTTCCTGATCGATCAGCGCGGCACCGGCAAGTCCAACCCGCTCACCTGCCTGGATGCACAGGGCAAGGAGCTGCCGCTGGACGAGAACGCGGCACCGAGCGCCGCGCTCATCGAAGACTACGCCCGCCGCTGTGCGCAGTCGCTGACCGGTCGCGCGGACACCCGCTTCTACACCACCACCGAGGCCATCGGTGATCTGGATACGGTGCGCAAGGCGCTGGGCGTGGACAAGGTCAACCTGGTCGGTGGCTCCTACGGCACCCGCGTGGCGCAGCAGTACGCCGCGCGCTATCCGCAGCACACGCGCACGGTGGTGATCGATGGCGTGGTGCCGAACGATCTGGTGGTCGGCGGTGATTTCGCCACTACTTTCGAAGATGCGATCACCCTGCAATCGGAACAGTGCCGCCAGGATCCGATCTGCGCCAAGCGCTTTCCGGTCGATACCCGCAGCCAGCTGCGCAACGTGATGGCCGCACTGGCCAAGGCACCGGTCGAGGTCGACTACCGCAATCCCGGCACCGGCCAGGCCGAGCGTGATGTGTTGACCGCCGACTCGGTTACCGGACTGGCCTTCATGTTCTCGTACATGCCGGAGTTGTCGTCGCTGCTGCCGGTCACGCTGGATGAAGCCGCGCAGGGCCGCTATGCACCGTTGATGTCGCTGAGCAAGATGGCCAGCCGCACGCTGGGCGTGCAGATGAACCGTGGCATGCAGTGGTCGGTGCTGTGCGCCGAAGATGCCGATCGCTACAAGGAAGGCGACGCAGGTGATCGCGTGCTGGGCCCGGAAGTCGCGCGCATGTTCTTCGCGGCCTGCCCGGCCTGGAATGCCGGTTCGCGGCCGAAGGATTTCAACGCGCCGTTCGCCTCGACGCTGCCGGTGCTGTTGTTGTCGGGCCAGTTCGATCCGGTCACGCCGCCGCGCTACGCCGAGCAGGTGCTCAAGCAGCTGCCCCAGGGGCGCCACCTGCTCGCCAAGGGACAGGGTCACGGCACCATCAACGCCGGCTGCATGCCGCGCATCCTCGGCCAGTTCATCGACACCGCTGACGCGAAATCACTCGACGCCACCTGCCTGGACACCCTCAGCCCGGTGCCCGCCTTCACCTCGTTCAACGGATGGGCCCCATGAACCGTACTTCGTACCGCACCGGGGAGGTGCGCGCATGATCGTCGCCGAGCATCTGCACAAAGCGTTCAAGACCAAGACCGGCGTGATCCATGCCGTCCAGAACGTCGGCTTCCAGGCCGACAACGGGCGCATCACCGGCCTGCTCGGCCCCAACGGCGCCGGCAAGACCACCACCATGCGCATGCTGTACACGCTGATGAAGCCCGACGAGGGCCGCGTCGTGGTCGATGGCATTGACGCGGCGGTGGACCCGGTCGCGGTGCGTCGCCAGCTGGCGGTGCTGCCGGACGCGCGCGGCGTCTACAAGCGCCTCACCGCGCGGGAGAACATCGCCTACTTCGGCCAGCTGCACGGCCTGAGTGCCGCGCGGATCCGCGAGCGCACCAAGGTACTCTCGGCGGCGCTGGAGATGGAGGACATCCTCGACCGCCAGACCGAAGGGTTCTCGCAGGGACAGCGCACCAAGACCGCGATCGCCCGCGCGCTGGTGCACGATCCGCGCAACGTGATCCTCGATGAGCCGACCAACGGCCTGGACGTGATGACCACGCGCGCGCTGCGCGGGTTCCTGCGCGGACTGCGCGACGAGGGCCGCTGCGTGATCTTCTCCAGCCACATCATGCAGGAGGTGGCCGCGCTGTGCGACCACGTGGTGATCATCGCGCAGGGCACGGTGATGGCGGCCGGCAGCGCCGATGAGCTGCGCGCACAGACCGGGGAAAGCAACCTCGAAGATGCCTTCGTCAAGGCGATCGGTACCGAAGAAGGATTGCACGCATGAGTTCGTTCGCTACGCTGTTGACCGTGATGCGCAAGGAACTGCGCGACCTCTCGCGTGACCGCCGCACGCTCGCGCTGACGCTGCTGCTGGGGCCGTTGCTGTACCCGGTACTGATCCTGGGCATGAGCAAGCTCGCCGAAAGCCGGGTGAAGACACAGATCGAGCAGCCGCTGGACATCCCGATGATCGGCGGCGAGCATGCGCCCAACCTGGTGCGCTTCCTGGCCGCGCAGGGTCTCAATGCGACCGAGGCGCCGAAGGACCTGACGGATGCGATCCGCAGCCAGCGCATCGATGTGGCGCTGCGGATCAGTCCAGAGTTCGGCAAGGACTGGAGCGAGGGCCGTCCGGCGCTGGTCGAGATCATCAAGGACAGTACCCGGCGCGCTGCCGATATTCCCAGCAGCCGCCTGGAGGCGGCGCTGGGCGGCTACAGCCAGCAGGTCGGTGCGCTGCGCCTGCTGGCGCGCGGGATCGATCCGCAGGTCGCGCGACCGCTGGATGTCGCCGCGCAGGATCTGGCGACGGCTGAAGCCAAGCGCGGGATGATGCTGTCGGTGCTGTTGCCGATCCTGTTGACCATCACCTCGTTCCTGGGCGGCGCGTATCTGGTGATGGACACCACCGCGGGCGAGCGCGAGCGGCAATCGCTGGAACCGTTGCTGGCGACGCCGGCACCGCGCAGCGCGATCGTCAGCGGCAAGATCGCCGCGGCCTGCGCGGTTGGTGTGGCGTCGTTGCTGCTGACCCTGGCGGCCTTCAAGATCAGCGCGCAGCTCTCCTCCGGTGGAGTGGGTCGCCAGCTCAACATGGGCTTCCTGCCGATGCTGCAGATGCTGCTGATCATGCTGCCGATGCTGTTCATCGGCACCTCGCTGTTGACCTTCCTGTCGGCGGCGGCCAAGAGCATGAAGGAAGCCCAGAGCCACATGACCTGGCTGATGCTGTTGCCGATGCTGCCGGGCTACGCGCTGATGGTGTACCCGATCAAGAGTGAGCTCTGGCAGTTCGCGGTGCCGTTCCTGGCGCAGAACCAGATGCTGCTCAAGATCATCCGCCACGAAGCGATCAGCCCGCAGATGTGGGCGGTCTACCTCGGCGCAGGCTTCGGCTTGGCGGCCCTGTTCTGGTACGCCGCCGTGCGTCGTTACCATCAGGAACGGTTGGCGATCTCGGGTTGATGCACGAAGGGCTCCGCAAGGGGCCCTTCTTCATAACGGGGACGGAGGTAGTTAATAACAGGGACGGAGGTGGTTAATCCGGCGGCCGTCAATTCCTTTGCGGTCGGGACGCTGACGCAGGTCCGGCTAGTCGCCCTGTTCCTTGACGGGTCTTCCCGCAGGCCTGCACACCACGGACCTCTGCAATGCCCGCCCCACCATGTCCTGGAAGCGCGGGCTGCCCAACGCGCGCTCCTGCGCGATGTAGGCGACGATCCGCTCTCTTTCCTGCGGTTGGATGCCGGCCTGCAGCCATTGGCTGTAAGCCACTGCGCGGGCTTTCGGTGTAGCGCCGAGGGCGGTGTAGCCGGCGTGGGGTGTCAGCATCGGGTTGTACTCAAGCCCCAGGTACGCCCGAGCGCTGGACCATCGATAGCTCTCGGGGAGGGCCACCAGCGCGGCCCGCACCGGATTCAATTCTATGTAGCGATGGACCATCAGCAGGTAGCCATCGGAATCCACCAGGCACGACTTGAAGCGGCCCTGCAGCAGCGTTCCGCTCCGAACATGTCGCTTGTTGAAGTACTGGACGTAGTTCTGCCCGCACCTCCGCATCGCTGAAGCCAGCCCTTCGGCCACCATCGGCGTTACCAGGAGATGCACGTGGTTGCCCATCAGTACGAAGGCGTGGATCAGGACGCCATGCCTTCGGCAGGCAGAGCGCAACAGACGCAGGTAGTGGGTCCGATCATCGTCGTCGATGAACAGCGCAGCGCGATTGACGCCACGCTGGATGACATGGAGGGGAATGCCAGGCAGAACCAGACGAGGGGAGCGGGGCATGGTCGCAACCGGGATGGCGAGGCATCACTCTGCAGAACCGCACATCAAAACGCGCTAGGTCGGCGGCGCGGAACGCGGTAAGGGAAGTGCGCTTAACTACCTCCGTCCCTGTTATTAACTACCTCCGTCCCCATTAAAAAAGGCCCGGATCGCTCCGGGCCTTTCATCATCCAGCAGTGCGTTGCGATCAGCCGCCTTCAGGCGCGAACGCGAGCGTGCGGCGGGTCGTGACCGGGGCGCCGACCGGTTCGAACTTCCAGCGTTTGACCGCGTTGAGTGCTTCGCGGTCGAACACGCGGGCCGGGGTGGCGCGCAGCACGCGGGCGGCGGTCACCGAGCCGTCCGTGCCGACCGTCAGTTCGACCAGCACTTCGCCGGCGGTGCCCGAACGCAGGGCGTCGGCCGGGTAGCGCGGGGCCGGGGTACTGACCGGGCGCAGGGTCGCTGCCGGCGCGGCGGCAGCCGGGGCCTGGCGGGCGGCGGCTGCCTGGGCGGCGGCGGCCTGCTGCTGGCGCTGTTCGGCCTCGCGGCGGGCGGCGGCCTGGCGCTCGGTGTCCTGGTTGTCGATGCGGGCGGCGGCTTCCTGCTGCGCGGCGATCTTCTTCGCTGCTTCGGCTTCCGTGGCCTGCTGCTGGGCCAGTTTCTGCTGTTCCACCAGCTGCTTGGCGCGGGTCTCGGCGTCCTTCTTGACCTTGTCGGTCTCTTCCTGGGTGCGCTTGAGCGCGGTCTGCATGCTGCCGCTGATGCCCTGCTTCAGGCGCGGCAGCGCCGGGGCGGTCGGGTCGACCTTTTCGATCAGCGCGACCAGGCGCTGGGTCTCGGCGAAGTCCTCGCGGCCCAGGTTCTGCTCGGCGGCGATCAGGGTGTAGGGCAGCAGATCGGTCAGCGCGCTCTTGACCGAGGCGTCATCCGGGGTCTTGTCGCGCAGTGCCAGGTAATACTCGATGGCGTTGTCGCCGGCCGGGGCATACATGCGGTTCTCGCGCAGCGCCTTGCTGGCCAGCTCCCGCAGTTCCTCGGTGCCCAGCGACTGGACCTTCGCCGACACCGCCGGTGCGGCCGGGGCAGCAGTGGGGGCCGCCGGTGCCGCGGGCGTCGCCGGTGCGGTGTCGTCCTTGCCCGAGCAGGCGGACAGGGCGATCAGCAGGATCATCGGCGCGAACAGGCGCGCCGGGCCATGAGTCTTGACGTGCGACATCCAACTCCCCTTTGAAGACGACGATACGTAGGGCCTGATGCGGTCAGGCCGACCGACGGCCATGGACGTTTCCCGACGCCCATGGCGGACCCGCAGGTGTGCAATCTAGCATCACCCCGCCCGGCCCGGGGGCCAGGCGGTGAGGGCAGGGGGCATCCTCACCGATGCCGCCACTGCCGGGCAAGCCTCAGTGCGACAGCGCCTTGCTCGGCGTGCCGTTCATCAGCTTGTCGGTGTAGGCGATGCCGATCGCCGACAGGATGAAGGCGGCATGGATGATGGTCTGCCACATCACGCCGGTCGAGGTCAGCCCACTGGCGCACTTGAAGACCTCGGCCGCGGCCGGACCCTGCGCGGCCACGACGGAGGCGACTGCCTGGATGTAGGTATCGCTGTTGCACGCGGGCAGCGAGTCAAGGCTGCCCGCCGCAATGAACGTCTTCAGCAGGTGGATCGAGGAGATGCCGATGATCGACAGCGCCAGCTTCACCTTCAGCACGCTCGCGTTGACGTGGCTCAGCCACTCCGGCTGGTCGGGGTGGTTCTCCAGGCGCAGGCGCGACACGAAGGTCTCGTAGCCGCCCACGATCACCATCACCAGCAGGTTGGAGATCATCACCACGTCGATCAGGCCCAGCACCAGCAGCATGATCTGCTGCTCGCCCATCTCGTTGGCCTGATGCAGCAGGTGCCACAACTCCTTGCCGAACAGGAACACATAGACGCATTGCGCCAGGATCAGGCCCAGGTACAGCGGCAGCTGCAGCCAGCGCGAGGCGAAGATCAGGGAGGACAGGGGACTGATGGGGGTCTGGGTCGAACTCATGCTGGAATGCTGCGTTGCGGGGACGGCGCAGCGTAACGGTCCAGCTTGACCCTGCCAAGCCGAGCGACGGACTAGACTCGGGATTCCTTGTCCGCGAGCCCTCGCCATGATCGACCTGTACTACTGGCCTACCCCGAATGGCCACAAAGTCACGCTGATGCTGGAGGAAACCGGCCTGCCGTACCGGATCCAGCCGGTGAACATCGGTGCCGGGGACCAGTTCAAGCCCGACTTCCTGGCGATCTCGCCGAACAACAAGATGCCGGCCCTGGTCGATCACCAGCCCACCGATGGCGGGGCCGCGCAGCCCGTGTTCGAGTCCGGCGCGATCCTGCTGTACCTTGCCGAAAAGACCGGCCGCTTCCTGCCGGCCGACAGCCGCGGCCGGGTGGCGGTGCAGGAATGGCTGTTCTGGCAGATGGCCGGCCTCGGCCCGATGAGCGGCCAGATGGGGCATTTCAACGTCTACGCGCCCGACAAGATTCCCTATGCGATCGAGCGCTACGACAACGAAGTGCGCCGCCTGCACGGGGTGATGGACAAGCGCTTGGCGCAGGCCGCCTACCTCGGCGGTGACGAGTACAGCATCGCCGACATGGCCAGCTACCCCTGGATCGGGGCCTACGACAAGCTTCCGGTCGATTTCAGCGCCTTCCCGAACCTCAAGCGCTGGCATGACGCGATCGCAGCACGCCCGGCCACCCAGCGTGCCTATGCCCTGCGCGAGAAGGTGAACCCGCAGGCTGGCAAGCCGCTCAGCGATGAAGAGCGCAAACACCTGTTCGGCCAGCGCTGAAGCGGTGCGCACCTGCGCGGTAGTGCCGTCCGCTGGCCGGCTCCCCGCAGCGGTGGGCGCGGCCGGGCGCCCACCGGCCTACGGCACGACCGGAACGGTTTTGGTTAGGATGAAGCGTTCCCCGTGCCGCACCCGCCGCCGGGGACTGCCCAGACGCTGCCGGAATCCTTCATGCGCCACCTGTTCGCTTCGCTCGCCCTGATGCTCGCCTCGACCTCGATCGCCCACGCTGAAAAACTCACCCTGGATGCCATCACCGGTCCGCTGCCGTTGTCCGGCCCGACCCTGATGAAGCCCAAGGTGGCCCCGGACGGCTCGCAGGTCAGCTTCCTGCGCGGCAAGGACGCCGACCGCAACCAGCTGGACCTGTGGGCGTACGACATCGCCAGCGGTCAGACCCATCTGCTGGTCGACTCCAAGGTGGTGCTGCCCGGTACGGAAACCCTGAGCGACGCCGAGAAGGCCCGCCGCGAGCGCCAGCGCATCGCCGCGATGACCGGCATCGTCGATTACCAGTGGTCGCCGGATGCACGCACGCTGCTGTTCCCGCTCGGCGGTGAGCTGTACCTGTACGACCTGAGCAGGCAGGGCAAGGCCGCGGTGCGCCAGCTCACCCATGGGGAAGGCTTCGCTACCGATG
The DNA here is from genome assembly GCF_041080745.1 of Stenotrophomonas sp. JAG2. NCBI lineage: Bacteria > Pseudomonadati > Pseudomonadota > Gammaproteobacteria > Lysobacterales > Lysobacteraceae > Stenotrophomonas > Stenotrophomonas sp. JAG2. Next base: position 233,076 of record NZ_JBEUMH010000004.1, on the reverse strand, counting down.
CCAAGCTGTCGCCGAAGGGCGGCTTCGTCAGCTTCGTGCGTGCCCGCAACCTGTGGGTGATCGACCTGGCCAGCGGCGAGCAGATCCAGCTCACCCGCGATGGCAGCGACACGATCGGCAACGGCGTGGCCGAGTTCGTCGCCGATGAGGAAATGGACCGCCACACCGGCTACTGGTGGGCACCGGACGACTCGGCGATCGCCTTCGCCCGCATCGATGAATCGCCGGTGCCGGTGCAGAAGCGCTACGAGATGTATGCCGACCGCACCGAGATGATCGAACAGCGCTACCCGGCGGCCGGCGACCACAACGTCACCGTGAAGCTGGCCGTGATCGCGCCGCATCAGAACGCCAAGCCGACCTGGATCGACCTGGGCCGCACTCCCGACATCTACCTGGCCCGCGTCGATTGGCGTGATCCGCAGCGCCTGACGTTCCAGCGCCAGTCGCGCGACCAGAAGACGCTCGAACTGATCCAGACCGAGCTGGCCAGCGGCCAGCAGCGCACCCTGGTGACCGAAACCTCGCCGACCTGGGTGCCGCTGCACAACAGCCTGCGCTTCCTCAAGCAGGGCGGCTTCGTGTGGTCGTCCGAGCGCAGTGGTTTCGAGCACCTGTACCGCATCTCCGATGACGGCAGGACCGTCACCGCGCTGACCGCCGGCAGCTGGCCGGTGGACGAACTGCTGGCCGTCGATGAAGACGCGGGCAAGGTGTATTTCCGCGCCGGCGTGGACAGCCCGCGCGAAAGCCAGCTCTACGCCGTGTCGCTGCAGGGCGGCACGCCGCAGCGCCTGTCGCAGGCGCCGGGCATGCATACCGCCAGCTTCGCGCGCAATGCCAGCGTCTACGTGGACAGCTGGTCCAGCACCACCACGCCGCCGCAGATCGCGCTGCACCGTGCCAACGGCGAGAAGATCGCGACCCTGGTCGAGAACAACCTGGAAGATCCCGCGCATCCGTATGCGCGCTATCTCGATGCGCAGCGCCCGGTCGAGTTCGGCACGCTGACCGCCGCCGACGGCAAGACGACACTGCACTACAGCCTGATCAAGCCGACCGGTTTCGATCCGGCCAAGCGCTACCCGGTGGTGGTGTACGTCTATGGCGGCCCGGCCTCGCAGACGGTCACCAACAGCTGGCCCGGCCGTGGCGATCATCTGTTCAACCAGTACCTGGCCCAGCAGGGCTACGTGGTGTTCTCGCTGGACAACCGCGGCACCCCGCGTCGCGGTCGTGATTTCGGCGGCGCGCTGTACGGCGTGCAGGGCACGGTCGAAGTGGCCGACCAGCTGCGCGGCGTCGCCTGGCTGAAGCAGCAGGCGTGGGTGGACCCGGCGCGCATCGGCGTGCAGGGCTGGTCCAACGGCGGCTACATGACCCTGATGCTGCTGGCCAAGGCGTCGGACAGCTACGCGTGTGGCGTGGCCGGTGCACCGGTGACCGATTGGGGCCTGTATGACACCCACTACACCGAGCGCTACATGAACCTGCCGGGCAACAACCCGAAGGGGTATGAAGAAGCGCGAGTGCTGGCACACATCGATGGCCTGCGTTCGCGCCTGCTGCTGATCCACGGCATGGCCGACGACAACGTGCTGTTCACCAACTCCACGGTGCTGATGAGCGCCCTGCAGAAGCGCGGCCAACCGTTCGAACTGATGACCTATCCCGGCGCCAAGCACGGCCTGTCGGGCAGCAACGCGCTGCACCGCTACCGCCTGGCCGAGGATTTCCTGGGGCGCTGCCTGGCGCCCTGATTCCCCGTTCCTGCCACCGGCCTGACAAGGAGTTCGCCGATGACATTGCCGCCCGCGCTTCCTGGTTCGACCGTGCCTCCCGGCTGGTGGCGCCGCCACTGGCGCTGGGCCATGCCGCTGGCCGTGGTGTCCGGCCTTGCGGCGGCAGTGGGCGCGGTGTGGTTCGCGCTGTACCAGTGGGCGTACTGGAGCAAATCCAGTACGCCCTACCAGGAGGCCATGCGTCGCGCACGCTGCAACATCGAGCTGGTCGAAGCGCTCGGTGAGCCCCTGCGCGATGGCTACCTGCCCGCAGGCTCGATGCACTCCAATGGCCAGAGCCAGTTCGTGATCGCGATCTCCGGCCCACAGGGCAAGGGCCGCGTGTTCCTCAACGCCAAGCGCTCCGGCGACCACTGGGACTACCCGATGCTGTACGTGGTGACCGACAGCAAGGACGCGATCGATCTGGCGGCCCTGGACGACATCGAAGCCGCGGATAGGTGCGCGCTGGACGAATGCCGGGCGAAGGGGGAGTGCCCGTCGTCAACGGGCGGGTTGCAGATCTGAGCGGCGCATGACCTCCGGCCAATTGCCCCCGGCCCGCCAAGTGCGTAGGGTCGCAGGCATCCTGCCCTGGAGTTCCTGCATGAAGCCGCTTGTCCTCGCTGTCGCGTTGGCCCTGTCCGTTCCCGCCGCGTTGTCGGCCCCGCCGGCGCTGGCCGCCCCGGCTGCCGCCAAGCCTGCCGCCTCGCCCGGCTGGGTGACCCGCAGCAACCAGCTGGCGCAGATCCTGCTCGATGCGCAGGGCCCGTTCCAGCCGGAAGAAACCGGCTTCTTCGGCGTACCCGGCTACGACGACAAGGTGGCCGATTTCGGCCCGGACAATGGCGCCCGCTACCGTGCGGCGATGGCCAAGGCGCGCAGCGAGCTGCAGGCCAAGCTCGCCACCGAGCGTGATGCCAACGTCCGCCAGGACCTGGCGATCATGATCGCCGCCGCCGACCAGAACATCGAAGGCAGCGAGCTCAACGAGAAGTACCTGCTGCCGTGGAGCGATACCCCGCAGACGGTGTTCAGCGGCCTCAACCTGCTGCTGTCCGACCAGGTGCCCGCCGAGCGCCGGGCCAAGGCGCTGGATCGCCTGAAGGCCTACGCCGGGCTTGCCCCGGGCAGCCAGCCGGTGACCACGCTGTCGCGCCAGCGCTATGAAGAGCGCCTGGGCGACAAGACACTGCTGCAGCCGACGAAGATCGAGGTCGAGCAGTCGCTGGCCAATGTGGACACCTACATCACCGGCATCGAGCAGCTGTTCGGCAAGTACAAGATCGCCGGCGCCGAGCAGGCGCTGCAGACCATCGCCAGCCAGCTGCGCGAGTACCGCGACTGGACCCGCCGTGAAGTGCTGCCCAAGGCGCGCACCGACGCGCGCCTGCCCGAGCCGCTGTATGCCTACCAGCTCAAGCGCGTGGGCATCGACATCGCCCCGGCCCTGCTGATGCAGCGCGCCCAGCTGGAATTCATGGAAACCCGCTCGGCGATGCGCCAGCTGGCGCCGCTGGTGGTACAGGCCAAGGGCCTGAAGGTCACCGACAGCACCGATCCGGTGGCGGTGGTGCGGGCGCTGAAGGGCGACAAGATTCCTGACGACCAGCTCGAGCACCACTACCGTGGCGTGATCGATGCGATCGACCCGATCATCCGCAAGGAAAAGATCGTCGACGTGCCGCAGCGTCCGATGCAGATGCGCCTGGGCTCGGCCGCCGAAAGCGCCGCCTCGCCGGCACCGCATTTCCTGCCGGCGCCGCTGGTCGGCAACACCGGGCAGCAGGGCACCTTCGTGCTGCCGCTGGGCAACCCGGCCGCCGGCGACAAGGCCGCCCAGTACGACGACTTCAACTTCGGCTCGGCTGCCTGGACCCTGAGCGCGCATGAAGGCCGCCCCGGCCACGAGCTGCAGTTCACTGCGATGGTCGAGCGCGGCATCTCGCTGGCGCGCACGATGTTCGCGTTCAACTCGGTCAACGTGGAAGGCTGGGCGCTGTATGCCGAGGCGGAGATGGTGCCGTACGAGCCGCTGGACGGGCAGCTGATCGCGCTGCAGTTCCGCCTGTTGCGTGCCGCCCGCGCGATGCTGGACCCGATGCTCAACCTGGGCCAGATCGACCGTGCCAACGCCGAGCGCGTGCTGATCGACGAGGTCGGCCTGTCCAAGGCGATGGCGACCCAGGAACTGGACCGCTACATGGTGCGGATGCCCGGCCAGGCCGGCAGCTACTTCTACGGCTACACCCGCATCCTGGAACTGCGCATGCAGACCGAGCTGGCGCTCGGCGATCGCTTCGACCGCCTGGCCTTCAACAACTTCCTGCTCGACCAGGGCCTGCTGCCGCCGGACCAGCTGGCCAAGGCGGTCAATGACGTCTTCGTGCCGAAGTACAAAAGCGCCACCAAGCGTTGACGCCTGTCCGGCAGCCACCGACCATCCTTTGGTAGGCACCGACCATCTCCCGGTAGGCACCGACCGTTGGTCGGTGCATTGTTCCAGCAGCCACGACCAACGGTCGTGGCCTACCCCGGTCTGCGTTACCGCGGTTCTCGTTACCGCGTCGGCGTGATCGTCTGCGTCGGCAGGCGCGGGGCCGGCGGCGGATTCGGGACCCAGATGGCCACACCGGCCGCGCGCTTCTGCGTGGTCGGGATGCCGATGCCGACGCCACCGCCCACGTGCGAGCCGTAGCTGCCGGCACCGACGGACATGCCGACCGGCGATCCGCTGGAACCCACGCCCATCAGGATCACGCCATTGGCGCCGAGTGCGGCGGCCTCACGCTTGAGCCGCATCACGGCGGCATCGGTCTGGCCCTGCGTGCCGAAACCGACTGCGCTGGCCGATTCCAGCTGGGCGATTTCCTGCGAACCGGCCGGCGGCGTGGAATAGATCTGCACCGTGGCCGGATCGACCGGCGCGCGCGCCTGGCCGAGCATGACCTTGGAGGTGCTGGCGCAGCCGGCGCTGAGCAGCGCCAGGCCCAGCAATGCAGCGCATCGGATGTTCATGGCGTTACCCCTGTGTGTGATGGCTGGGATGATCGGTGCTGGCGACTGAATCGGTCCCAACCCCTGCCAGCGCACCCTAGCACCGGCCCGGTGAGGCCCCCGCCAACGGCGTCTCGCCGGCGCTTGCGCCTGCGCCGGGAACCGCTATGGTGGGCCACGCATTCACCTCAAGGAGCCGGGTATGGGATTGATCAGTCTGTTGTGGGGCATCGTGTCGCTGCTCTGGATGATTGTGGCCCTGATCCCGCTGCTGGGGTGGGGCAACTGGTTCCTGATCCCGTTCGCCGCGGTGGGCGCGGTCATCGCCGCGATCGGCATCCTGTTCACCCACGCCAGCAAGCGCGGCCGGGCCTGGACCGGGCTGGTGCTCAACGGGATCGTGGTGGTGGTCGGCATCGTCCGGCTGGGGCTGGGCGGCGGCATCATCTGAACCGCCGGCGTCTGCGTCGCCGGGTGCGACCGACCGTCGCAGCTCACGGCCGCCGGGTACCATCGGCGTAGAATGACCGGCTGCCGCATCCGGCTCTGCCGGCGGTCCACGCCCCTCCGGGCGCTCTCCCTGCACCGATGATCATTCGTCCTCGTCCCCACGGCTGGCAACTGCTCTACATCCTGCGCGGCTCCATCGTTCCGGCGGTGGCGCCGAAGGTCGTGGCGATCCTGCTGTTGTCGGTCGCCGTCGCCGCCCTGGCCGAGCTCTGGCACCCACCGGGCATCGAGCGCGTCTCGGTGGCACCGTTCACCCTGCTGGGCCTGGTGCTGTCGATCTTCCTCAGCTTCCGCAACAACGCCTGTTTCGAGCGTTGGTGGGAAGGCCGCAAGCTGTGGGGCCAGCTGATCTACGAATCACGCAGCCTGGCCCGGTTGTGCCAGGCGCTGCTGGTCGACGATGCCGCGCTGCGCGACCGCGTGTGCCGGCTGTGCATCGGCTTCGCGCATGCGCTGGCCGCCCGCCTGCGCGGTCGCGACATGGCGCTGGCCGCGCTGCCGTGGGTGCCCGAGGCCGACCGTGCGCGGTTCGGCCAGCGCCTCAATGCGCCGGATCAGCTGCTGGCCATGATCGCCACCGACCTGGCCCAGGCGCTGCGTGCCGGGCAGCTGGATCCTTACCTGTACACCCAGTTCGAAACGCGCCTGCATGCGTTGTCCAGCATCCAGGCCGGCTGCGAGCGCATCCTGACCACGCCGCTGCCGTTCGCCTACACGTTGCTGCTGCACCGCTGCGCCTGGCTGTTCTGCGTGCTGCTGCCGTTCGGCCTGGCCAGTTCGCTGGGCTGGGCGACGCCGGTGGTGTCGGCCGTACTGGCCTATGCGTTCTTCGGTCTGGACCAGCTCGGCGAGGAAATGGAAGAACCCTTCGGGCTGGAATCCAACGACCTGCCGCTGGATGCGATGGTGCGCATCATCGAGATCGACCTGCTCGACAGCCTGGGCGTCCAGCCGCTGCCCGAGCCGCTGCAACCGCGGCAGTACCTGCTGCAGTAGTTCCTGCACTCCTTCCTGCATTCCGTTCCGGAGTTCCTCATGGCACACCCCGACTATCGCCCCCGCCGCATGCGTCACGACGAGTTCTCGCGCCGCCTGATGCGCGAGAACACGCTGACCACCGACGACCTGATCTACCCGGTGTTCGTGCACGAACTGGCCGGCCGCGCGGCGGTGGCCTCGATGCCGGGCGTGGAACGGCTGTCGATCGACGAGCTGCTCAAGGTGGCGGAAGAAGCGCTGGAACTGGGCATTCCGGTGATCGACCTGTTCCCGGTGATCGATCCGGCCGGCAAGTCGCTCGATGCGGCGGCGGCATGGGACGAGAACGGCCTCGCGCAGCGTGCGATCCGCGCGCTGAAGTCGCGTTTCCCGGAACTGGGCGTGATGACCGACGTCGCGCTGGATCCGTACACCACGCATGGCCAGGACGGCATCATCGATGACAAGGGCTATGTGCTCAACGACATCACCGTCGAGGCACTGGTGAAGCAGTCGCTGTCGCATGCCGAGGCGGGCGTGGACATCATTTCGCCCTCGGACATGATGGACGGCCGCATCGGTGCGATCCGCCGCGCGCTGGATGCCGCCGGCCACGTCAACGTGCGCATCATGGCCTACTCGGCCAAGTACGCCTCGGCGTTCTACGGTCCGTTCCGCGATGCGGTCGGCAGTTCCACCGGCCTCGGCAAGGCGGACAAGAAGACTTACCAGATGGACCCGGCCAACGGTGACGAGGCCATGCGCGAGATCGCGCTGGACCTGGAAGAGGGTGCGGACATGGTGATGGTCAAGCCCGGCATGCCCTACCTGGACCTCGTGCGCCGGGTGAAGCAGCAGTTCGGCGTGCCGACCTTCGCCTACCAGGTCAGCGGCGAGTACGCGATGATGAAGGCCGCCTTCGCCAATGGCTGGCTGGACGAGCGGGCCTGCGTGATGGAGTCGCTGATCGGCTTCAAGCGTGCCGGCGCCGATGGCGTGCTGACCTATTTCGCCCCGCAGGTGGCGCGTTGGCTGCGCGAGCGCTGACAATACGCGCCCACCCCGAGACAGGACGACGATGATGCAGACGATGGGATGGCTACAGTGGGTGACCTGGAGTGCCGGTGTACTGGCCTTCGCCGTGGTCATCGGGCTGGTGATCCGTGGCGTGCGCCGCGCCGCGCGGCAGGCACCGGAGCAACCCTCCGCCGCCGCCCGCATCGCCCGTGAGGCGCAGCTGTCGCCCGCGTTGCAGGCGCAGCTGGCCGCGTTGAACCAGCGCAAGGACCACGGCGAGATCAGCGAAGCGCAGTACGAGCAGCAACGTGCGGCGCTGCTGCAGGGCCATTGACGCTGGGCGACGCCGCCTCCACGGGTAGAGCCACGCCACGCGTGGCTGCCTTTCGGCCCCGCAACGTCACCCGCAGCCCGGACCCCGGGGCGCTGACGGCGTCTTGATACGGTACAGATCCAGCCCGCCGGCACGCGGTGCGCGTGCCACGCCAGCAAGGACCATCTCCGACGGCTTCGAGGCGTCCACCACCGGCGCGCCGGTCTGGCCGTCGGCGGTATTGAATGACAGCGTCAGCGGCTCCGCCGCCTGGCGGTGATCGCAGCCCACCCGCCACACCTGCGAATGCCCATCGGTCGCGCGGGTGAAGGCCAGTGCGCCCTCATTGTCCAGCCAGGCGGCACCGAGTTCGTCGGCCGCCGTATTGAGCGGAGCAGGCAGGGCCTGCGCGGTGCCGAAGCCCTCGCCCTGCACGGGCGCCAGATACAGATCGAAGCCGCCCTGGGTCTGCTTGCCATTGCGTGAGAACAGAAGGGTGCGTCCATCCGGTCGCAGTGCGGGCGCACGTTCGTCATCGCGGGTGTTGAGCGGTGCTGGCAGGGCCTGGACGGGGCCGAGGGTGCCATCGGCACCCACCGGGGCACGGTACAGATCGAACCCGCCCCGGCCGCCGCTGCGGTCGGAGGCGAAGTACAGCCAGCGGCCATCGTGGCTGAAGTAGGGATCGCGTTCGTCGCGTGCACTGTTGAGCGCGAGCGGGGAGGCATCCTGCCAGCGGCCATCGCGCAGCACCGCCTGCCACAGGTCCCAGCCGCCGCTGCCCCCGGCGCGGTCGCTGGCCCAGACGATGCGCTGGCCGTCCGGCGCGATCGTGGCCTGGGCCTCATTGGCCTTGGTCGAGACCACGCCCATGCCCTCGATGCCGAATTCGGAAAGCGCCATCGCGGCGGGTGTGCAGAGTAAACTGGCGCTCAGCGCGAGCAGAGACAATGGAATGCGCATCATCGCGTCCGTTGGGGTTTGCGTTCCATTCTAGGCCCGGAGCAGGAAACCCATGACCGACCGTTACGCCGTATTCGGCCAGCCCATCGCGCATTCGCAGTCGCCGCACATCCATGTCACGTTCGGCCGGCAGGAAGGCCTGGCGCTGGATTACCGCGCGATCGAGGCATCGCCGGCCGAGTTCCTGGCGGCCCTGGAGGCCTTCGCCGCCGAGGGGGGCGTGGGCGCCAACATCACCGCGCCGCACAAGGAAGCCGCCTTCGCGCTGTGCACCACGCTGACCTCGCGCGCGCGCCGCGCCGGTGCGGTCAACACGCTGCTGCGCAAGGGCGACCGCTGGCACGGCGACACCACTGATGGTATCGGCCTGGTCCGCGACCTCACCGACCGCCACGGACTGGACCTGCGTGGCCGCCGCACCCTGCTGATCGGTGCCGGCGGCTCGGCCCGCAGCGTGGCTCCGGCCCTGCTGGATGCCGGCATCCTGGAGCTGGTGGTGGTCAACCGCACGCCGGAACGCGCCGACGCGCTGATCGACGCGATGGGCGAGCCGGGCCGCGCGATCACCCGCTACTGGGAAGACATCCGCGAACTGGGCGATTTCGAGCTGATCATCAACGCCACCTCGGCCGGCCGCGACCGCGCCGCGGAGTTCAAGCTGCCGTTGTCGCTGGTCAACAGCATGACCACCGCAGTGGACCTCAACTATGGCGAGGCGGCCATCGCCTTCACTGCGTGGGCGCGCTCGGCCGGCTGCCGCAACATCGTCGATGGCCTGGGCATGCTGGTCGAACAGGCCGCCGAGAGCTTCCTGCAGTGGCACGCGGTGCGTCCGCAGACCGATGCGGTCTACACCGAGCTGCGAACCCAACTGGCGCCGCTGGTCGGCGAGGACTGAGCCGGTGAACATGGACCTGCTGATTTCGATGCTGGGCATGGTCGGCGTACGCCTGCCCGTGCTGATCGCGCTGGCGATCGCCGTGGTCTGGGTGGTGGATACCCCGCGCGGGTCGATACGCAGCGTGGCCCTGTGGGCCCTGGGCGTGCTGGCCCTGACCACCCTGGCAGGCCTGGTACTGAACGTGGTGCCGATGTGGCTGGTGCAGCAGGGCAACTACGAGAACCTGCAGCTGATGTCGACGCTGCTGGGTGTCGGCCACTTCGCGCTCAACCTGTTCGAGGCGCTCGCGCTGGTCCTGCTGGTCTGGGCGATGACCCGCGCACTGCGCGGCCGCGCCGTTCAACCGTCTCCGCCGCTGCCGCCGCGCTGAGCGGGTACTGCCGCCTGTCGTGGTCCACACCTTTCGCGTGGGCCGCGTCACGGATATGAACCGGCGCGGAAAATGGCGCCGGTCACGGCCCTCGCGTCGTGAGAAAATGGGGACCGTGATCCAGTCAGGCAGTCCCCCGGCGTGACCGAAAAAGTTGAAGCTCCCCGCGCCCTGAACGACGAGCTCAAGGCCGGCATCCGCGACGCCTACGCCAAGCTGCAGGCCAATACGCCCGGCTTCAGTACCCGGCGCTCGCAGAGCCAGATGATCGGCGTGGTGTCGCGTGCGCTCTCGCACAGTGGCGGCGTCGGCGTGGTCGAAGCGCCGACCGGCGTCGGCAAGTCGCTGGGCTACCTGACCGCCGGCGTGCCGATCGCGCTGGCGACCAAGAAGAAGCTGGTGATCAGCACCGGCACCGTGGCGCTGCAGTCGCAGCTGGTCGAGCGCGACATCCCCAATTTCCTCAAGGCCACCGGCATCGAAGCGACCGTGGCGCTGGCCAAGGGGCGCACCCGTTACCTGTGCACCCGCAATGCCGCCGAAGCGCATGGCGACGGCGCGCAGGAAGGCATGTTCGAGGACGAGCAGCCGCTGTTCGATCGCCCGCTCGCACCGATTGAAATGGACCTGGCGCAGTCGCTGACCAAGGCCTTCCTCGAAGGCCGCTGGAACGGTGACCTGGACAACGCCCCGGAAACGATCAGCAACACCCTGCGCTCGCGCATCACCACGCCGGCCTCGGGCTGCGCCGGGCGCAAGTGCGCCTACTCCGCGCAGTGTGCGGTGCTGCGCTCGCGCAACACGGTGCGCGAGGCGCAGATCGTGGTGACCAATCACGCGCTGCTGTTGTCGGCGCTGTCGATCGGGGAGAGCGACAACGGCCAGCCGCTGATCGCGCCGCCGTCGGACATGCTGCTGGTCCTCGACGAAGGCCATCACATCGGCAACGTCGCCATCGACCAGGGCGCGGCCAGCCTCGCGCTGGACGAGATGGCCAAGCGTACCGGCCGCCTGCAGGTGCTGATCGCCGCGTCCTACCGCGCGGTGGACAAGGACAAGCTGGGCAACCTGCTGCCCAACGAGGCCATCGAGGCCGCCGCCAAGGTCAGCAAGCAGCTCAAGGCCTTCCGCGACGTGATCGACCGCAGCTGGCGGCCGGACCCGTCCGCGCAGGAGCCGATGTGGCGCGCCCCGAATGGTCGCCTGCCGGAGATCTGGATGCCGGATATCGAGGCCATCGCCGACGATACCCGCGCGCTGTTCAACTGGGCGCACGCCGCGCTGACGCAGGTGGCCAAGGGCAAGCCCGAGGATGCCGCGCGCGAGCGCCTGCAGCGCAACCTCGGCATGGCGCTGGAGATGATCGAGCAGCAGCACAACCTGTGGACCGGCTGGCGCCGCGAAGACAAGGACGGCCAGCCGCCGACCGCGCGCTGGATCACCCTCTCGCGCGATGGTGACCTGGTCCTGCATGGCTCGCCGGTCTCGGCCGCGAACGTGCTGCGCAAGCTGCTCTGGGATGAAGTGGATTCGGTGGTGATGACCTCGGCCACGCTCACCGGCGGCGGGGACTTCCAGGCGCTGGCGATCGACAACGGCATTCCGGCCGAGGCCGAGATGGTCTCGCTCGCGTCGCCGTTCGATCTGCCCAACCAGGCGCAGCTGATCGTGCCGGCGTTCCCGGTCACCCCGGATGACAAGGAAGGTCACCCCAAGGAAATCGCCAAGTACCTGGTCAAGGAACTGGACTGGGACAAGGGAAGCATCGTGCTGTTCACTTCGCGCTGGAAGATGGAAAAGGTGGCCGAGCTGATGCCGGCCGCGCAGCGCAGACAGGTGCTGGTGCAGGGCGAAACCGCCAAGCAGAAGATGATCGACGAGCACCTGCGGCGCACCTCGGCCGGCGAGGGCTCGGTGCTGTTCGGGCTCAATTCCTTCGGCGAAGGCCTCGACCTGCCGGGCGAAGCCTGCACCACGGTGGTGATCACCCAGGTGCCGTTCGCGGTCCCGACCGACCCGCAGACCTCCACCCTGAGCGAGTGGTTCGAAAGCCGCGGGTTGAACGCCTTCAACCTGATCGCGATCCCGCACGCGTTGCGTACGCTCACCCAGTTCTCCGGCCGGTTGATCCGCACCTCCACCGATACCGGCCGCGTGATCATCCTCGACTCGCGGCTGCTGACCCGCCGCTACGGCAAGCGCATCATCGATTCACTGCCGCCGTTCAAGCGGGTGATCGGGTAGGGGTGCATCAGACAGCCACGGGGTCGTGGCGTTCACAGCGGTAGAGCCACGCCATGCGTGGCTGCTCTCCGATGAGCCTGAAACTGCACGCATCCACGCATGGCGTGGACCTACTCTTCCAGCTTCGCCAGGTCCCGCACCGCACCCTTGTCGGCACTGGTGGCCAGCAACGCGTAGGCCTTCAGCGCGCCGGTGACCTTGCGCGGGCGGGCCTCGCGTGGCTTCCAGCCCAGTGCATCCTGCTCGGCGCGGCGTGCGGCCAGCGTGGCGTCATCCAGCAGCAGATCGATGCGCCGTGCGGGAATGTCGATGCGGATGCGGTCGCCGTCGCGGACCAGGCCGATGGTGCCGCCCGAGGCCGCTTCCGGCGAGGCATGCCCGATCGACAGGCCCGAAGTGCCGCCGGAGAAACGACCGTCGGTGAGCAGTGCGCATTGCTTGCCCAGGCCCTTGGATTTCAGATAGCTGGTCGGGTACAGCATTTCCTGCATGCCCGGGCCGCCCTTCGGGCCTTCATAGCGGATCACCACCACGTCGCCGGCCACCACCGTGTCGGCGAGGATGCCGGCCACGGCGGCGTCCTGGCTTTCGAACACACGCGCGTTGCCTTCGAACACATGGATCGATTCATCGACGCCGGCGGTCTTCACCACGCAGCCATCGACGGCCAGATTGCCACGCAGCACCGCCAACCCGCCCTCGGCCGAATAGGCATGCGCCACGGCGCGGATGCAGCCTTCGGCACGGTCCACGTCCAGCGTCGGCCAGCGCGTGGCCTGGCTGAAGGCGACCTGGGTCGGGATGCCGGCGGGCCCGGCACGGAAGAAGTCGTGCACCGTTTCATCGGTGCTCACCGCGACATCCCAGCGCGCGATCGCCTCGGCCAGGGTGCGGCTGTGCACGGTCGGCACGTCGGTATGCAGCAGCCCCCCGCGCGCGAGTTCGCCGAGGATGCCGAACACGCCACCGGCACGATGCACATCCTCCATGTGGTACTTCGGGGTATTCGGGGCGACCTTGCACAGCTGCGGCACACGGCGCGACAGCGCATCGATGGCATGCAGGTCGAAGTCGACTTCCGCCTCCTGCGCGGCGGCCAGCAGGTGCAGGATGGTGTTGGTGGAACCGCCCATCGCGATATCCAGCGTCATCGCGTTCTCGAACGCCGCGCGGGTCGCGATGCCACGCGGCAGGGCACCGATCTCCTCACCGCCATACCAGCGATGGCACAGCTCCACGATCAGTCGCCCGGCGCGGCGGAACAGCTGCTCGCGGTCGGCATGCGTGGCCAGGGTCGAGCCGTTTCCGGGCAGCGACAGGCCCAGCGCTTCGGTCAGGCAGTTCATCGAGTTGGCGGTGAACATGCCCGAACACGAGCCACAGGTAGGGCAGGCGCTGCGCTCGTACTCGGCGACCTTCTCATCGCTGGCGCTTTCATCCGCGGCGATCACCATCGCATCGACCAGGTCCAGTTTGTGCTCGGACAGGCGCGTCTTGCCCGCTTCCATCGGCCCACCGGAGACAAATACCACCGGGATGTTCAGGCGCAGCGCGGCCATCAGCATGCCGGGGGTGATCTTGTCGCAGTTGGAGATGCACACCAGCGCATCGGCGCAGTGCGCGTTGACCATGTACTCCACCGAGTCCGCGATGATTTCGCGGCTGGGCAGCGAATACAGCATGCCGTCGTGGCCCATGGCGATACCGTCATCCACCGCGATGGTGTTGAACTCCTTCGCCACGCCGCCGACCTGCTCGATCTCGCGCGCCACGAGCTGGCCCAGGTCCTTGAGGTGCACGTGGCCGGGCACGAACTGGGTGAACGAGTTGGCGACGGCGATGATCGGCTTGTGGAAGTCGCCGTCGGTCATCCCGGTGGCGCGCCACAGGGCGCGTGCACCAGCCATGTTGCGGCCGGCGGTGGAGGTGCGGGAGCGGTATTCAGGCATGGTGGCTGGCAGGATCTGGCGGGCCGTGGGGGCGCGTTTCACCTCGATTCTGCCGAAAAATTCCGGTTGCGTTTGCAACCACCTTCGCCGCTGCCGCGCGATCGAATCCTGAAACGCTGTTCATGTTTTGGACTTTGCCGGTTTTGGTTGTTCGCCCCGATCAGGCATGATTGGGGAGATAACCGTATTAGGGGGCATGACGCCATGAAACGTTCCAGGACCACTGCGCTGCTGCTGATGAGCGCTGCGCCGCTGCTGTTCACCGCCTGCCAGAAGAACGAGGCCGTGCAGGTGCAGGAAGGGCTCTACACCTCGGTGCAGGCCTGTACCGAAGCCACCGGCGATCCGTCCAGCTGCCGCACGGCCTTTGCCGAAGCGCAGAAGCAGTCTGCCGATGCCGCCCCCAAGTACGCCTCGCGTGAAGCCTGCGAAGCCGAGTACAACGCCGAGCAGTGCGTGGAACAGAAGACCTCCACCGGCCATTCGTTCATCGGCCCGATGATGATGGGCTTCTTCATGTCGCAGATGCTCAGCAACCGCGGCGGTGCAGGCCTGGCCCAGCAGCCGGCGGCAAGCCCGGCCTATCAGGACAAGGCCAAGGGCTGGGCACGCCCGGGTCCGTCGACCGGCGGGCTGAACACCGCCAGCGGCATCGGCGCCGGCAAGGCCGGCCTGGCCCCGGTCAGCGCCACCCCGAACCGTGCGGTCACCGCCAGCCGCGGTGGCTTCGGCAACACCAGCAGCAACCGCAGCAGCGTCGGCGGCTGATCGATGCAGCGCGTGCGTATCGCCGAGCGCAGCCAATGGCGCGCCCGGGCCGAAGAGTCGGGGTTCCGTTTCCACACCATCGATGGCCTGCCGTACTGGGATGAAACCGCGTACTACGCCTTCACCCTGCGTCAGATCGAACAGGACATCGAAGATCCCAGCGCCGAGCTGCATGCGATGGCGATGGATCTGGTCGACGAGGTGGTGGGCAGCCAGCAGTTGATGGACCAGCTGGCGATCCCGCCGCAGTTCCGCGACTGGATCGCGGACAGCTGGCGCCGCCGCGAGCCGCATCTGTATGGGCGGCTGGATTTCGCCTACGACGGCAGCGGCCCGGCCAAGCTGTACGAGCTGAATTACGACACGCCCACCTCGCTGTTCGAGGCCTCGTTCTTCCAGTGGCAGTGGCTGGAGGACCAGCGCAACCAGAACCGGCTGCCGCCGCATGCCGATCAGTTCAACGCGATCCATGAGGCGCTGGTCGAACGTTTCGGCGAACTGGCGGCCCAGTTGCCGCCGCCGCTGTATTTCAGTGCGGTCGGTGCTTCGGAAGAAGACCAGGGCACCGTCGCCTACCTGCGCGACTGTGCGGCCCAGGCCGGCCTGCGTGGCGAAGCGATCGCGATCGAGGATATCGGCCTGTCCGAGGACGGGCGCTTCACCGCGCTCGACGACACCGTGATCGGCAGCCTGTTCAAGCTGTACCCGCTGGAAGACCTGATGACAGAGTCGTTCGGCCAGGCGCTGCCCGCCTCGGGCGTGCAGCTGCTGGAACCGGCCTGGAAGGCGATCCTCAGCAACAAGGGCGTGCTGCCGCTGCTGTGGCAGCGTCACCGTGGCCACCCGAACCTGCTCGCCGCCGAGTTCGACGACGGCAGCGAGCTGCCGCGCGGCTGGGTGCGCAAGCCCTTGTTCTCGCGCGAGGGCGCCAACGTGGCCATGCACCTGGCCGACGGCAGCTGGCAGGAAAGCGAAGGCCCGTACACCGGCCCGGCGATCCGCCAGGCCGCGCATCCGCTCACCGCGTTCGATGGCGCTTATCCGCTGATCGGCAGTTGGATCGTGGGCGACCAGGCCTGTGGCATGGGCATCCGCGAAGACAACAGCCGGATCACCCGCGACAGCGCCCGCTTCGTTCCGCACGCGATCATCGACGAAGCGCCGACGCGTATCTTCGTCTGATGGCTGTGCAGCGCCGGCCCGGCTCGCGCGGGCGCACAACACCTGTTGCCGGCCGTCACTTCGATGACGGCCGCAGCCTGCAGGCGTTTGCCGATCGCGTGGCTGTACGCTGCCACCGCTGCGATACGCCTGGCTGGGTGCTGGCGAGCTGGGCACCGTATCGCTGGACCGCACGCTTCCGCTGCACCGGTTGCAGCGCGGCATTGGACAGCGTCGACAACCCCTGGGTGGGCCCGGTCCGCCTGGATGGGCGTCGGCCCTGTGGCCACTGCGGACATCAATGGCTGTCCGTACACCAGCACCGACCATCTGCGACCACCGGGGTGCCGGGCACGTTGCCTGCGGAGTGCGCGCAATGCGGGCGCAGCAGCGAGGTCAGCGTCACGGTACGCCCACTGCGCGCTGGGGACCCGGCCGATCCGCATTTCGGCCTACCCCTGCGCCTGGTCGAGCCGACCCGCGCCGGTCTGCTATGGGCGTACAACACAGCGCATCTGCAGGCCCTTCTGGATTACGTCAACGCGTCACTGCGCGAAAGCCGTGGCGTGCATCGTTCAATGTTCTCCCGCCTGCCGGGGTGGATGAAGCTTGCCCGCAATCGTGCGGTCGTGCAGAAGGCGATAACGCGCCTGATCGTCAGCGCCCGCATCGCTGCGTAGCTACCGACCGTTGGTCGGTACGCGTTACAACAACCCATCCCGCTTGACCGCCAGATAGCGCTCCACCAGCGCCCCGGGCAGTGCCTCGGCGGTGACATCCAGCACCATCACCCGATGGCTGCGCAGCGCGTCATGTGCGTCGCTGCGCTGCTGCAGGTAGCGGGCGATCGCACCGGCCTGGGTGGCGTCCTGCAGGGTCTCCACCGGCTGGGCCAGCGCATCGTCCAGCGCGCGTTCGCGCAGGCTGGCCACGCACACCAGGTGCTGGCGCTGCAGCAGGCGCACGGCCGCGAGGAGGTCTTCGATGTCTTCATCGCGCACGTTGGTGACCAGCATCACCAGCGAGCGCCGGCGTTGCCGCAGCGAAAGCTCGGTGGCCGCGGCGAGGTAATCAGTGGCGACCGGTTGCGCCTGCAGGTCGTAGCTGGCGCGCAGCAGAGTATCGATGGTGCCCATGCCGCGTTTCGGTGCGACCCAGCGGCTTTCGCCACCGGCGGCGAACAGGCCCACGCCGTCACCCTGGCGCAGCGCGAGGTAGGAGACCACCAGCGCTGCATTGAGCACATGATCGAAGTGCGACAGGCCGCCTTCGCTGGCCATCATGCGCCGGCCGGTGTCGATCATGAGCACCAGCTGCTGGTTCTTCTCGTCCTGGTACTCGCGTGAGATCAGCTTGCGCGCCCGCGCGGTCGCCTTCCAGTCGATCTGGCGCAGGCTGTCGCCGATGCGGTACTCGCGCATCTGGTGGAAATCGGTGCCTTCGCCGCGACGGCGCTTGAGGTGGGCACCGACCAGGCGCGAGGCCTGTTCGGCACTGAACAACGCAAAGCGGGTCAGCGGTGCGAAGTTGGGGTACACGCGCACTGTCATCGCGGGCGGCAGCTGCCGCCGCTGATGCCACAGCCGCCAGGCGCTGTGCATGCGCAGGTGCACGCCCTCGAACACGAAGCGGCCACGCGCGGTGGGCGTCAGCCGATATGCCACGCTGCTGCTGACCATCGGCTTGAGCGCCAGCGCACGCGGCAGGCCCTGCAGGGCCCAGCCACCGGGCACCAGATCGAACACCTCCACGCGCTGGTGCCGGCTCGATTCCAGCCGCAGCGTGGCCTCGCGCTCGACGTTCAGCGCCAGCGACTCTGGCAGCGCGCGGTGCACGCTGGGCGAGGGCTGGCGGCGCAGGCGCAGCAGGTCCACCAGTGCGATCAGGCCCACACCGGCACCGATCGCCCACCAGGCCGCGTGCGGCCAGGCACCGAGCACCACCGGCACGCCGAGCAGGCCCCAGCCGGCCAGCAGTGCCAGCAGCAGCGGTCCCGGCCTCATGCCGGTCGCCCGCGATGGACGGCGCGCGCACTCATTTGCGTGGTGCGTCCACCTTGGCCAGCAGTGCGGTCAATGCATCGTCGGCGCTTTGTCCTTCGATCTGCAGTTCCGGTGCCAAGGCGATGCGGTGGCGCAACGCCGGCTTGGCGATGTCGCGCACGTCGTCGGGGGTGACGAAATCACGGCCGGACAGCACCGCCTGCGCACGCGCCGCACGCACCAGCGCGATGCTGCCGCGGGGGCCGGCACCGAGCGCGATACCCGGCCACTGCCGCGTGGCGGCGACGATACGCACCGCGTAGTCGATCACTTCCGGATCGACCGTGATCGCCGCGGTCGCCTGCTGCAGCGCGACCACCTCGGCCCCGCTCAGTACACGTGGCACCTGCGAGAGATCGAAGTCGGCCGCGCTGCGGCCGGTGGTGATCGCATCGACCATGCGCTTCTCGTCGTCCAGCGTCGGGTAATCGATCAGCACCTTGAGCAGGAAGCGGTCCAGCTGCGCTTCGGGCAGCGGGTAGGTGCCTTCCTGCTCGACCGGGTTCTGCGTGGCCAGGGTCAGGAACGGCGGGGTCAGCGCGAACGCCTTGCCCTCGATGGTGACCTGGCCTTCCTGCATCACTTCCAGCAGGGCCGACTGGGTCTTGGCCGGGGCGCGGTTGATTTCATCGGCGAGCAGCAGGTTGGTGAACACCGGGCCGCGACGGATCTTGAAGCTCTCGGTCTTCGGGTCGTACACCGCATGGCCGCTGACATCGCTGGGCATCAGGTCCGGGGTGAACTGCACGCGGCCATAGTCCAGCTCCAGCGCCTGGGCGAGGGCACGCACGAGCAGGGTCTTGCCCAGCCCGGGAACGCCTTCGATCAGCACATGGCCACCGGCCAGCAGGGCGATCAGGATCTGGTCGAGCACCTCGGGCTGGCCGATGAAAGCGCGGCCGACGGCGTCGCGCACGGCATCGACGCGCTCGGACAACGGCGACGGCGACGGCGGCGCGGTCACGGCAGGAGGGGACAGCGGCGGCGGAAGCGTCGGCTCGGTCATAGCAGGTTTCTCATCTGGATCAGCAGGCGGATGCGGTCGCGCAGGCCGGCGACGTCGTGGGAAGCGGGTGGGGTCAAGGCAGTCTGCACGCGTGCGTGCGACCACTGCAGCAGGGTGGCGACGGCGTGCACCCGCGCGTCGCCGGTCAGCGCGGCGGCCGTCGGTGAGCGCCGTCGCAGGCGAGCCAGGAAGGCACGGCGGACCGCGTCGTACAACAGCGGCGCTTTGCCGAAGCGCAACAGGTGCTCGCCGCTGGCGCGGATGTGCTCCAGCAGGGAGCGGCGTTCGGCCGGCGGCGAAGGCAGTTCGCTGCCCAGCCGCTGCGCACGCTGCCACAGCCAGCCGAGCAGGGCCAGCAGCAACGGCGCCCACACCGGCCAACCGAGGTAGAACACGCGGTTCCACAGCGAGGGCGGACGGGAGGCGTAGACCAGCCACATCGTGCCCTTGCCATGGTTCGGCGCCAGCACGTAGCGGGTCAGATCGCGGTGCGCCTTGTCGTGCAGGCCATCGACGATCGCGTTGGCAGCATTCGGGGGGACCGTCGGGTTGGGCCGGCCCTTGCCGTGCATGAAGGCCATGTCGGCCAGCACATCGATGCGGCCATGGCCGTGGCGCAGGCGGGCGAAGACCCGGCTTTCCTCATCTCCCCAGCCCCGCTCGAGCGTGATGCCGGTGGGCGGCGTGACCGCGAAGCGGCGTCCATCGCAGAACTCGACATGCTGCGGGTCATCGCGCACGTGGAACGGCTGGCAGTCGCTTTCATGGCCTTCGCTGTCCACGCCGAGCGCTTCCAGCAGCGGCCCGTTGCGCGCCTCGTCCTTGCCGATCGGTGGCGTGCGCACGATCAGATGCCCGCCGCGTGCCACCCAGGCCATCAGGGCGGCCACCGCGGGCGCGGGGACCTCCGCACTGTCCTGCAGCAGCACGACGGTATCGCCCGGCGCCAACGGCATGCGGGTCAGGTCCAGGCGCGGCCGCGACTGCACCGTGAGGCCGTCCGCACGCAGCGCCTGGCCGAGCACATACAGCGGGTTGTAGCTCGCTTCGCCCTGCGGGGGCAGGCGTTCCACTTCGGTCACCCGCTCGTGCGTGCGCAGGAACAGGATCGCCAGCGGCACCGCGATCACCAGCAGCACGAGGCCAACCAGCAGCCAGCGCAGGCGGGCGCTCATGCGTGCCACCCGAACTGGGCCTGCAGTGTGGAGGCCAGCGTGTCGAAGTCGTCATCGGTCGGCAACTGGCCCGCATAGGCGGCGTACTGCCAGACCCGCACGATGCGCGCGAACAGGCTGCGGTCGGCCTCGACCGGCATCCGTCGCGAGGCGCGCAGGCACTGCGCTTCGGTGGCCCCCGGTGGCAGGCTGACCTGCGCGCGTTCGCTCATGCTGTCCACACTGGCGCGATACAACAGCGCCAGCGCCTGGCGGGGGCGTCCCTCCTGCCACAGCGCACGCGCACGTGCGGCGGGATCGGGCGGTGCCACGTCCGGTATCCGGATCGCGTCTTCCACGATCGCCGTGGCCGTTGCGCGACGGCGCTGGCCGGAGCCGCGCAGCCACGGCAGCCAGCGCGGCGCGGTGGCCAGCAGCAGCACCACCAGCAACCCCACGAACGCCCACAGCGTCCACTCGGCGATCTGTGCCGGCAACAACGGACCCTTGGCACCGCGTTGAGAGGTGCCCTTGGTCGCGGCCTCGCGCTTGGCCTTCTCGACATCGACTGCGTCGGTGTCCGTGCGCTTCCACTCGGTCACCTCGCGGGTCGGGCTCTGCAGCGGGTCTTCGTACGCGCGCTGCACGGCCTGGCGGAAGCCGGCCGTATCCACCGCTTCGCCGCCGAAGATGCCGACCGGTGTGTTGGCCGGATCGTTGTCGTAGGTCAGCGGTGGATCGTCTTCTTCGCCGTCTTCGTCAGCGGCGTCGGCCGCGTCGGCCGCATCGGAGGCGGGCGCCAGGCCGTCCTCGAGCGACGGCGTGTCATCGGCCGGTGCCGCCACCGCGCCCTTGGTGTTCGACGGCGGCACCTGCTGGGCGTGCAGCGCCGCGCCCGGCCAGATCAGCACCAGGGCCAGCATCAGCAACGGCGCCGCCTGCTGCAGCCGTACGCGCAGGCGCCGGAAGGCGATCTCCAGATCCCACGCCTCCATCTGCGTACGCCGGTCCAGGTACAGCCCGAAGCCCGCGCCTGCGTAGAACGGACCGATCACCGTGGCCGCGCCCCAGAACAGCAGGTTCACGCCCAGCTGCATCCACGCCGGCATGTCCTGCTTGGCCAGCTCCCACGCCGCGCGCCAGGATTCGGACAGCAGGTCCACCGGAATGAACAGGAATACCGCCGCGATGCCGCCGGCCACCAGCACGATCTCGAACACCATGCACACCAGCGTGAGCAGCAGCGCATGGCCCAGTGCGCCCCCGGCGATCGCACGGCGCCGCTGGCGCCGATGCGCCGGATCAGCACCTTCCAGCAGGTTGACCGGGAGCAGCACCGAGCGCAGCGGGCTCAGGCGTCGCCAGCCGAGATAACCCCAGAAGCCCTGCCAGCCCCAGGAGCGCTGCGCGCGCAGGGTCTGCCGGGTCGTCGACGCATCGCCGAACACCCCGCGCGAGATCACGTACAGCGCGATGCGCTCGAACAGCGGCTTGAGCCACCACATCGCCAGCCAGGCCCAGCCGAAGCTGTCGGTCCACCACGCCACGGCGTTGAGCAGCACGAACACCGGCAGCGACACGGCCAGCCAAGGCGCCCAGACCGCAGCCGCATGGCGGCGCACCAGGGCCATGCCCAGCTCCATGGCCTCCCAGCCCGAGCGTGCCCGCAGCACGACGTTGAGCCGATCAATCTGCATCGGCCGCCCCGCGTCCACCGCGCCACAACCAGACGAACACCGTGGTCCACAGCACCGCGGCCACGCTGTATTTCCCCCATGCCGGGATCGCCGCGATCGAGGACCAGAAGGCTTCGATGAAGGCGGCGATCAGCAGCATCGCCGCGACCCCCACGCACAGCTTGGCTCCGATCACGCCGCCCTCGACCAGCGCATCGATGCGCCGCCGCCGCCCGGGGGCAAGCAGTTTCATGCCCAGCTGCAGGCCGGCGCCGCCGGCGATCACGATCGCGGTCAGCTCGAACGCGCCATGGCCGGCCACGAAGCGCCAGAACGGATCGCCGTGGCCGATGTGCTGCAGATGGCCGGCGATCGAGCCGATGCCGACACCGTTGAACAGCATCACCAGCACCGTGCCGACGCCGGCGATCAACCCGAAGGCGAACGTGCGCAGGCCGATGCTTATGTTGTTCATGATGTAGTAGCCGAACATGGTCCAGTTGGTGCCGCTGTCGCGGCCCAGGTTCGGCGAGGCCGGATCGTACATGCGCTCGAATTCGGCGATGCGCGCGTTGTCCAGCAGCAGGTGGATCAGCTCCGGGCGCCACAGCACCAGCGCGAAACTGCCCACCAGCGGCACTACGAACAAGGCTGCGGCCACCCACATGCTGCGCGCCTGGCTGCGCACCAGCTGCGGGAAATCGGCGAACAGGAAGGCGAGCGCGCGCTGCCACTGCGGTCGCGGCGTGCGGTAGAGCAGGGTGTGGCCCTGCTGCATCAGCTGCTGCAACCGCGCGACCAGCTGCGGGCTGTAACCGCGCCGGCGCGCCAGCGCCAGCTGCTGGCACAGGCGGCGGTAGCGCTGCGGGAAATCACCGTCGTCCAGGCCCTCGTGGGCGGCTTGCCGGCGCGCCTGCCGTGGATGCTCGCCGCGCTGGGTCAGCCACTGCTCCAGCGCCTGCCATTCGGCCTGGTAGCGGGCGACGAACTGTTCCTGTCTCATCGGCGTCCCAACAGCCAGTTGGCCATCGCATACAGGCGCAGCACGCCGACCTGGCCGCGGCTTCCGGTGAGCGGCGCGGCGATATCGGCCAGCTCCTGCTGGCGCGGGGTCGACAGCCGCGGCGCACGCTCGGCGAAGGCGACCACGGCCGCCTGCTCGGCCGGCTGCAAGGGGTGCGGTGGCACCAGCACGCTGCCGACCGGCACGCTGCCGCCCAGCGGCGGCGCACCCTGGTGGATCACCACGGTGCCGGCGACCAGGTCGCCGAGGCGGCGGCCATGCGCATCGAACAGACTCGACAGCAGGCCGAGCGCGTAGCCGAACGGCAGCATGTCCACGGTGCGCAGCAGGTTGCGGGTGATCGCGCTCATCCAGCCGATCGGTCCGCCATCGCGCGCGACCACGCGCAGGCCCATGGCGCGTTTGCCCAGGGTGCGGCCCCAACACGCTTCCTGGACGATGGTATAGGCCCACAGCAACAGGAACATCAGGCCCAGGTAGAGCCCTTGACCGAAGCCCCCGAGGAAGGCCAGCGGAATGCTGAGGATCATCAGCGCGCCGATGCGGATCACGAAGTCGATCGCCCAGGCCAGCGCACGCGGCAACGGACCGGCCACGGGCAGGTGCAGGGGCACGCCTTCGGGTGTGATGACCTCCCGGTAGGTGTCCAGCATGGGCGCGCTCATCGGCGGCACGTCACGGTGGATCGTACGGAAGGCCACAGGGGACGCCGGATTCCTCTCCGGTCTGCCAGCGGGGGCATGCGGGTCTCGACTGCTTCCTGGTCGGCTGAGGACTTTACCGCAATCAACCGCGGTACTGATCCTTCAGGCGCACATAGTGATCGGCCGAGTAGTGCAGCGACTCGATCTCCTTGTCGCTGAGCCTGCGCGCCAGCCGCGCCGGGTTGCCCAGCCACAGCTCGCCTTCGCCGACCACCTTGCCGGGGCCGAGCACCGCGCCCGCGCCGAGGAAACCGTGCGTGCCCACCTTGGCGCCATCGAGGATGCAGGCACCCATGCCGATCAGGCAGTAATCGCCGATGGTGCAGGCATGGATGATGGTGCCGTGGCCGACCGTCACGCCTTCACCGATCAGGGTCGGGTAGCCGCCCTTGTTGAACGGGCTGTGGTGGCTGACGTGGATGATGGTGCCGTCCTGGATGTTGCTGCGTGCGCCGATCCGCACGTGGTTCACATCGCCGCGGATCACCGTGCCCGGCCACACCGAGACGTCATCGCCCAGCACCACGTCACCGATGATCGTGCAGGCCGGGTCGATGTAGACGCGCTCGCCGAGCACGGGGAGTTTGTCGAGGAAGGGGCGGATCGGGGACATGCGGACTCCAGGCAATGACGCGCCCTGCTGGGCGCGGCGTCATGATACCGGGCGCTGTTGTTACGCGACTCTGTTGCGACGCGCGCGTTCCAGGTGCACCAGCAGCAGCGAGATCGCCGCCGGCGTCATGCCGGGGATGCGCTGGGCCTGGCCGATGGTCTGCGGCCGCACCCGTTCGAGCTTCTGCTGCACCTCGGCCGAGAGGCCGCGCACGCCGGCGTAATCGAACTCCGCGGCGATGGCGGTGTTCTCGTGGCGCTGCTGGCGCGCGATCTCATCGCGCTGGCGGTCCAGGTAACCGGCGTACTTCACCCCGATCTCGACCTGCTCGGCGACCTTGGCATCGGCCACGGCCGGCCCGAGCGAGGGCACCTGCATCAGCGTGGCGTAATCCAGTTCGGGACGCTTGATCAGGTCCAGCACGTTGGTTTCGCGGCTGACCGCCACGCCCAGGGTGGCCTCCACTTCGCGGCCGAGCGCATTGCCCGGCGTCGCCCACAGTGCACGCAGGCGCGCGGTTTCCCGTGCGACGGCATCCTGTTTGGTCTGGAACGCGCTCCAGCGACGGTCATCCACCAGGCCCAGTTCGCGGCCGGGGCCGGTCAGGCGCACGTCGGCATTGTCTTCGCGCAGCTGCAGCCGGTACTCGGCGCGGCTGGTGAACATGCGGTACGGCTCGTTGGTGCCATGGGTGATCAGGTCGTCGACCAGCACGCCCAGGTACGCCTCGTCGCGGCGCGGGCACCAGCCGGCGTCGTCGCGGGTGAAGCGGGCGGCGTTGAGGCCGGCCAGCAGGCCCTGCGCGGCGGCCTCTTCATAGCCGGTGGTGCCGTTGATCTGGCCGGCGAAGAACAGGCCGCTGACGGTCTTGGTCTCCAGCGTGTTCTTCAGCCCGCGCGGATCGAAGAAGTCGTACTCGATCGCGTAGCCCGGCCGGGTGATATGCGCGTTCTCGAAGCCGCGCATGCTGCGCACCAGGTCCAGCTGCACATCGAAGGGCAGCGAGGTGGAGATGCCGTTGGGATAGATCTCGACCACGTCCAGCCCTTCGGGCTCGACGAAAATCTGGTGGCTGGCCTTCTCGGCGAAGCGCACCACCTTGTCCTCGATGGATGGGCAGTAGCGCGGGCCGATGCCTTCGATCTGCCCGCTGTACAGCGGCGAACGGTGCAGCGCGTTGCGGATGATCTCGTGGGTGCGCTCGCTGGTGTGGGTGATCCAGCAGCTGACCTGCGCCGGATGCTCGGCCACGCTGCCGAGGAAGGACATCACCGGGCGCGGGTCGTCGCCGGGCTGTTCTTCCATGAGGCTGTAGTCCAGCGAGCGGCCATCGATGCGCGGCGGCGTGCCGGTCTTGAGGCGGTCGATCACGAACGGGCGCTCGCGCAGGCGCGCGGCCAGCGTGGTCGCCGGCGGGTCGCCCATGCGGCCGGCGGCGTACTGGGTTTCACCGACGTGGATCTTGCCGGCCAGGAAGGTACCGGCGGTGAGCACCACGGCCGCCGCGCTGAAGCGCAGGCCGGTCTGGGTGATCGCACCGCGCACGGCGTCGCCTTCGATGATCAGGTCATCGACCGCCGCCTGGAACACGGTCAGGTTGGGCTGGGCCTCGACGATCTGGCGGATCGCCATGCGGTAGAGATTGCGGTCGGCCTGGCAGCGCGTGGCGCGCACGGCCGGGCCCTTGGAGGCGTTGAGCGTGCGCCACTGGATGCCGGCGCGGTCGGCGGCATGCGCCATCGCGCCGCCCAGGGCATCGATCTCCTTGACCAGGTGGCCCTTGCCGATCCCGCCGATGGCCGGGTTGCAGCTCATCGCGCCGATCGTTTCCACGTTGTGGGTCAGCAGCAGGGTGCGCGCACCGCTGCGCGCGGCCGCCAGCGCGGCCTCGGTGCCGGCGTGGCCGCCGCCGATGACGATCACGTCGTAGCGGTAGAAGGAGTCAGTCATGGCGGAGGAGCTCGGGACGGGGCCGGGCGGCCCGGATCAGCCCTGGCGACAGGGCGCGGGTGGCGATTTTAGCGCCATTCGTCGGGGGCCATGAAATCAACCCTCAAGTTGGCACGTTTTCTGCAGATAACCCAATAGCACCCAGGATGGCATGCGCCTTGTGCGCAACGGACCGGAATTGGAACAGGGGCCGGTCCAAGCGCATCGTGGGGAAGCAGAGGGGCCGGCAGTCGGGGGACTGCCGGCCCTGTTTTTTTGCCGTTCCCGGCCGGGCCGGGTGGCCCAAATACAGAAGGCCCCGCCAGTAGCGGGGCCTTCTGCGTTTAAGGTGCCGACATCCGACAGGGCCGGAACAGGGGGGATCCAGATGTTCCTGGCGGATATCGACATAGAGCCGAATGTGACGCCACTTGTCGCTTTTGACACTATGTGACCGTGGCAGTCACCGCCCGGCTAGAGTGAACCGCCGGGCGCGTGAAAATCAAGCCATCTCAGGGCTCAACTGTGCGTTGGTTCGCATTGTTGAGATTCCGCCACGGGGAGCCGTTCATCCTCGGCGCAGCCGGCCGCGGGGCCTGGGCCGGGCGTGCCTGCGGCGGACGCGAGGGTCGCTGCTGCTGTTGCTGCGGTCGGCGCGGGCCACCCACCGAATCCATGTTCCGCCACGGCGAGCCGCCGTTGGTCGGACGCGGACGATCCGGCGGACGGGTCGGATGACCCCCATTGCCGTTGCCGGGACGCGGCGGCGGGCGATGATTGTGCGGCGGACGGTAGTTCGGATAGGGGCGATACACCGGGTAGCCGTAACCACCGCCATAGCCGCCGCCATAACCGTAATATCCGCCACCGCCGTAGTAGCCGCTGCCGTAGCCGTAGGGATAGCCGGCCGGGTAGCGGTACTCGACCGACGGTGCGCCGTGGTAGTAGCCACTGCCGCCACCGCCACCGCCGACATAGTCGTACGTCGCGCAGCCGGACAGGGCCAACAACAGGCCACCGGCAAGAACAAGGCGCATTTTCATGATGGGTCCCCCCAAAGGGCTGTAGGGCCAGCTTCGGCCCACGGCATTGAATCGGCCCTTAACTCGGCCCGATCCGAATGAATGGTTGCCATGCTGACACGTTCATCAGGGCGCATGTGGCCGTGGGGCATACGTTAATCTTGCGTCATGAGCGATTCACCCTTGCCCTGTGTTGACGACGTGCTGGCGGCGGCGGCGCGCATTGCCGCGCACGCCTGCGTGACCCCGGTGCTGCGCTCGCGCACGCTGGATGCGATGACCGGCGCCACGATCTTCTTCAAGGCCGAACACCTGCAGCGCAGCGGAGCCTTCAAGTTCCGCGGCGCGTGCAATGCCGTCTGGGCGCTGGGCGATGAGCAGGCCCGGCGCGGGGTGGTCACCCACTCCTCCGGCAACCATGGCGCCGCCCTGGCGCTGGCCGCGCGTACCCGCGGCATCGCCTGCCATGTGATCGTGCCCGAGGGCGCCGTGGCGGCCAAGCTGGCCAACATCGGTCGCCACGGGGCGACGCTGTGGCGCTGCGATGCCTCGATCGCCGCGCGCGAAGCGATGTGCGCGCAGGTCCAGGCCGAAACCGGGGCGACCCTGGTGCATCCCTACACCGATGCCCAGGTGATCGCCGGCCAGGGCACGGCCGCGCTGGAGCTGCTGCACGCCAGCGAAGGCGTGGACATGATGGTGGTGCCGGTGGGCGGCGGTGGCCTGGCCTCGGGCACGCGGCTGGCGCTGCAGGCGGTCGCCCCGGCGACCGGGCTGGTTCTGGCCGAACCGCTGGGGGCCGCCGATACGGCGCGCTCGCTGGCGGCCGGCGAGCGCCGCATCGATTTCACCCCCGATACCGTCTGCGATGGCCTGCGTGGCACGCTGGGCACGCCGAACTTCGCGCTGCTGCACGGCGCGGCGCAGGTGATCACCGTTGCCGATGACGCCACCATCGCCGCGATGCGGCTGATCTGGCAGGTGCTCAAGCAGGTGGTCGAGCCGTCCTCGGCGATCGCGCTGGCGGCGATCCTCGCCGAACCGGCCCGCTTTGCCGGCAAACGCGTCGGTGTGGTGCTGTCGGGCGGCAACGTCGACCTGGACGCCCTGCCATGGAGCGCGGCATGAGCCGGCGCACCGGGGTGGGGTTCTTCGGCTGGCTGTGGCGGCTGTGCATCGTGCTGGCCGTGTGGCTGCTCGGGGTCACGGCGTGGATTGTCTGGATCGGCGAGCGCGACCAGGCACAGAAGGCCGACGCGATCATCGTGCTCGGTGCGGCGGCGTATGACGCCAAGCCCTCACCGGTGTTCGAAGAGCGCATCCGGCACGGCCTGGATCTGTACCAGCAGGGCTATGCGCCGCTGCTGATCTTCACCGGTGGCTACGGCGGCACCGGCGCGCGCTTTTCCGAATCGCAGGTGGCACGTCGCTACGCGCTCAAGCAGGGTGTACCGGATGACGCGATCCTGATCGAGACCGCCTCACGCACCACCCGGCAGAACCTGATCGAGGCACGGCGCCTGATGGACCAGCGCAAGCTGCACCGCGTGATCATCGTCAGCGATCCGCTGCACATGGCGCGCGCGCTGCGCCTGTGCCGGGAACTGGGCATCGATGCGCTGGCCTCGTCCACGCCGAGCACGCGCTTCCGCAGCTTCCACACCAGCTGGCGGTTCCTGGCGCAGGAAATCTACTTCTTCCACCGCGACCTGTTTCCGGCGTCCTAGCGCAGCGCTTCGCCCCGGCCCTACGCCGTAACGCCGGCCAGACGCCGGCGCATCACGTCGTCCGCCGACGGATCGGAATCGCCGAGACCGGCACGGTGGCGACATCGTGGCCGCGCTCGCGGATCGGCGCGCCGCCCTCCGGTGCCCAGGCATGGGCGTAGATCACTTCCCAGCTGCTGGGCAGCTTGCCATCCTCGCGGCGCAGCGGCTCGTACGCCGCCCGCGCGGCATCGAAGCGCCCGCGCCCGGTCAGGGTGTGGCGGCGGTCCTGGCGTGCGTTGGTGGCGCCGATCGCCTGCAGCTCGCGCATCAGCGCGGTCAGGTCGTCGTAGGTCAGGGTGAACAGGTCGCGGTCCAGCACCGGATCGCGGAAGCCGGACATCATCAGCGCATCGCCGAACTGCGCGATCGGGGCGAAGCGGCTGACATGCGGCACGTCGTCGGTGGCGGCGAACGCATCGCGCAGTTCGATCAGGGTTTCCGGCCCGAACGTGGAGACCAGCAGCAGGCCACCGGGCTTGAGCGCGCGGCGGAACCCGGCGAACACCGCCGGCAGATCCTCCACCCACTGCAGGCACAGGTTGCTGAAGATCACATCCACGCTCTGGTCCAGCACCGGCAACGCCTGCGCATCGCCGCATACGCGCGAGAACGGCTTCCACCAGCCGGCCTGCTTCTTCGCCTCGCGCAGCATCGGCTGGGCCAGGTCGAGCGCGATCACCTGCGCCTTCGGCCAGCGCTTCTTCATCACGGCGCTGGCGTGGCCGGTGCCGCTGCCGACATCGAGCACCACCTGCGGCTGGCGGCTTTCCAGGTAGTCCAGCGATTCGAGCAGGCGCTTTTCCACCTCGCGCTGCAGCGCCGC
Organism: Stenotrophomonas sp. JAG2; assembly: GCF_041080745.1. Lineage (NCBI taxonomy): Bacteria > Pseudomonadati > Pseudomonadota > Gammaproteobacteria > Lysobacterales > Lysobacteraceae > Stenotrophomonas > Stenotrophomonas sp. JAG2. The sequence goes on along the minus strand of NZ_JBEUMH010000004.1, from coordinate 203,362 downwards.
GGCGGCGTCGTAACTGCTGGCGGCGCGCGAGAAGGCGCGGCGGACGTGATGGGGATCGAAGCTGGACGTCATGGGGTACTCACGGCTCAAAACGGTGGTGCGGGTGGACTCAGAAGGTGCCCGGGTAGGCGCCGCCATCGATCAGCAGGTTCTGCCCGGTGATGTAGCCGGCCTGCGCACTGCACAGGAACGCGCAGGCGGCGCCGAACTCATCGGCGGTGCCGAAGCGGCCGGCGGGAATGTGGGTGCGCTTGCGTTCGGCGAGCTGACCGGCATCGATACCCTGCTGCTGCGCCAGGTAGGCGAAGTTGCCGCGCAGGCGATCGGTATCGAACTGGCCCGGCAGCAGATTGTTGAGGGTGACATTGTGGGCAACGGTCCTGCGTGCCAGCCCGGCCACGAAGCCGGTCAGCCCGGAGCGTGCGCCGTTGGAGAGCCCGAGGATGTCGATCGGCGCCTTCACCGAGGACGAGGTGATGTTGACCACGCGGCCGAAGCCGCGCTCGATCATGCCGTCCACGGTGGCGCGGATCAGCTCGATCGGAGCCAGCATGTTGGCATCCAGCGCGGCGATCCAGTCGTCGCGGGTGAACTGGCGGAAATCGCCCGCCGGTGGTCCCCCCGCGTTGTTGACCAGGATGTCGACCTGCGGGCAGGCGGCCAGCGCCGCGGCGCGGCCCTCCGGCGTGGTGATGTCGGCGACCACGCCGATCACCCTGCGGGCGCCCGGCAGGGCCTGCAGCTCGAGCACGGCGCGATCCAGCGCCGCTTCACCGCGCGCGGCGATCACCAGGTTGACGCCTTCGCGTGCCAGCGCACGCGCACAGCCAAGCCCGAGGCCTTTGCTGGCGGCGCAGACCAGGGCCCAGCGGCCGGCGATTCCAAGATCCATGGGTCAGTCCTGTGGCATGAGGCAGGCGTACATGATCGGCGATGCGTGGCCGGGAGAGGTCAAGACTGGGCGGCAACAAAGTGTTGCAGCTGCGCGGCGACCTCGTCGGCATGGCCGAGGAACGGGGCATGCCCGCCGTGGGCGACCACATGGACCTGCGCGGCGGGCGCCAGCGCGCCGGCCGCCTGCATGGCCCGCGCCGAGACCAGCCGGTCGCGCTGGCCGGCCAGCCACAGGCTGGGTTTGCCCAGCGGGGCCAGGGCGCCGCGGAGATCGGTGTTCTCCAACAGTCGTAGGCCTTCCTGCAATGCACGGGGGGCCGGCTCTCCGCGCGCGACCAGCATCTCGCGCAGCGTGCGCAGTTCCTGGCGGGCGTGTTCGGACCCCATCGCGTCCAGCGCGAGGAAGCGCTCCAGCGTGCCGCGATAGTCCTGCGCGAGGTCCTGGCCGAACTGGCCGAACACCGCCGGCTCGACCGCATGCGGCCAATCGTCGCCGCGAACGAATCGCGGGGTGGCGGCGATCATCGCCAGGGCGCGCACCTGCGGCAGCGTCGCGGCGGCATGCAGGGCGAACAGGCCGCCGAGCGACCAGCCACACCAGACCGCCGGCGGCGTCGCAGCGGCGATGGCGTTGACCACATGCGGCAGGCGCAGCGGGGTGGTGTCGTCGCGGCTGGCACCATGGCCGGGCAGATCGACCAGGTGCAGCTGGAGGTGCGTCGACAGCCGCTCCACCAGCGGCGCGAACACGCCGCCATGCAGGGCCCAGCCGTGGATCAGGACCAGTGCCGGGCCCTGGCCGATGACATCGATATGCATGCTCAACTCTGTGGCGTCACGCGGTCAGGGCATTCAACGCGTGCTGCTGCCCCACGGTATCGCGGGCGTGCGCGATCGCATCGACCAGCGCGCGCACCTGCGCCGGCGCATGCAATGCGGACAGCGTCACGCGCAGGCGCGCCTTGCCCTCGGGCACGGTCGGCGGACGGATCGCGCTGACCAGGAAACCCGCCGCCTCCAGCGTGGCCGACATCGCCATCACCGTCGACTCGGCGCCGCACAGCAGCGGTTGGATCGGGGTATCGGACGGCATCAGTTCCAGGCCGTGCTGGCGGGCACCGGCGCGGAAGAGGCCGATCAACTCGGTGAGCTTCTCGCGGCGCCAGTCGTCGCGGCGCGCCAGCTTCACGGCGGCCAGTGCCGCGGCGGCCTGGGCCGGCGGTACGGCGGTGGTGTAGATGTAGGGCCGCGCGGTTTCGGCCAGGTGCTGGATCATCGCCTCGTCGCCGAGCACGACCGCACCACTGCCGCCGAGTGCCTTGCCGAGCGTGGCCAGCTGCAGCGGCACATCGTCGACGCCCAGGCCTGCATCGGCCACGCAGCCACGGCCGTGTTCGCCGACCACGCCGATACCGTGCGCGTCATCGACGTACAGCAGCGCTTCCTGCATGCGCGCCACCAGCGACAGCGAGCGCAGCGGGGCGATGTCGCCATCCATGCTGAAGACGCCGTCGGTAGCCAGCATCGCCGCGCCGTTGGGCGCGTGCTTGAGCTGGCGCAGCGCGCCTTCGGTATCCAGGTGCGGATAGCGCCGCAGCCGGCAACCGGCCAGGCGCGAGGCATCGAGCAGGCTGGCGTGGTTGAGCCGGTCCTGCACGCAGACATCGTCTTCTTCGCCGAGCAGCGCCTGCTGCACGGCCAGGTTGGCGGCAAAGCCGCTGCCGAACAGCAGTGCGCGCGGATAGCCGAGCCAGTCGGCCATTTCCTGTTCGAGCGCTTCATGCAGCGCATGGTGGCCACAGATCAGGTGCGAGGCGGTCGCGCCGGCGCCTTCGCGCGCGGCGGCATCCTGCAGTGCGCTGACCACCCCGAACTGCTGCGACAGACCCAGATAGTCATTGCTGCAGAAGTTGGTCAGCCATTGGCCATCCACTTCCAGCTGCACGCCATCGCGCCGGCTCACCACGCGGCGGACACGCAGACGCCCCTGCGCGTCGCGGAGCTTGCGCTGGGCCTGGATGCGGTCGTGCAGGTCAGGACGGGCCATGGTCGTCAGGGGGTCCGGGTGGGCCGTTAGCGTACCCGGTTGCCGGGCCCGCTGCTCGGGGCTCAGGCCGCCCGCCCACAGCCGCCGCCAGCGGTGATGTCGGCGTGGACCGTGGCCGGGTGATCGTGTCCCGGCGCCTCTACGGTGATCGCCATCGGGCGCAGCCCCAGCCGTTCGAACAGGGCCAGGTCGCGCTCGGTGTCCGGGTTGCCGGTGGTCAGCAGCTTTTCGCCATGGAAGATGGAGTTGGCCCCGGCCAGGAAGCACAGCGCCTGCAGCTCGTCGCTCATCGCCTCGCGCCCGGCCGAAAGCCGCACCATCGAACGCGGCATCACGATGCGGGCCACCGCGATCATCCGCACGAACTCGAACGGGTCCAGCGCGGCGGTGCCGTGCAGGGGGGTGCCGGCGACCTGCACCAGGCGGTTGATCGGCACCGAGTCCGGGTGGGCGGGCAGGGTGGCCAGCGCCAGCAGCAGGCCGGCGCGGTGTTCGCGCGTCTCCCCCATGCCGACGATGCCCCCGCAGCAGGTCTTCAGCCCGGCATCGCGCACGTGCGCCAGCGTGTCCAGGCGGTCCTGGTACTGGCGCGTGTGGATGATCGAGTCGTAGTAGTCCGGTGCGGTGTCCAGGTTGTGGTTGTAGTAGTCCAGCCCGGCCTCGCGCAGGGCGGTGGCCTGCGCGCTGCTGAGCATGCCCAGCGTGGCGCAGGTCTCCAGGCCGAGCGCCTTCACCTCGCGGATCATCGCCGCCACCTTGGGGATGTCGCGGTCTTTCGGCGAGCGCCAGGCCGCGCCCATGCAGAACCGCGAGGCGCCGGCGGCCTTGGCCTGGCGCGCCTTGGCGACCACATCGTCGGTGGCCATCAGCTTCTGCGCGTCCACGCCGGTGCTGTAGCGCTGTGCCTGCGGGCAGTAGGCGCAGTCCTCCGGACAGCCGCCGGTCTTGACCGAGAGCAGGGTCGAGATCTGCACTTCCGCCGGATCAAACTGTTCGCGGTGCACGCTGGCCGCGCGGTGCAACAGCGCCGGGAACGGCAGTTCGAACAGCGCCAGCAGCTCCTCGCGGTGCCAGTCGTGTCGGATGACAGAAGCCATGGGGATGTCCTGACAGATAGGGGAACGAAAGGGCGGCAGTCTGGTGAGGAGGTCGCCATCTGTCAACCACATGATCATTTCAAAAGTTTACGGAGCCTTGGGGTGGCTGCGCTGGCAGATCCTGCCGCTGCGCTGCCTGGTCTGCGAGTGCCCCGGCGAGGATGGAATGGACCTGTGCCGCGCCTGCCATCGGGCGTTGCCCTGGAACGACCATGCCTGCCGCCGCTGCGCGCTGCCCTTGGCGGCGGCCGACCGCGCTGATGAAACAGACGACCACTGCGGGCGTTGCATCGACGAGCATCCCCGCCAGGCCGCCGCCAGCGCGGCGTTTCTGTATGCGGCGCCGATCGACCGCCTGCTGATCCGGTTCAAGTTCCACCAGGACCTGGCCGCCGGCCGATTGCTGTCGCAGCTGATGCTGCAGCGCGTGCCGCCGTTCCTGGCCGGGCCGCTGCAGCCGATGCCGCTGCATCGCCGGCGGCTGCGCCAGCGCGGCTACAACCAGGCGCTGGAATTGGCCCGGCCGCTGGCGCGCGGGCTGTGCTGCCCGCTCTGGCAGGGTCTGCAACGGACCCGCGAAACGGCCGCGCAGTCGAATCTGGATGCCGATGCCCGCCGCTGCAACCTGCGCGATGCGTTCGCGGTGCGGGGGCATCCGCCCGCCGGGCTGACCGTGGTCGACGATGTGATGACCACCGGGGCGACCACCGATGCCGCGCTGCGCGCGCTGCAGTACGCCGGTGCCGGGCCGATGCAGGTCTGGGTCTGTGCGCGCGTGCCGTGAGCGCCGTTGCCGCGCCGTGCACAACGAAGCCGTACCATCGGGCCGTCATCACCCCTCAAGGATGTCCCATGAACCTGCCGCCGGACTCGCGCACGTCTCCCCTTCTTACTGCCATCGGCCGCAGCTGGTGGGTGCTGATGCTGTACGGCGTGGTTGCCGTGGTATTCGGGCTGATTGCGATCGCCCGGCCGTTGTCGGCCGCGACCGCACTGGCCTGGGCGATCGGGGTGATGGCGCTGGTGGAGGGCCTGATCAGCCTGTTCGCGCTGTTCGGCCGCAGCGGCGTGCCGCGCGGCTGGCTGCTGGTCTACGCGCTGGCCTCGCTGGTGTTCGGTGTACTGGCCGTGCTCAATCCGCTGGCGACCGCCAGCGTGCTGATCCTGCTGCTCGCGGCCTGGCTGATCGTGGCCGGCCTCTACCGCATCGTGTTCGCGATCCGGGTGCGCAGGGAAATCCAGGGTGAGTGGTTGCTGATCCTCAGTGGCGTGCTGGCGATCGTGCTCGGCGCGATGATGGTGGCCAATCCGATTGCCGGCATCGCCGTCACCACGCTGTGGATCGGCATCGGCAGCCTGCTCTACGGCGTGCTGCAGATCGTGGTCGGCTGGCGCATCCGCCGCCTGCGCTGAGCGCGGGCAACAGCGATACTCGGGGCCCCACCCTTGGAGAGACGCGCATGCGCAGCCATCTGTTGATCGTGATCCTGGCACTGGGTGCCGGCCTGGGCGCCTGCACGCAGACATCCCCGCCTCCGGCGGCGGCAGACGCGCCGGCGGGCGTCTCACCGCTGGCGCAGGCACGCATCCAGATGCGTGAGGTCGCCGCGGAGGCAGGTGGCTCCAACAGCACAACGCTCACGGACCGCGATGGCAACGCCCTGCCGCTGCTCGAACCGGCGTTCATCACCACCGGCGACATCGCCTCGGTTGCCGTCGGCACCGATGGACACAACGGACAGGACACCCTTGTCCTGCGCTTCACCGACGCAGCCGCACCGCGCATTCTTGCCGCGACCGAAGCACGCGTGGGCAAGCGGGTGGCGTTCACCATCGGCGACCAGGTCCTCAATGTCGCCGTCATCGCCGGTCCCTTCGCGCAGTCCATGCAGGTGACCGGACTGGATGGCAGCGACGAAGCGCACCGGCTGTTCACCGAGATCACCGGCAAGGCGCCCTGAGCCCGTCGGGCAGGGCAGCTGCCGCTCAGCGGAAGTTCGCCTCGATCTGCTCCAGCGACTTGCCCTTGGTCTCCGGCAGCCAGAACGCGGCGATCAGGAAGTACAGCAGCGTGCAGCCGGCCCAGAAGAAGAACATGCTGGCGTAGCCGTAGTGACCGACCGTGGGCAGGAAGATCGCGGCGATCACCGTGGAGACGAACTGGTTGATCAGCAGGGCGATGCTCATGCCGTTGGAGCGGATGCGGGTCGGCATCAGCTCGGACAGCGCCAGCCACACGCACACCCCGGGGCCGACCGCGAAGAACGCGACGAACAACAGGATGCAGCCGGCGACCAGCCAGCCGTGCGTGGGCGAGGGCACCGGGCCGATCACCGCGCGTTCGATCACCAGCGGTGCGTTGGCGGCCTGCGCGGGATCCGGGAACGGGTTGAGGTGCAGGGTACGGAAGAAGCGGCCGATCACGCTGTCGGCCGAGACCGCGTCCTCGCGGCGGATCTGCAGGGTGGCATCGATCGGGTTGTCGCTGCGCAGCGAGCGCACATTGCTGAAGCCGCTATAGGCATAGGACACGGTCAGCTGTTGCGGCGCGGTGCCGGCAGTGCCGTCCAGCCGCTGCCATTGCGCGGCATCCAGCGGAAGCGACAGGGTGGTGCCGCTCACCTGCTGCTGCAGCGTGGCCTGCACATCCAGCCGCCCGCGTTCGCTCTGCACGAACAGCAGGGCCGCCGCCAGCAGCGACAGCGTGATGCCGCCACTGCCCAGCATCAGCAGGAACTTGCGGCCCTTGCGGTCCACCAGCACCAGCGCCACCACGGTCATCACCGCGTTGAGCAGCTTGATCGCCACATCCGCACCATTGGCCACCGAGCCGGGCAGGCCGGCCTGGTTGAGGATGTTGACCGCGTAGGCCAGCACCGAGTTGATGCCGGTGGCCTGGGTGAACGCCAGCACCAGGCAGGCCAGCACGAAGGGCCACACGTAGCGGCTGCTGAGCAGCGGATCGCGTTTGCCGTTGCGGCCGAGCTGGCGTTCTTCCGGTGCCTGCATGCGCTGCAGGGTCGGCTCGACGTCGGCCGCGGCGACCGTGCGCTGCAGCGCGCTGCGCGCCTTGTCGATGCGGCCACGGCGCACCAGCCAGCGCGGTGATTCACTGATCAGCAGCACGCCCCCGGTGAACACCAGGCCGGGCAGCAGGCAGCTCCAGAAGATCGTGCGCCAGGCATGGTCCTTGACGTCGAACAGCAGCCGCTGCTGCTCGGCACCGGGCAGATGGCGCACCGCGGCGGTCGCCGCATCCACCGCATGGGCGTGGTACAGCCCGATCACGGCGGCCAGTACCAGCCCGATGGTGAGCAGCAACTGGAACATCGCCGCGCCGCGACCGCGCCGTTCCGGGCTGAGGACTTCGGCGAGGTACAGCGGCACCACCACGCCGATCAGGCCGCCGCTGATGCCCTGCAGCAGCCGCCCCATCAACAGCGCGCCATAGCCATCGGACAGCGCCATCACCGGGATGCTGGCAGTGAACAGCACGCCGGCCAGCAGCATCGCGCCGCGACGCCCGATCAGGTCGGCGACCATGCCGGCGAACAGCGAGGACAACACGCTGCCGAGCAGCACGGCGGCGACCACGAAGCCCAGCTGCTGGCTGGTCAGGTGCCAGCTCGCGGTCGCGGTGGCCTCCAGGTAGGGCAGGGCGCCGGCGATGATGCCGATGTCGATGCCGTAGAGCAGCCCACCCATGCCGCCGATGAACAACAGATAGCGTACCGGCCAGCGCGGCGCGGAGGCGCCGGCGTGCACGGGAAGGGCTGCGGAAACGTCGTTCATCATGCCGGTCCTGTCTGCAACTGCGTGCGCCGTGGCGGCGCGGGAGTCAACGCTCAGTCGAGCGCGATGTCGTCGCCTTCCACCACCACGCCGCGCACGCGCAGGTCGTGGTCGAGCACCACCAGGTCCGCCCAGGCACCGGTCGCGAGACGGCCGCGGTCGTCGATGCCGAGGTAGTCGGCCGGGTAGCGCGACAGCCGGTTGGAGGCATCGGCGATGTCCACGCCGAGCGAGACCAGGTTGCGCAGCGCCTGGTCCATGGTCAGCGCACTGCCGGCCAGCGAGCCGCTCGACAGCCGCACGCAGCCCAGGCATTTGTGCACGCGCTGCACGCCCAGCGCGTACTCGCCATCGGGCATGCCGGTAGCGGCGGTCGCATCGGTGACGCAGTACAGGCGCGGGATCGCGCGCAGGGCGGTGCGGATCGCGCCGGGATGCACGTGCTGCAGATCGGGGATGAGCTCGGCGTACTCGGCATGCGCGAGCGCGGCGGTCGCGATGCCCGGGTGGTAGTGGTCCACGCCGGTCATGCCGTTGAACAGATGGGTGAAGCCGGCCGCGCCTGCGTTCAGTGCGGCAACGCCATCCTCGTAGCTGCCGGCGCTGTGGCCGAGCTGCACGCGGATGCCGAGTGCGCTCAGCGCGGGAATCAGCGCCAGGTGCTGGCCGATCTCCGGGGCGAGGGTCAGCACCTTGATCGGTGCGATCGCATGCAGGCGCTGCACGTCGGCCAGGGTGGCCTCGACCACCAGCGGGGGCTGTGCGCCCAGACGCTCGGCACTGATGAAGGGGCCTTCCAGGTGTACGCCGAGCACGCGCGCCATGCCGGCTTCGCGCGTGGCGATCGCAGCGGACAGGCCTTCAAGTGCGCGGGTGATGTCGTCCTCCTGCGCGGTCATGGTGGTGCCCAGCAGCGCGGTGGTGCCGTGCCGGGCATGCGCGCGCGCCACGGTCTGCGCGGTCGTGCCGCCCTGCATGATGTCCATGCCGGCGCCGCCATGCACATGCAGGTCGATGAAGCCGGGCAGGATCAGCGGGACCTCATCGTCGCCGCGCGGATCGGCGTGCGCGATATCGATGGCGGTGATGCGCTGGTCGAAGTGGATGTCGCCGCGGACCCAACCGGTGTCGGTGAGCAGGCGGCCGTGCAGGGAGTGGGACTCGGTCAAGGCGGGGACTCGGCGATGATCACTTCGACGCCCAGCCGCTGCAGCCCTTCCAGGTACTCGGCCTCGATGCTGGCGTCGGTGATGATGGTGTGGACCTGGTCCAGCCGCGCGATGCGGTGCAGGCTGACCCGGCCGAACTTGGAGGCGTCGGTGAGCACCACGATGCGGCGTGCACGCTCGACCATGCGGTGGTTGAGGCTGGCTTCGGCCTCGTGGTGGGTGGTGAGGCCGAACTGCAGATCCAGGCCATCGACGCCCAGGAACAGGGTGTCGAAGCTGTAGGTGTTGAGGCTGGCCTCGGCCTGGCTGCCGTGCAGCGACAGCGACTGCTTGCGCAGCAGGCCGCCAGTGAGCAGCAGTTCCACGCCGGACGCATTGGCCAGCTCCCAGGCGATGTTCAGGCCATTGGTCATCACCGTCACATCGCGATGCCCGCGCAGGTGCCGCGCCAGCGTCATCGTGGTCGAGCCCGAGTCGATGATGATGTTGTCGCCGGCCTTGACCAGCTTGGCCGCCTCGATGCCGATCCGGTCCTTCATCGGCAGGTTCAGCGCATCCTTCTCGTGGATGTCCTGCTCCTGCGGCGGCGTGCGTACCAGCGTGGCGCCGCCGTGGGTACGGGTGGCCAGTCCCTGCGATTCGATGTGGGTCAGGTCGGCACGGATCGTGACCGCCGAGACCGAAAAACGCGTCACCAGCTCGCTGACCTGCACGTTGCCGTGCTCGACCAGGGTCTGGAGGATCTGCTGGCGACGCTGCCGGGTATTCCGCATGGGGGCGATTCCGTTCGAAAGGGAAGGCCGAAGCTTACCGTTCCGAAAGCTCCTTGGCCTGCCGGGTTTCGTTATGCGTGCCCGAGAGGTTGCGATTGCAGGCCCGGGCGTATTCGGCCAGGCGCAGCGCGACCTTGTGCTGGATCAGCGCCAGCGGTGCGGGCTGCAGTTCACCGGCTTCGATCGCCTTGAGCTGTTCGGGCATGAACTGGCTGAGCAGCATCTGCGGTGGCACCTGCGCGGTGAGGTTGGCGACCAGCGTGTCCAGCGCGGCCTGCACCGCCGGCTCGCCCCAGTAGTAGCGGCTGCGGTCACTGAGCGAATAGGCGCGCAGCAGGCGCAGCGCGTGTTCGTCGCCCTGGTAGTAGCTGCGCCAGCTGCCCGGCGTGTCGACCATGCAGCGGTCCAGCACCTCGATCAGGTTCGAGCGCTGCGCGGCGGGGAGCAGTTCGCGCTCGATCATGGCCAGCGCGAACACGGCTTCGCGGAAGGCATAGGTGGCCGCCGGCCCGACCTTGAGGATCGCGAAGTGATCGCGGACCAGCGCCTGCAGGCCGGCCTCGGTCTGGTAGTCGGTGGAGTGTGCTTCGAACACGATGCGCGGCTGCCGTTCGACGAAGGCCGAGAGGTCGGCGGCGGCGGCAGGGTCGTAGTAGTGCACGCTGCTGTGGTCGAAATCCACGCCGGGCTGCACGACCATCGCGATCACGCGCTCCCACGCCGGCAGCAGGTCCGGGGCGGAGAACGCTTCGCGGTGGATGTCCAGCGTGGTCGCGGCCGCGGCCGGCGTGGTGACCTGCAGGCCACCGGCCAGCGAAGCCTCACCCCCGGGGATCGGCACTTCGGTGCCGATCACGTAGACCGGCGGCGGTAGGCCGTGTTCGGCGGCGGTACGTTCGGCGATCCGCGCCAGTTCGGCCGAGCGCGCGGCGACGATGGCGTCCGGCAGCGGGGTCGGGTCATCGGCGCAGGACATGCTGCAGTCCAGGTGGATCTTGTGGAAACCGGCGGCGACATAGGCGGCGATCAAGTCGCGCGCGTTTGCCATGGCAGCGTCTGCCGGGCCTTTCTGCCAGGCGTTGGGGCCGAGATGGTCGCCACCGAGCACCAGCCGCTCGGCCGGGAAGCCGGCATCGCGCGCCAGCTGCAGTACGTAGTCGCGGTACTGCGGCGGGGTCATGCCGGTGTAACCGCCGAACTGATCGACCTGGTTGGAGGTCGCCTCGATCAGCAGCAGGGTGTCGTAGCGCTGCGCGACCTGCATCGCCGCCAGCAACACCTGCGCGTTGCTGCAGCAGACGCTGTACAGCCCGACGGGTTGGCCCTGGCGGTGGGCGGCGATCAACGATTGGACGGCGGACATGGCAACTCCAGTAACAACGGTGTTCAGGGGGAGGAAAAATGCTGGCGTGCGAGCAGGGCGGCGCCACGCGCACCGCCGGCATCGCCGAAGGTGGGCGGCAGGATCGGGGGAACGCGTACGCCGGTGAACAGGTAGGGCGCGATCGCGGCCGGCAGGTCGCGGTAGAGCTGCTCCAGCTTGGACAGCCCGCCGCCGAGCACGATCACGTGCGGGTCCAGCGCGAGGATCAGGCTGGCGAAGCTGTAGCCGAGCAGGTCGCGGTGGATCGCCAGGGCCTGCTGCGCGATCGCATCGCCGGCCTGCGCACGGGCGACCACCGCAGCGGCATCCAGGGCCGCGCCACCGCGGCGCTCGTGGATCATCGCCAGCCCGCTGCCGGAGACGTAGCGCTCCAGGCAGCCCCGCAGGCCGCAGCCGCAGTCCAGCACCGGCAGATCGTGGCGCTGCTGCAGGGTGGCGGGGAGGCTCCAGTGCCCCCATTCGCCGGCGATGCCGTTGTGCCCGGCGATCAGCCGGCCGCCCACGCAGAAGCCACCGCCCGCGCCGGTGCCGAGGATCACCCCGAACATGCTGGGGTAGCCGGCGGCAGCGCCGTCGTGCGCTTCGGACAAGGCGAAACACTGCAGGTCATTGCCCAGTTCCAGCGGGCGCTGCAGGCGTGCCTGCAGGTCCGCACCGACCGTCTGGCCGGTCAGGCTGGGCACGTTGGCGCTGAGCTGGCGGCCACTGGCACGATCACGCACGCCGGGCAGGCCGATGCCGACGGCCACGCCGCGCTCGCCGAGCGCGCGGTCGGCGGCATCGACCAGATCGACGATGGCCTGCAGGAACGCGGCGTAGTCGCGGGTGGGTGTCGCCACGCGCTGGCGGTGATGCACCACCAGCGCCGCGTCGCATGCGACCAGTTCGATCTTGGTGCCGCCGATGTCGATGCCGTACCAGGTCTGCATGCGTGCTCAGCCGTGGGGATGGATGATCACGCCCTGCACCACACGGTTGACCGTGCCGTCGGGGAAGGGATTGTCCGGGGTCATGCCAAGCGCGGCCGAACGCTGCAGCGCATAGCACTGCGGCACCAGCAGCCACAGCGGGGCCAGCCACGGATCGGGCAGCGCGGGCGCATCGAGCACGAAATCGCCGTCGGCGCGGTCCGCATCGTCGGGCCCGATCGACAGCACCCGGCCGGCGATGCCGTCGCGGCGCAGTTCGTTCAACAAGTCCTGTTCGTAGCGGCGGGCCAGCGGCTGTGCGCTGCGCAGCATCACCACCAGGGTCTCGCCGTTGAGGGTGGACTTCGGCCCATGGCGGAACCCCAGCGGGGTGTTGGCCAGCGCCAGCACGCGGCCGGCGGTGAGTTCGAGCACCTTCAGCGCGGCCTCGCGCGCAACGGCTTCCAGCGGACCGCTGCCGAGATAGATGACGCGCGCGTACGGCGCCTGGGCAAGGGCAGCCACCGCGGCATCCCAGGCGTCCAGCGCACGCGCGCCGTGGGTGCCCAGCGCATGCAGGCGTTCCAGGCGCTGCGCCCACGGAGCGCTGTCGAATGTGCTCAGCGCGGCCAGCAGCATGCAGCTCAGGCTGCTGGTCATGGCGAAGGCGCGGTCGCAGCTGGCCGGCGGCATCAGCAGCGACAAGGTATCGCTGCGGCCGTGGCCACGCGTGGCCAGTTCACCCGCGGCGTTGCAGGTGATGTCCATGAAGCGCGCGTGGTCGACCTGATCGCGGACCAGGTCCACCGCTGCCACGCTCTCCGGGCTGGAGCCGCTGCGCCCGAACGACACCAGCAGGGTCGGTCGATCGCGGCGCAGGTACAGCGCCGGATGGGTCAGCAGGCTGGTGGTATGCACGGCGCGGACCTCGGCGGGCCACTGCGCATTGATCTGGTCGGCCACCATCTCGGCGATGAAGCCCGAGCTGCCGGCGCCGGTGAAGATCACAAGCTGGCCGGGATCGCGCAGGGCGTCACCGAGGAAGGCATCGATGCGCGCCTGCGCGTCGTCCAGAAGGTCGGCCAACGCCGTCCACAGCCGGGGCTGCTGGGCGATTTCTTCGGCGGTATAGGCGCCACCGAGGCGCTGCCACGCGGGCAAATCAGGGAGCAGAGAAGCGTCCATTCGCAATTCCTGTTGGGCGAACGCACCTTCTGCGTTTTCTTTCGAAATGTCAAATATCGAAAGATAAAGAAAAGGTAGTTCGATCACACTTTTTACCGATTGCCTGATGGACCATCCTCATCCGCCCTGTTGAATGCCGCGTCGCAGCAAGGTTTCAGGCGACATCAAAATGCGCATTCAGGTGGCGTTTGGAAAGTGTTGCTGTGCCGCATCTTTCGTTTGTACGAAAATATCCTTCCTTTTTCTTTGCAATTTGTTGACATCTTTCGAGACCCTGCCCTAGAGTCGGCCGCACTGGTTTCAGTTTCCCGCTGACCGCGGGCTTGGGGGCAAGGTGGACTTCCGGTTACGACGCACTGGTCTGACGATCGCACTGCTCGCTGCAGTGGCCCTGGCCGGCACTGCCAGCGCCGCGACGGTGGGCAACCTGCGTGCGATCAGCGCGACCCCGGGCAAAGACGGCACCGCCAGCTGGACGCTCAGCAGCGATACCGGCGCCACCCTGCGCGTGGAGCTGCTGCGCGAGGACGTACTGCGCGTGCAGGCCGGCCGCAACGGCACGCTGACCGCTGCCGGCGACAAGGCCGCACCCATCGTCCTGCCGCAGCCGGCGACGAAGGTCGCCTTCCAACTGGAAGAAGACGCCGACGAGGTGCGCATCCGCACCGATGCGCTGGTCCTGCATATCCAGCGCCAGCCGCTGCGCCTGTCGCTGGATCGCCGCGAGGGCGACCGTGATGTCGCCCTATGGCGCGAACTGCAGCCGCTGGACCTGGACAAGGACCAGAGCGTGCAGGTGCTCTCCAGCGAGGCCGGTGAACACTTCTACGGCGGTGGCCAGCAGAATGGCCGCTTCGAATTCAAGGGCCGCGAGCTGGAGGTGTCGTACTCCGGTGGCTGGGAAGAGGGCGATCGGCCCAACCCCGCGCCGATGCTGCTGAGCTCGCGCGGCTGGGGCATGCTGCGCAACACCTGGAGCGATGGCACCTACGATCTGCGCCAAGCCGACCAGGCCACGCTGCTGCATCGCGAAGACCGCTTCGATGCGTACTATTTCGTCGGGCCGAGCCTGCACACCCTGCTGGACCGCTACACCACGCTGACCGGCCGCGCCGGCCTGCTGCCGCGCTGGGCGTTCTCCTATGGCGACGCCGACTGCTACAACGATGGCGACAACATCAAGAAGCCCGGCAGCGTGCCCGACGGCTGGAGCGACGGCCCGACCGGCACCACGCCGGACGTGGTGGACAGCGTGGCCAGGCAGTACCGCGACCACGACATGCCCGGGGGCTGGATCCTGCCCAACGACGGCTACGGCTGCGGCTACAAGAAGCTGCCCGAGACCGTGCAGGGCCTGGCGAAGTACGGCTTCAAGACCGGCCTGTGGACCGAGAACGGCGTCGACAAGATTGCCTGGGAAGTGGGCACCGCCGGCAGCCGCGTGCAGAAGCTGGACGTGGCCTGGACCGGCAAGGGCTACCAGTTCGCGATGGACGCGAACCAGTCCGCGTTCAACGGCATCCTGCACAACTCCGACTCGCGCCCGTTCCTGTGGACGGTGATGGGCTGGGGCGGCATCCAGCGCTACGCGGTGGCCTGGACCGGCGACCAGAGCAGCAGCTGGGACTACATCCGCTGGCACATCCCGACCCTGATCGGCTCCGGCCTGTCCGGCATGGCCTATGCCAGTGGTGACGTCGATGCGATCTTCGGTGGCAGCGCCGAGACCTTCACCCGCGATCTGCAGTGGAAGAGCTTCACGCCCGTGCTGATGGGCATGTCCGGCTGGTCCGGCAATGCGCGCAAGCACCCGTGGTGGTTCGACGAGCCCTACCGAAGTGTCAACCGCGACTACCTCAAGCTGAAAATGCGCATGACCCCGTACATGTACGGGCTGGCGCATGACGCGGCGACCACCGGTGCCCCGCTGCTGCGCGCGCTGATGTGGGACTACCCGCAGGATCCGCAGGCCTATACCGAAGCACACAAGTACCAGTTCCTGCTCGGCCGCGAGCTGCTGATCGCGCCGGTGTACCGCAGCCAGGCCGCGAGCCGTGGCTGGCGCCGCGACATCCACCTGCCGCAGGGCCGCTGGATCGATTACTGGGACGGCCGCCAGCTGCAGGCCGGTGCCGAGGGCCGCGCGCTGGATCGTCCGGTCGACCTGGCCACGATCCCGGTGTTCGTGCGTGCCGGGGCGATCATCCCGATGTACCCGGCGATGCTCTACGACGGTGAGAAGCCGCTCGATGAAGTGACCTTCGATCTGTATCCGCAGGGCACCTCGCAGTACACGCTGTACGAAGACGATGGCGCCACCCGCCGTTATGAGAAGGGCGAGTCCAGCACGCAGGCGATCACGGTGCAGGCCCCGGCGCAGGGCACGGGCCCGGTGCAGGTGCGCATCGATCCGGCGCAGGGCCAGTACGCCGGCCAGCTGCCGCAGCGCCGCTATGCGCTGCGCGTGCTCAGCCGCCAGCGCCCGGCCACGGTGACGCTGGAGGGTCGCGCGCTGCCGATGCTGGCCGACCAGGCCGCGTGGCAGGGTGCGGGCGAGGGCTGGTACTTCGATGCGGCCGAGCGCCGCGGCACCCTGCACGTGCGCACCGCACCGACCGACATCCGCCAGGCACTCGCGCTGCAGCTGGATCTGCCGATCGCCGCGGCGCCGGCCGACGATGCCTTCCCGGCCGCCCCGGAACTGGGCCGCGCGCTGCCCTCCGACAGCCTGCTGGTGGTCAGCCGCCCGGCCGAGGAACAGGGCTACGAAATGGAGAAGGCCTTCGACGAGGATCCGGCCACGTGGTTCCGCACCGTGCGCAACCAGGCGGTCAAGACCGGCGCGCACGAGTGGGTGCTCGGCTTCGGCGAACGCAAGCTGATCGACGGTATCGAACTGGCGCCGCGCAACGACCAGCACTGGAAGAACGGCCAGATCCGCGACTACGAGATCTACATGGCCGACAGCAATGGCGAGTGGGGTGAACCGGTCAAGCGTGGCCGCCTGACCCTGCAGCAGGGCATGCAGCAGATCGACTTCCCCGCCCATGCCGGCCGCCTGCTGCGCTTCCGCGTGCTGAGCACGCAGAACCCGGAAGGCGATGGCGCCAGCGGTGCCGATCCGATGGTGACCGCGGCGCAGGGCAGCGTGGCGCGGGCGGTCGATGCGCTGCAGCCGCGCGATGTCGGTCCGATCGTGCTGTCCACGTTCCACGTGCTGGAGCACCCGCAGCCGGAGGGCCCGGCGCAGCAGCTGTACCTGTCCGCGTTGCCGCTGCCGGCTCCGTTGAAGGCCAGTGTCGCTGCCGACCATGCCTTCGGTGGGCAGGCGGAAATGCGCATGAACGGGCTGCATTTCCGCCGCGGCCTGGGCGTCAACGCCAGCAGCCGGATCGATCTGCAGCTGGGCGGCGGCTGGCGCCTGCTGCGCGCCGACCTGGGGATCGATGATCAGTGCCGCACCGCCGGCGGCATGCAGTTCCAGGTCTGGGGCGATGGTCGGCTGCTGTATGACAGCGGCCTGGTCAAGGCACCCGGCGTGGTCAAACCGGAGCTGGACGTGCGCGGCCTGCAGCGGCTGAGCCTGCGCACGCTCGGAGCGCAGGGCGATCACCCCGCGCAGGTCTGTGGCAACTGGGCGAACGCCGCCCTGATCGGACAGGAGGGCGATACCGCCAGCATCGTGTCGCCGTAACCGAACCGCCTTCCGGAACACCGCTCTCTCCCGTTTCCCGTCTGCGGCCCTTTGGCCGCGGCACGGGGGACGTTTGCCCGAACACACCCATCCACCGCCAGCCCCACGCTGCGGATCGAACAAGGAGCCCAAGATGTTGACCGAACGCCATCGCCATCGCCGCATCACCGCCACCCCCTTGTCCATCGCACTCGGCCTGGCCGTTGCGGTGGTCGGCAGTGCCAGCGCCCAGGACGCAGCACCCGATACCAAAGCCACCGAGCTGTCGCGCATCGAAGTGACCGGCTCCAACATCCGCCGCAGCGATGTGGAAACCGCCTCGCCGGTGCAGGTGATCAGCAAGCAGGACATCGAGAACATGGGCGCGCGCACGCTGTTGCAGGTGCTCGACAACCTGCCGGCGGCACGCCCGGGCCAGCAGGATGCGCGCTCGCTGTTCACCGGCTCGGACGGCGCCTCGCAGGCCAACCTGCGCGGTCTCGGCGCGCAGGGCACGCTGGTGCTCTTGAATGGCCGCCGCCTGTCCTACTACGGCGCGCCGGCCGGCTTCCAGACCCAGTTCGTCAACATCGATGCGATCCCCGCCGCGGCGATCGAGCGCATGGAAGTGCTGACCGACGGTGCCTCGGCGGTGTACGGCACCGACGCCGTGGCCGGCGTGATCAACGTGATCACCAAGCGCTCCTACCAGGGTGCGGAGATCAATCTCACCACCGACAAATCCTCGCGGATCAGTTCGTACGGTGAGCACCAAGGGAGCATCACCGCCGGTTTCGGCGACCTCGATGAAGACCGCTACAACGTGTACGCCTCGGTCAATCTGTACCGGCGCGATGCGATCCCGCTGAGCGATTTCTACGACAAGCGGCCCGACCAGTACTACGTCAACAACCCCAACTACCTGCCCAACCTGCGCCTGGGTACCGGCAGCAAGCCGGGTGAGTTCAACCCCGGCAGCTACTTCGCGTTCGATCCGGTCACCGGCCGCCGCGTGCAGGAAGCCGCCCCGGGCTGCAACAACGTGCTCACCAGCGAAGCGGCCGGCCCGCGCTGCATCTGGGAGACGTGGATGAACAACGAGATCGACGCCGGCGCCAAGTCGGAGCGCAACACCGCCTACGTCAACGCGCATTTCCTGATCGGCGACAGCACCGAAGCCTTCGCCGAGGCGACCTACACCGACATCGACCTGACCGCCAACGGCGGCACGCCGCGCGCCTACGGCACCACCACCGGCAACCCGACCAGCTGGTTCTCGCGCAACACCGGCACCACGGTCAACCAGTTCCTGTATCCGTACCTGGGCCCGAACAACGAATACAACAACGCCTCGCCCGAACTGAAAGCACTGATGGGCGGTGTGGTCGGCCTGCAGTACCTGCTGCAGGACGTGGGCGCCAACCACTTCGGCCAGCGCAACACCGACCAGAGCTACCGCGTGGTGGCCGGCCTGCGTGGTGACATCGGCGACTGGAACTGGGAAACCGCGTTCGCCACCGCCGGCAGCCACTCGGTCACCTACCAGACCACCAACGTCAACCTGGCCGGCTTCGAGAAGGCGTTCGGCCCGTACTCGGTCGATCCGGGCACCGGCCGCGTGATCATCTCCGATCACCCGGCGTACAAGTTCGGCGAGATCAGCGAAGCCAACGCCGCGCTGATCCGCGAAGCGTTCCCGACCTTCGACATCCAGTCCTGGACCCGCCTGCATACCCTGGACGGCAAGATCGAAGGCCCGCTGTTCCAGATGCCGGCCGGCGAAGTGCGTGCGGCCTTCGGCTTCAACGCCAGCCGCGAAACCTTCTATACGCCCGGCAACCCGGATGCGGCCAATGGCCTGATCACCCAGCAGGGTGGTTCGTGGTTCGACGGCAAGCGCAACACCTACGCGCTGTTCGCCGAGACGGTGGCCCCGCTCACCGAGAAGCTGGAACTGGACGCCGCGCTGCGCGTGGACAAATACCCGGACTTCAGCGCCAACCTGGCGCCGAAGATCGGCCTGAAGTACCAGATGTTCGACCAGCTGATGCTGCGCGGCACGTACTCCACCGGCTTCCGCGCGCCCAGCCTGGCCGAATCCGGCAACGGCGGCGTGTTCGCCCAGCTGGGCGGCTACCGCGACGAGGTACGCTGCAACGAGACCAACGCCATCGCCAACCTGCTGTTGCGATCGCAGCGCGGCGGGGATGTCGACCTGGGCAAGACCCTGCTCAACACCGACTGCAGCCGCACCGTGGCGCGCATGACCCAGCCCAACCCGGACCTGAAGCCGGAGAAGGCCAAGATCACCACGCTGGGCTTCGTCTACGAACCCACGCAGTGGCTGTCGGTGTCGGGCGACTACTGGTTCATCTACCGCAGCAACGAGATCGTCGCCCCGGACTTCACCCGCGACGAGGACATCATTTCCTCCACGCGTTCGCCGATCACTGAAAGCGACCGCGCCAACCTGGCCGCCCTGGCGGCGATGTGCGCCGACCCGGCCAGCGGCGTTGCCTGTCCCGGCACGCTGCCCGGCTACAGCGTGGGCAACGTGGCCAGCGTGGTGGGCCAGTACAAGAACCGCGGCAAGACCCTGATCGACGGTTTCGACATCGACGCCCGCAGCCGCTTCTCGCTGGGCGAGTGGGGCAACCTGAACATCGGCGTGGCCGCCACCATCGCCAACCGCAACCGTTCCTACCTGGACGACGAAAGCGGCTGGTACTACGGCGACCTGGTCGGGTATTACAACAACCCCCGCCTGCGCGCCACGTTGAACGCGGACTGGAGCTACAAGCAGGTCACCACCAGCGTCTTCGTCAACTACGTCGGCGGCACCAAGTGGGCGCTGCAGCAGATCGATGAAGAAGACAACAACCCGCAGACCTGCACCGCCGGCTACCTGCCGGTGGAGCAGAGCAAGTGCGACGGCGCACCGTCGTGGTGGACGGCCAACCTGAGCGTGGCCTGGCGCCCGGACGCGCACTGGAACGTCGGTTTCACCATCAAGAACCTGTTCGACCGCCTGCCGTTCTACGATCCGAACAGCTTCCTCGGCGATTCCAGCGATTACGCCACCATCTTCGGTCGCGGCTACAGTCTGACCGTCGGCTACAAGTTCTGATGCTCCCCTCGCGCCGGTTCCGGCCGGCGCGATCTTCACACGAGGTACTGTCCATGAAACGCAGAGAATTCATCGCCGCCAGCGCGGCCGTTGCCGCCACCAGCCTGCTGCCCAACACGCCCGCCTGGGCGCGCGGACGCAAGGTGCGGCTGGGGCTGATCGGCACCGGCATGCGCGGCCAGGTATTGCTGAAGGAACTGGTCCGCCGCGACGACGTGGAGGTGGTGGCACTGTGCGACATCGAGCCGATCATGCTCAAGCGCGGCATGGACATGGTCGCCAAGGCCGGCAAGCCGGCGCCCAAGGCCTACGGTCAGGACGGCGACGTCAATGCGTGGAAGCGGCTGATCGAACAGCGCGGGCTGGACGGCGTGATCATCGCCACACCCTGGGAATACCACGCGCCGATGGCGATCGCGGCCATGCAGGCCAAGGTCGCGGTGGGTTGCGAAGTCGTCGCCGGCATCACCCTGCAGGACCACTGGGATGTCCTCAAGACCCAGCTGTCCACCGGCACCCCCTACATGCTGTTGGAAAACGTCTGCTATCGCCGCGACGTGATGGCGGCGCTGCAGATGGTGCGGCAAGGCCTGTTCGGCGAGCTGGTGCATCTGCAGGGCGGCTACCAGCACGACCTGCGGGGCGTGAAGTTCAACTCCGGCGATCCCAGCCAGCCCTATGACAGCGGCGTGGAGTTCGGCGCCAAGGGCTGGTCCGAGGCGCGCTGGCGCACCGAGCATTCGGTGAAGCGCAACGGTGAGCTGTACCCCAGCCACGGCATTGGCCCGTGCGCGATGTACACCGGCATCAACCGTGGCAACCGCTTCACCCACATCAATGCGTTTGCCAGCAAGGCACGCGGCCTGCACGACTACACCGTGGCCAAGAGTGGCGGTACCACCCACCCGAGTACCAAGGTGGCCTTCAAGCTCGGCGACATCGTGACCACCACCCTGGCCTGCGAAAACGGCGAGACGATCCTGCTGCAGCACGACACCTCGCTGCCGCGCCCGTACTCGATGGGCTTCCGCGTGCAGGGCACCAAGGGCCTGTGGATGGACGTCAACCAGTCCATCCACATCGAAGGCCGCAGCCCGCCGCACAAGTGGGAGCCGTTCCAGGCCTACCAGGACCAGTACGAGCACCCGCTGTGGAAGCAGCACGCCGATACCGCCGCCAGCGCCGGCCACGGTGGCATGGACTGGTTCGTCATCCATGCCTTCGTGGAAGCCCTCAAGGCCAAGGCACCGATGCCGATCGACATCTACGATGCGATCACCTGGAGCGCGATCACGCCGCTGTCCGAGCAGTCCATCGCCAACAGCTTCCAGACGCTGGAGTTCCCGGACTTCACCGCCGGGCTGTGGAAGCAGCGCAAACCGATCTTCGCGTTCGACGGTACTTACTGAGCCGCACCCCCCGCCATCGTTCTGTCACGGACGCATGGCACGGTAATCGCCCACCGGGCCGCCCCTGCGCGGCCCGGTTTCTTTTTCGGGGTGGGCAACATGACGGTGGTGGCAGTACACACGCATGCGTGGCGGCAGCGGCTGCAGCAGTGGTGGCGGCAGGCCCGTCGCTGGGGCGTGCTGGGTGGGCTGGTCGTGGCCAGCGGGGCCACGGCAGCCGATGCCGCACCGGCGCACTGGATGGCCTACGCCGCGCAGGCCGGTGAAGTGGTATCGCAGCGCCTGGGCGACCCGGCGGATCCGCGCGTCGAGCGCTTGCAGGCCCGGCTGGCCGAGCGCAGCGATCCGGCTGCTGCGTTGACGGTATCGCTGTGGATCGATGCCAGTGGCACCATCACCGACAGCCGTTTCGCCTCGCTGGGTAACGCCGTTGCGGATGCCGATCTGCGTGCGCTGCTGCGCGACACGCCCTTGCCCGCGCCCCCGCCGGACATGCGGCAGCCGTTGAATCTCGGGCTGTCCCTGGCATCGCCCGCGGTGGTCGACGCGCCCCTCCCCTGAGCGTCATCGCCCCGGTCGGACCGTCGGCGGCGGGGGCGGCGGGCGCTGCGGCTGCGTCGACATCCCGAACGCGGTGCCCATGCGCTGCTGGGTAGCAGCGCGATGGGCCAACCCCAGCGCCGACGGTGGCTGGCGGACGATCAGCAGGGAGCCGGGTGCCTGTGCGGGTGCCGCCGAGGCCGCCGCAGGCGCGAGCAGCCGGCTGAAGCAGTCGTAATCGCGGATACGCTCGCCGTTGACCTCCACCTCAATGCAGGCGGGCGGCGGGGCGGTCTGCGCGCGGGCGACCCAGGGCACGGCCAGCAGGGCGATGCACAGGCCCGCTGCGGTGGGTGGTCGAAGGTCCGGCATGGCTGTCACCGCTCTGCAATGAAACCGACCTAACGTGACCGGCTTGGCGTTGTGATGCTGGCGCGTCTTGCATGCAGTTTGATGACACCGGGGCGCATGACCAACAGGGGCGGGCAGGCAAGCGCATCGGCGGCCGGCGCAGGAACTCTCTGCGCCCGTGTGGCTGGCTGTTTCTCCTGCTCGCGTTGACCTGGCCGCCGGCGATGGCCCTGGCCCAGGACACCGTTGATGCCGCGCACACGCAGTACACGTTCGATGTTCCGGCGCAGCCGCTGCCGGAGGCCTTGCAGTCGTATGGGGAGATCACCGGGGTGGCGGTACTGATCGATGCCCGCTTGTTGGGTGGCCTGCGTTCGACCGCGCTGTCGGGGCGGTACGCCCGGCGCGACGCGTTGCAGCGGATGTTGAGCGGTACCGGGCTGGTTCCGCATTTCGTGGAGAACGGTGCGTTCACCCTGGTGCCGGTGGGATCCGTGGACGCCGACGAGGTGCTGCCCGATGCCACACCCATGCCTGCACCGTCGCTGCCCGAGCGGACCCGCCAGCGCGGCGCCCAGGTGATCCAGCACTCGCTGGAGCAGGCGCTGTGCGCTACGGCACTGACCCGGCCGGGCAGCTATCGGGCCAGCCTGCGCTTCTGGTTGACCGAACCGGATCGACGCATCCGCGCGCCGGAACTGCTGGCGTCCACCGGCGACCCGGTGCGCGACGCGGCGATCGTCCGGCGGGTGCGCGACCTGCCGTTGCCGGGCCTGCCGGCCGACCTGCCTCAACCGATCACGCTGCTGTTGCTGCCGGAAGCGACCGGCGCGACCCCGCCGTGCCGGAGCCGGTGATGGCGGGCCTGCGCAGCCTGTTCCTGGATCACTACGAGGCCTTCCGCAAACGCCTGCGGCGCCGGCTGGGCTCGGACGATCTGGCCATGGATGCGCTGCAGGAGACCTGGTTGCGCGTGGAACGCATGGGCAGCACGCAGCCGCAGCGCAATCCGGTGGCGTATCTGTTCCGCATGGCGCTCAATGCCGCCACCGATCAACGCATCGCCTACGGCCGGGTGTTGACCGGTGCCGAGGTGGAGGCGCTGATGGAGGAAACGCCGGATTCCCTGGACCCGTCCGACGTGGCGCATGGCCAGGCCGAGATCGCGGCGCTGGCCGAGGCCCTGCGCGAGTTGCCCGAGCGCCAGCGCGCCATCCTGATCGCCGCGCGCATCGACCAGCAGCCGATCGACACCATCGCCGATCAGCACGGGGTCTCCTCGCGGATGATCGGCAAGGACCTCAAGAAGGCGCTGCAGCACTGCGCAGGTCGGCTGGACCGGCCACTCGTGCAGCGTTTCGGTCCCGGGGCGGGAAAACCGTCATGACAGATATGAAGACCACGCCCGCTCCGATTTCCGCCGACCTGCAGGCGCAGGCACACGACTGGCTGCTGCGCCTGCAGACCGGCCCGGTGACTGCCGCCGATGCCGAGGCATTCCGACGTTGGCGCGCGCAGGACCCCGGCCATGCGCTGGCCTTCGCCCAGGCACGCCGGCTGTGGGCAGCGCTGGCGCCGGCGCTGCAGGCCAGTGCCGCGCCCGCGGAGGCACCGGCGGTGAACGCTGGCGTGCCGCTGAGCGCATCCGCAGCCGCCCTCCCGGTGCGGCAACGCCCCCGCCGTTTCAATCCCGGCCGCCGTGCGTTCCTGGGCGGCGCTGCGGCCGCCGCCGCGGTCGGCTGGGTGGCAGTGCAGTCGCCGCTGGGCCTGTGGCCGGCGCTGGACGCGCTGGGCGCCGACTACCGCACCGCCACCGGCGAGCGCCGCGATATCAGCATCGGCAGCGTCGCCGTGGCCATGGCCGCGCGCACCACGATGCGCCGTCCCGCCGACGGTTCGGCCGGGATCGTGGTGACCGAGGGCGAAGCCCAGTTCGCGTTGCCGGCGTCGGCGGCCACCGGCTTCGTGATCGGTGTCGACGGTGCCCGGTTGATGCCGGCGCCGGGTGCGCGGGTGAATGTGCGCTGCGTCGGCGGCGATACCCGCATCACCTGCCTGGCCGGGCGGGCTGAACTGGTGCGTGGCCCACGCACCGTGGTGCTGCAGCCCTCGTGGCAGGCACGCCTGACAGCGGACCGGATCGCCTCCGTGGCGCCAGTCGCGGCCGACAGCATCGATGCGTGGCGGCGCGGCTGGCTGGTCTTCGATGATCAGCCGCTGCAGGACGTGGTGGACGAAATCAACCGTTACCGCACCGGCCGGATCGTGCTGACCGGCAGCGCATTGCCTGCACGGCGGGTGCAAGCGCGCATTCCACTCGCGCGCATCGATACCTTCATCGATCTGGTGCGCGACGCCTATGGCGCAAAGGTAGTGAGCATGCCCGGCGGTGTCGTGCTGTTGAGCTGAGCGGCGCGTGCGCAGATGAATTTTTTATTGCAACGGTTCAGTCGTTGTCACCGGCCCCCGTCTTATCCCTCGTAACAAGCGCATCGCATTGCACTGCCACGCTCGCTCCTGCCATGGACGGGATCGCGCTGCAGGACGGAAGCACGCGCTTGCCCTTATCAGCGAACGATATTGCGACGGGTGACAGCGATGGTGAAGCAGCAGAGCGGTTCGATCGGATGCACGGCCCCGCAGGTGCCGCAGGTGCGCGCACTGTCGCAGGCCATCGCGGTGTTGCTGATGGCCGGTGGCGTCGCGGCGGGCGTCAACGCGCAGCAGGCCTTCAGCCCGGCATGGTTCGCCAACAAGGGCGTGCAGCAGCAGACCGCCGCGCAGACCGGCCGCCTGCCGAACGGCATGCCGTCCAACCTGGTGCGTACCGACCAGCAGGCGCAGCAGGCCCGCGACACGCTGAAGACCTCGCTGGAGAACCTCAACACGGCCGCGCAGGCGATCGCCATGCAGCAGCGCATGCAGCAGACCGCGCGCGATGCCGCGCGGCTGCGCGCCGGCCAGGTGCCCGATGGCCTGGGCGAGGGCGGGCTGAAGATCGATGACGACACCCTGACGCGCGGCTGGTTCAACGCCAGCGCTCCGACCCAGAGCAGCAAAGACGGCACCACCACCGTCAGCATCGCCCAGACCGGCGACAAGGCCATCCTCAACTGGGAGACCTTCAACGTCGGCCGCAACACCGTGGTCGATTTCGACCAGCAGGCGAGCTGGTCGCTGCTCAACCGGGTCAATGATCCCAACGCGCTCCCGTCGCAGATCCTCGGCCGCATCCAGGGCCAGGGCACGGTGATGCTGGTCAACCGCAATGGCGTGGTGTTCGACGGCAGCAGCCAGGTCAACGTCAAGAACCTGGCCGCCTCGGCGGTCAACATCAGCGACGCGCAGTTCCGCAAGGGTCTGTACAGCGACGCGCAGGGCAATGCCTTCATCCCGACCTTCGGCAACGAACTGACCACCACCACCAACGGCTTCGCCCATGGTGCGGCCACCGGTGACGTGGTGGTGGAGCGCGGTGCGCAGATCACCACGGCGGTGCCCACCTCGGTCACCGAAGGCGGCGGCTACGTGCTGCTGCTCGGCCGCCAGGTGCACAACCACGGCCAGATCACCACCGCCAATGGGCAGACCACGCTGGCCGCCGGCGATGCGTTCGTGATCCGCAAGGGCATGGGCACCGACCAGAACCAGACCTCCACCACCCGTGGCAACGTGGTCACCACGCTGCGCAAGCCGGTGGCAGCCGATGCCGTCGTGGCCACCGCCAGTGGCGTGGTCAGCAACAGCGGCCTGATCCAGGCCAGCACCGGCGACATCACCCTGGTCGGCCATGACGTGCGCCAGCAGGGTGCACTGATCTCGACCAGCTCGGTGCATACCCGCGGCACCATACACCTGCAGAACGAACGCGCCGACACCACCGGCAGCGTCCTGCTGGACCAGGGCAGCACCACCGCGATCGTGCTCGATGCCAGCGCCACCACCGCGCTGGACGTCCAGCGCGAAACGCTGGTGCAGGAATCGGACAAGGTCGGCGACGGTATCGCCCATCGCCGCGACCAGTCGCTGGTGCAGATCAGCACAGGCGGCAAGGTCGCCTTCGATGACGACAGCCTGACGCTGGCGACGGGCGGGCAGATCTTCGTCGACGCCGTCGACAGCGAGGTCCGCCAGGGCGCGCGCCTGGACGTGGCCGGCTACGTCGGGGTCAAGATCGCGATGGAGGCCAACAACGTCCAGATCAACGTGCAGGGCAACGAGCAGCGCGACGCCGCGGTCAACCGTGACGACAAGTCGCTCAACAGCAGGAACATCTGGCTGGACCGGCGCGATCTGGTCCTGGTTCCGGCCGGCACCAACGGCTATGAGACGGATCGCTGGTACACCGCCGGTGGCCTGCTGGAAGTCGGCGGCTACCTCGGGGTGACCGGCCATGGCATCGGTGAGTGGTCGGCGCAGGGCGGGACCGTGCAGTTCTCCGGCGGCAACGTGACCACGCAGCGTGGCTCGAGCATCAACCTCTCCGGTGGCGCGCTGGACGTGCAGACCGGCTACGTCAACCTGACCCACCTCAAGGGTGCCGACGGCAAGCTCTACAACGCCTCCACCGCGCCGGGCGATCTGCTCTACAGCGGGCTGTACCGCGGGTTCGAAGATACCCATGCGCGCTGGGGCAATACCGAGTTCTACTACAACCCGCTGATCGCACCGCAGCGCAGGCTGGAGAACGGCTACACCGTGGGCCGCGATGCCGGCCGGCTGATCGTCGCCACCCGTGCAGCGAAGCTGCAGGGCGACGTGGACACCACCACCTTCCAGGGCGACCGCCAGCAACGCGCCCGCGATGCTGCGTTGGATGGCTACCAGCAGGGGCAGACCAGCGTTGCACGCCAGGGTCAACTGGTGATCGGCAGCTACCTGCCGTACTACGACAAGAACAGCGGACAGCAGCGTTTCGGCCCGGCCGCATTGGCCGAACATGTGGCCATCGGTGGAGATGCAGCCAGTGTCTCCGGCATCGGCGTCATCGGTCTGGACGCGGCCTGGCTCAACGCGCAGCGCTTCGGCGGCGTGGAGGTGTACGCGCACGCCGGCATCGATGTCGACCAGGCGCTCGAGGTTGCGCTGGGCGGCACGATCGCCCTGCATGCCAGCGATGTCCGCATCAACGCCGATCTGCGTGCCCGGGGCGGCAGCATCGCACTGGGTGACATGGTCGTGCAGCGCACCTCGAGCGGCATCGAGTGGCAGGATCTGCCGATCAGCGCGCGTCCCGGCGATACCCTGCTGCACCAGGTGCTGGTCGGCGATGGCGTGACCCTCGACGCGCGTGGCCTGTGGACCAACCAGGCGCAGGACCCGGCGGCCATCGGCGGACTGCCGTTCCTCGACGGCGGCAGCGTGGCGGTGCGCAGCACCGGAAACGTGGCCCTGGGCAAGGGCAGCGTGATCGACGTGTCCTCCGGTGCGGCCATGGGCGAGGAGGGCGATGTAACCGGTGGCAAGGGCGGCAGCATCACCCTGGCCGCAGGGCAGAATATGGGGAGCGGCGTGCTGTCGCTTGATGGCAGCATCCGCGGCCACGGCGTGAAGGGCGGCGGGGCGCTCAACATCGAGAACGGCACGATGGTCAGCATCGGTGGCGACGTGCCGGATGCGATCGAGCAGTTGGCCGCCGGCCAGGCCAGCACGCTGCCGGTACGCCTGGCCGCCGACGTCACGCTCCAGCCGGGCGACGTGATACCGCTGAGCTTCTCCATCACCATTACCCATGTGGCCGGCGGCAAACCGATGCCGCTCACGATCCGGCCCGAGGTCAGCAGCACCAAGCCGGTGACCACACAGGCACCGTGGCTGTTGCCGGCTGCCGTGCAGCTGGCCGACTACGGCCCGGTCCGGTCCGCCGGCGAGATCCTGCCGGCAGGCACCACCCTGTGGACCATCACCGACCTGCCGGCCGGCTATGTGCTGCCGGCCAATGTATTCCCCGGTGGTCTGCCGATTCCGGCACAGACCTCCCGTTACGTCGCCGGTACCGTGGCCACTGCCGCGATCACGGTCCCGGCCGGCACCCGCCTGCCGGTCGGCACGGTCTGGCAGCGCGATGTGCCGGTGCAGTCGTTCCTGGCGCTGGACACCGGTCTGTTCCAGAGCGGCTTCAAGCAATACAACGTGGTGGGCCGCGATGGCGTCAAGGTGGTCGAGGGGGCGCACCTGGACGTGGCGATGCCGCTGCTGCAGGTCGACCTCGCTGCCGCGCGTGCGCTGGCCACCGGTGCCGATCCTGACGATGCCCTGTCGGTCTGGCTGCCACCGCTGCAGCAGGACGATCCGAAAAGCGGCGAGGTCATTCTGCGCAAGGGCGCCGGGCTGTCACTGACCGCCGGCACGCCGCAGAACGCGGCCGATCTGGAGATCGGCCGCAACAGCCGGATCAACGTCGATCCCGGCCAGGCCATCACCCTGACCGGCAACGCACAGATCACCCTCGACGGTGCCCTGCAGGCCCGCGGTGGACGCATCACGGTACTTGGCGGTGACCTGGGCGAAGGCAGTCTGCTCAACCTGCCCAAGGGCACGCCCAACGCGCGCTCGATCTGGATCGGTGAGCAGGCCGTGCTCGACGTGTCCGGCATGGCCTATACGGCCCTGGATGAAGCCGGCGGTCGGCACGGCCAGGTGCTGGCGGGTGGCACGATCGAGGTCGGCGCACGGCATGACCTCGCATCGCGCAACCTCCCGGCGATCGATGCATTCGTGGTGGTGCGCGAGGGCGCCCGCCTGGACGCCTCCGGTGCGCAGGCGGTGCTGGACCTGCCCGATCTCGGCACGACCCCCATTGCCAGCCACGGCGGCGTCATCGCGCTGAGTGCCAGCAATGGGCTGTTCGTCGACGGCACCCTGCATGCCGCCGCCGGTGGCAGCGGCGCGCGCGGTGGCACGTTGGCGCTGAATCTTGAAACGCCGATCTACGGGCCGGTCGAGCGCTTCAGCGGCAAGGGCATCGAGGTCGCCGACGGCGTGCGCGTCCCGCGTGAGCTGGTGATCGAACAGCACTACAGCGGCAGCGGCTTGGGCACGGAGGCCGTTGCCGGCGAGCTCGATCCAACCCTGGTCTATGGCAAGGCCCGCTACGGCGTGGATGCGATCCAGGCCGGCGGCTTCGATACCGCTTCGCTGTACGTCAATGGCCTGCTGAGCTTCGATGGCGACGTAGCGCTCGACATGCGCCAGGCGTTGTACCTCACGGCGAGCGCGCTGGGGCTGTCCACGGATGCCACGCGCGACAGCCAGGTGCAGCTGTCCGCACCGTACCTGCGCCTGGCCGGCTCGGCGCGCCGCCAGCCGGACAGCACCATCATGCCCAACCCGGTCACCGGCTCGCGCAATATCAGCCCGGCGTCCGGCTCGCTGGGCGTGGCCGCGCTCGCCGACGCGGCGTCGATCACGTTCGCAGGCAGCCTGGTCGATGTGGTCGGCATCGTCGGCTTCGGCGCGAACGGTGAAATCGTGCAGAACGCGGTCGACCCGCTGGCGGTCAAGCGCGACGCGTTCGGCGCGGTGCGCATCGAAAGCCAGGGCGACCTGCGCCTGCGCGAGGCCGACCTGTTCTCGCCCGGCGACACCACCCTGGCGGCGGCGCAGATCTACGGCAGCGGCAACGTCACCGTGGGCCTGCGGACCCTGCTGAACGAATGGGGCGCGCTTACGACCGAGTTGGATCCGGACCGGGCACTGGACATCCAGCGCATCGGCAGCACCTTGCCGCCGCAGCCCTACAGCGTGTTCGGCACGATGCGTTTCAGTGCCGCCACCGTCAACCAGGGCGGGGTACTGCGCGCGCCGCTGGGCAACATCATTCTGGGTCGCGCCGATGGCACCGGCTATACCGGCGTGGTCAACCTGCTGCCGGGCAGCGTCACCTCGGTCAGCGCCAACGGCCTGGTGATGCCCTACGGCGGCACGGTCGACGGGCTGGTCTACAACTACAACGGCGTCGACGTGGCTTACCAGGGCGTGGGCGGTGAACCGGCGGTGGAGTTCCGCTCGCACGCGGTGAACGCCCAGGCCGGCGCGGTGCTGGATCTGTCCGGCGGCGGTGAGCTGACCGGCGCGGCGTTCCTCTCCGGTCGCGGTGGCTCCACCGATGCGCGCCTCAACCCGCTGGTGCAGATGGACCGCGATGGGTTCACGCTGCCGGGCCTGTCCACCAACCCGGTATATGCCATCCTGCCCGGGATACAGGCCGGGCAGGCCCCGATCGGTGCCGAGCGCGGTGCCGGTGATCCGGCCATCGGCCAGCAGATCACCCTCGGCGCCGGCATCCCCGGGCTGCCGGCAGGCACCTATACGCTGCTGCCGTCCAGCTATGCACTGCTGCCGGGTGCCTTCCGCGTGGAACGCAACGGCCTTGCCGGCAGTGCCACCGCGTTCGGCACGACCCAGGCCATGCGCAACGGCTCGTGGAGCACCTCGGCGCGGCAGAGCGTCGCCAACACCGGCAGCGGCGATACGCTGCCCACGCAGTGGGTGGTGACCGCCGCCGACACCCTGCGCACCTACTCGCAGTACAACGAAACCAGCTACGCCACCTTCGCGCTGCAGCAGGCCGCGCGCGAAGGGGCGCCGCGCCCGCTGCTGGAACGCGACGCCAAGGCGGTCAATTTCATGGTGACCAGCCCGGATGTGGCCGGCTCGCTGGAGCTGCCTTCGCTGCGGTTCAACGCCACGGTGCTGGATGCTCCCGCCACGGCGGGCACCGGTTCGGTCGCGCGTCTGTTCAATGCAACGAACTACGAAATTCTCGCCGACGGCACGGAAGCGACCGAGGACTTCGCGGGTATTTCCATGCATGCCAGCGAGCTGAACCGGGTCGGCGCAGCGCGCCTGGAAATCGGCGGCCGCCTGCGCAGCACCTACGCCAATCCGGCCAACGGCTCGCTGCAGTCGGCCAACGTGATCAACATCGAAGGCGGCGGGTCCAGCAACAGCATCGTGATGCGTGCCGGTGCGCAGCTGGAGGCGGCGGAGGTCTTCCTGATGACCGGTCGCCAGGCGGGTGGCATCACCCTGGAACAGGGCGCGGGCATCAACACGCTGGGCCAGGGCGCCGCCGCCTATGACGCCGCGCAAGGTTACATCTATACGCCCGGTCGCACTGCGCTGCTGGCCGTCTCCAACGGGCAGATCAACCTGCTGGCGCCGGAAGCGGCCGACAGCCAGGGCAACGGCGCCGGTACGATCGAGATCGGGGCCTGCGCCGTGCTCAGCGGATGCGCGGGCACGACCCGTCTGTACTCCGAAGGCACCATCGCCACGGCGACCGACAACCGCTTCGTGCTGGGCGATGCGGTGCGCTATGGCACCCGCAACCTGGCACTGGCGGTCGGTGGCATCAACGTCGGCAGTGCCGAGGCGATCGCCGACGCCACCGCGCGCGGCACGCTGCCGGCCGGCATGACGCTCAACCAGGACGTGCTCAGTCGGCTGTTGCTGGGCGACACCAGCGTCGGTGCGCCGGCACTGGAAGCGCTGTCGCTGACCGCACGCGAGTCGGTCAACTTTTACGGCGATGTATCGCTGTCCACCTACGATGCGGTCACCGGCAAGTCGGCGTTGCAGCAGCTGGTGCTGGGCACGCCGGCCATCTACGGGTATGGCGACGCTGACGCAGTGGCCCGCATCCATACCGATACGCTGATCTGGAGCGGTGCACTTGCGCCGGCCGGCAGCATCGTCGCCGACGGCCCGGGCACCGGCCACGGCCAGCTGGTGGTGGATGCCCGCGACATCGTGTTCGGCTACGGCCCGCGTACCCAGCCCGATACCGTGCGCGCGCAGGACCGCCTTGCGCTGGGCTTCGCCGGCGTGCACCTCAACGCCAGCGGCCGCGTGACCGCCAACCAGAAGGGCAGCCTGAGCATCTTCGAGACCCAGGGTGACTGGAATGCGGATACCCGCTCCTACGCCCGCAGTGGCGGCGAGCTGTTCATCAACACGCCGCTGCTGACCGGCGCAGCCGGGTCGGTCAACACGATCACCACCGGGGGCAACCTGCATGTCACCGGCAACGGCGCGCCCGTCGCGCCCGACAACGCGACCCTGGCCGCCGCGCTGGGCGCGGAGATCGCGCTGGACAGCCGCGACGGCAGCCTGCTGCTGGACACCGCCGTGCTGCTGCCCAGCGGCAAGCTGCGCCTCGCGGCGCAGGGCGACGTGCGCCTCGCCGATGGCGCGCAGCTGGACCTCGCTGGCCGCCGCATCGCCTTCTTCGACACCGCCAAGTACAGCTGGGGCGGTGACGTACTGATCGACAGCCGGCAGGGCGACGTGCAGCAGGACAGCGGCGCGAAGATCAGCCTGGCCGCGCAGAACAACCGCGCCGGCACGTTCACTGCACACGCCGCCGCAGGCACCCTCGATCTGGCCGGCCAGCTGCTGGGCAGCAGCAGTGGGCATTACGACGCCGGTGGCACCGAGGTGCCGTACAGCGCCGGGCGCATCGACCTGCACGGGCAGGGGATCAACGATTTCAGTGGGCTCAATTCGCGCTTGACCCGCGATGGCGTCACCGGTGGGCGCAGCTTCCGCATCGGCCAGGGTGATCTTGCGCTGGGCGACGAAGTGGTGGCGCGTGAGGTGAACATCGCGTTGGACAACGGTCAGCTGTGGGTCAACGGCACCGTCGATGCCAGTGGCGAACAGGCCGGCAGCATCCGTCTGGCCGCGCGCAATGGCGTCACCCTGGGCAGCGCGGCCGTGCTGGATGCCAGCGCGAGCGTACTGCGCCGCGACAGCTACGGGGCGGCGATCGACGCGCCCAACCGCGCCACCATCGAGATCGATTCGGGGCGTGGCACGTTGGCCATCGCCAGTGGCGCACGCATGGACCTGCGCGTGGCCGGCAGCAGCAGGAATGTCGGCACGGTGGCGCTGAACGCGCCGCGCGTGGGCGGCAACGACGTGGCGATCGCGGCCGGCGGCCCGATCAGCATCGACGGTGCGAAGACGATCCAGCTCAATGCCTTCATCACCGACAACAGCGCAGCGGCAGGCACGGAGGCCAGCACCAGCGGCGAAACCTACCAGGTCATCGACCAGGCGTACCTGGACCGCCTGCATGCCCAGAGCACCACCTTCATCGACGCCGCACTCGCCAACAGCGCACTGGTCGACCAGCGCCTGGCGGGCCTGCGCGCGTACGGCGATGCGTTCCACCTGCGCCCGGGCGTGGAGGTCGTGGCCGACCTGGCGGTGAATGCAGACGGCAATCTGCACGTGGATGGCGATCTGGATCTTTCGGCGCACCGTTACGCCAGCCTCAACCCCGGCAGCCAGCGCACCGGCGTGCGCGGCTCCGGTGAGGCCGGTGCGCTGGTGCTGCGCGCGCAGGGCGACCTGGAGGTGTTCGGCAGCATCAGCGATGGTTTCGATGGCAGTCGCCTGGGCACCACGTTCGACGACAACGGCTGGTACCTCACCGCCGGCCGCCAGCTGTTCGGCAGCGACGTGGTGGTGCCGCATGGCGGCCTGGTCACGCTCGCCGCCGGCACCGTGTTCAATTCGGGCAAGGTGCTCAACTACGACCTGCCCATCGGTGACATGCAGATGGCCGCTGGCACCCTGTTGCCCGCCGACGCCCGTCTCGCGCTGCCGCTGGCGCTGGCCAAGGGCACCGTACTGGGCGCGGCCGTCCACGATGCCTCCGGTGCGCTGCTGTATGCGGCAGGCACGGTCCTGGCCGATGCGGTCACGCTGCCGCAGGGCGCGCGTCTGTCGGCCGGCCTGCGCCTGCCGCTGGCCGCCCGCATCGCGGCGATGACCTGGCCGGCCGGTGTGGCCCTGCCGGCGTCGCCACTCGGCAATCTGGTCACCCTGGCCGCTGACCTCGGCCTGGCCAAGGGCGCCTTCATTCCCAGCGACACCGAGGTCAAGCTGCCCGGCGACGCCACCACGGTGAACCTGCGACCGGTGGACGCCGATGGCAACCAGGGTCGCATCTGGGCACTGGCGCCGATGCTGGCGGCCGGCTCGCAATCGTGGGACATCAGCCTGGTGGCGGGCGCCGATATGGCCGCCGCGGATCGCCTGACGGTGGATCCTGCCGGCACCGGCAGCCTGCGCCTGTCCGATCCGCATTACGGCCAGGGGGGCGCCGTGGTGGAGATTCCCGGGACCGGCTCGCCGGCGACGTACCTGTGGGGCGACACCGAAGCGTTCGAACGATTGGTCGTGGAATTCTACGGCGAGTACATCGTCAGCTTCGTCCCCACCACGGGCACTGCGTTCACCGAGGACCAGCTCAGCGAACTGATGATGTGGGGCTTCGTGTACAGCGGTCCGGAGAACCTCAACGAGTTCGGTTTCGACGGTGTGGCTGCCATCGACTCGCCAGAGGTTCCGCCGGACACCGAGTTCAGGACACTGCCCGGGCGTGAACAGTTGCCCAGCGTGGTGCGCACCGGTACCGGCGACCTGCGTCTGGTCTCCGGCAAGGACATCGCCACCACCTCGCTGTATGGCGTCTACACCGCCGGTACTCCGTCGGCTGCCTTGGCCGGCAACGGGGGCGATCCGTACAACCAGGCGCGCGCGCGCGTCGCCCCCGGCAATGCCAATCCGCTCGGAAACAGCGTGCTGGGAGATGCCGGCGAGGTGTTCGAGCACCTTGTCGATGGCGGCAGCCAGAGCCTGTATCAGGCGTGGTATCCCGAAGCAGGTGGCAACCTGCTGCTGCGCGCCGGTGGCAACATCTCGGGCGACAGCATCGGGCGTCAGGGAGCGCTGACGCGTACGGAAACGCTGGGAATCGCCACACCGCGATTGAGCACCAGCGCATCGGTGGGCAACTGGCTGTGGCGACAGGGTACCGGCAGCGTGCAGCCCGGTGCGGAAGGTCTGCCGACCGCCTGGTGGATCAACTTCGGCACGTACGTTGCCGCACCCGACAACGCGAACTACAACAACAATTTCGTCAACATGCCGCAGCTGATCGGGTTCACCGGCTTCGGCACGCTCGGTGGTGGCAACCTGCTGCTGGAGGCGGGCGGCGATGCGGGCATGCTGCAAAGCCGCGGCGACCATGGCGCGGCGTACATCACCCGCAGCGCGGGCCTGAACCTGGCCGTTGCCAGCACCGGCAGGGTCAGCGCCGATGGCGCGCTGGTACAGACCGGCGGCGGCGATCTGGACATCCGCATCGGCGGCGGCCTCAATGCCGACCCCGCGCTGCGCTCCTTCACAGGCAGCAACAGCGCCCCGGTGGCCAACGAGATCACCGTCAACGACGCGCAGCGACTGGACGTCAACGGCAGCTTCACCAACCTGCGCGGGGCCCTGCGGCTGGAAGCCGGGTCGGTGGGCGGCGTGGAACTGCGCTACGGCAACCGGCAGGACGCCAAGGAGTCGCGCCCCTACGACGTGTATACCGCAACGGCCGCTACCGCAGCCGGTGGTCCGGTCCTGGTGCTCGGCGATGCCGGCGCCCGTCTGGATGCGCGTGGCGACCTGGTGCTGGGCACCGTCTCCGATCCGGGGCGCGTCGCCCAGTTCAACAATGGCACGCCCTTCAGCGTGGGCGGCAACGCTTACCAGGACGGCGGTTGGAGCTGGTTCTCGCTGTGGACCCCGTCCACCGCGGTGGACCTGATGGCCGCCGGCGGCAACCTGACGCCGTCGCTGGCGATGCAGGACCGCAACGCTGGCACCGACGCCCGGGCGACCGACGGCAATCACGTGTATCCCTCGGTCCTGCGTGCGGTGGCTGCCAGCGGCAGCATCTACTACGGTCGCGCCCGCACGGCCCCGACCGCCGGCACCAACAACGAGGACTTCGTGGCGGGCGTGGTACTGGCGCCGTCGCCGGTGAACGGGAAGTTCGACGCGCAGGGCACCGGTCAACTGGAACTGCTCGCGGCCGGCTCGATCTATGCCAACGGCACCGGCTTCGGCACCTCCGGCGCAGACCCGACCGCGTTGCCCAATCCCTGGAATCCCGGCTTCGTCGGGCTGGGGCAGGAGATGTGGTACGGGCGTCAATTCCTGCACAACGTCAGTACCGGCGCCCTGGCGCCCAGCGTGCTGATTTCAGGCGATCGCGCCAACGGCTCCCTGCAGATCTATCCGCTGTTCTCCTTCACTTCGCCGACCGCGTCCGGTTACGTGCACGTGGGCCAGGCGCCTTCGCGCTACTACGCGCTCCACGGCGATCTGGTCGGGCTGCGCAGCGGCAGCGTGGTCGATACCCAGTACGGCGTCTTCAACAATGGTGTCACCACCAATATCACCAACACCTGGTACGACGGTGGTGGTGCCGTCGCCATCCGTGCCGGCCGGGATATCGTCAACTCGGGCACTCCGCTGGGTGCCTTCGACAACGTCGGCACGGTGTTTGGCAATGCCGATGGTGCGCTGGGCTGGATGGGCACCATCAACCGCGGCGATCCTGCCGCCGAGCCCCGGCCCACGGCGATTGCCAGCGGTACCGCACGCGGCAACCTGATCGTGCATACCAGTGCCGACGACGTGTCGGTCGTGCAGGCCGGGCGCGACATCCGCTTCAGCACGTTCTACGTCGCCGGCCCCGGGTTGCTCGACATCAGCGCCGGGCGCGACGTGTACATGGCCGACAAGGGCGAACTGCGCAGCCTGGGACCGGTCACCGGCGCCACGCCCGGCGACCGCAGCAGCGGCGCCAGCATCGCGGTGGCGGCCGGTCTTGGCGAGCACGGCGCGGATTGGAACGCCTTCGCCGCACGCTATCTGGATGCGGCCAACCTCGCCGATCCCGGCCGCGCGCTGGGCGATCAGGACGGCAAGGTCGTCCGTGTCTACGGCGGCGCGGTGTCGCTGGCGCAATGGCTGCAGGCGCACTTCGGCTACGGCGGCGATGAGGCCGGCGCCGCCGCGTTCCTGGCACAACAGCAGCAGGCCCTGGACCAGGCGCACGCCACGGCGGTGGCCAGCGGCGGCACGGCCGCCAGCCGCGACCTCGCCCGGGAGTTCAAGCTGGAGAGCCAACTGCACCTGGTCAATTGGCTGACCGGCCGCTTCGGAGGCGCCAACGGACGCGGCCTGCACTTCGACGCCGCCAGCATGGACGCGCAGGCTTTCTTCGCCGCGCTGCCCGCCGAGCAGCAGAGCGCATTCCTGCGCAACGTGTACTACGCGGAGCTGAAGGCCGCCGGCCGTGAGTACACCGCCGTCGACGGACCGCGCGAAGGCAGCTATCTGCGCGGCCGCGAGGCGATCGCCACGCTGCTGCCGACCAAGGATGCCAAGGGGGGCGAGATCGCCTACCAGGGCGACCTGACCATGTTCAGCAGTGCGCTGTACTACGAGGGCGTGCTCGAATCGGCGGCGGGCCGCCGCCCGAAACCGGGTCAGACCTACCTGAGCGAAGCGGACTGGATTGCCGCCGGTCGCCCCACCACCGGGGTGCGCTATTACCGTGTCAACGACGCCGGTATCCACACCGATTTCGGCGGCGACATCCATCTGCTGGTGCCCGGCGGTCGCACCCTGGTGGGCGTGGATGGTGGCTTCCTGCCGGGGGCCGGTTCCGGTGTGCTCACCCAGGGCGAGGGTGACATCAACATCTACTCGCGCGGCAGCCTGCTGCTCGGGCAGAGCCGCATCTTCACCACTTTCGGCGGCAACATCCTGGCGTGGTCGGCCGAGGGCGACATCAATGCCGGCCGCGGCAGCAAGACCACGGTGGTCTACACCCCGCAGCGCCGCGTCTACGACACCGTCGGCAACGTCGCGCTGTCGCCGAACACCCCCAATACCGGTGCGGGCATCGCCACGCTCAACCCGATCGCGGAGATTCCGCCCGGCGACATCGACCTGATCGCGCCGCTGGGCACCATCGATGCAGGCGAGGCCGGCATCCGCGTCTCGGGCAACGTCAACCTGGCCGCGCTGCAGGTGCTCAATGCCGACAACATCCAGGTACAGGGCAAGGCAGTGGGCATTCCGGTGGTCGCGGCGGTCAACGTCAGTGCGCTGACCTCGGCCAGCGCGGCGGCGAACACCGCAGTGCAGGCGGCGCAGGAGATGGTCAAGCGCCAGACGCAGCAGACCCGCCCCTCCACCATCAGCGTGCAGGTGCTGGGCTTCGGCAGCGAAACCAGCAGCGTCGCACCGCCGAAGCACGAGGATCGCTACGACCC
Organism: Stenotrophomonas sp. JAG2; assembly: GCF_041080745.1. Classification (NCBI taxonomy): domain Bacteria; kingdom Pseudomonadati; phylum Pseudomonadota; class Gammaproteobacteria; order Lysobacterales; family Lysobacteraceae; genus Stenotrophomonas; species Stenotrophomonas sp. JAG2. Next base: position 164,880 of record NZ_JBEUMH010000004.1, on the reverse strand, counting down.
GGACAGCGTGGTGCAGGTGGTCGGCATGGGTGAGCTGAGCACCGAGCAGCGCGCCCGCCTCGACGCTGCGACGACGAAGCGACAGTGATGACGACGTCTTTCCTGCCCTTGGCCAGCGCGCATGGCCAACGCCATGCGCGCGCACGCAACTGCCTTGCCGGTGCAACGGCGCTGTTACCGCCGTTGCGCACGCTCACCTCCTGCGCATCTGAATCCCTTTCCGCATTGAGAAGCCACTGATGTCTTCAATCTCCCCGGCGCTGGCACGGGCATCCCTGCCACTGGGCCTGCTCTGCGCGATCTCGCTGGCCAACGCGCAGACCGCGCCTGCCGACGCCGACGCCGACGCCGTCGCTGCCCCGATGGCGGCCGCGGCGGCCCCGGCTGCCCGCGTCAACATCAACGAGTACCTGGTGCGCGGCAACACCGTGCTCGGCGCGCGCGACATCGAGCAGGCGGTCTCCCCGCATCTCGGCCCGGACCGCACCCTGCAGGATGTCGAAGCAGCGCGCGTGGCGCTGCAGTCGGCCTACCAGGGCAAGGGCTACCAGTCTGTCTATGTGGATCTGCCCGAGCAGCAGGTCAGCGGCGGCGTGGTGATCCTGCAGGTCACCGAGACCCGCATCGGCCAGGTCAAGGTGGTCGGCGCCGAGCACAACGATCCCGCACGCCTGGCCGAGCGCGTGCCGGCACTGCAGGCGGGCGCCGTGCCGGACTTCGAACGCGCGCAGGCGCAGCTGACCGAGCTCAACCGTGGCGGCAAGCGCCAGGTGGTGCCGCTGGTCAAGCCCGGCGCCGCCGAGGGCACGATGGATGTGGAGCTCAAGGTCGATGACACGTCGCCCTGGCGCTACAGCGCCACGCTCAACAACGACCACAGCGTGGACACCGAGCCACTGCGCAGCTTCCTCACGGTCGGCCACGACAACCTCTGGCAGCGCGAGCACACCGCCTCGCTGACGTTCTTCGCCGCGCCGCAGGACCTGGACCAGGCCAACGTGTGGTCCGGTGCCTACGGTCTGCCGCTGGGCAGCCCGGACTGGATGCTGGATTTCTCCGGCTACCGCTCCGACAGCAACGTGGTGTCCACCGGCCAGACCAATGTCACCGGCAAGGGCCACGCGGTCGGCGTCAAGCTCAGCCACACCTTCCCGATGACGGGCGCCTGGTGGCACCAGCTCTCGGCCGGTGTCGACTTCAAGGACCTGGACGAATCGGTCGCGATGGTCGGCCAGGCCTCGGATTTCGCCCCGCTCAAGTACGCGCCGGTGACCGTGGCCTACAGCGGCTTCCGCCAGGGCACCAGGCACCAGCTCAACGTCGGCGTGCAGGCGGTGTTCGGTGCGCGCAGCCTGTTCGGTTACGGCAGTACCGATGATGAGTTCGACTGGAAGCGCGCCTATGCCGATCCCAGCTTCTTCGCGCTCAAGCTGGAACTGAGCGACACCTACACGCTGGAGAGTGGTGCGCAGTGGTTCGCGCGGCTGTCGGCGCAGATGACCGACCAGCCGCTGGTCTCCGGCGAGCAGTTCGCCGCCGGCGGCATGTTCACCACCCGTGGCTACCGCTCGGCCGAAGGCATCGGCGATTACGGCGCGCTGGCCACGCTGGAATGGCGCACGCGCCCGCTCGGCCTGTGGGGCCTGCAGGAGTGGCGCTTCTACGGCTTCCTCGACGGTGCGTGGCTGGGCCTGCGCCGGCCGCTGCCCGAACAGGCCGACAGCGCCGCGATGAGCGCGGTCGGCGTAGGCAGCAGCCTGCGCATCGGCGAGCACTACAACCTCCGCTTCGACTACGGCCGGACGCTGCACGACGGCCCGACCACGACCAAAGATGCCAACCGCCTGCACCTGAGCGTCGGCGCCAGCTACTGAGCCTGACTTTCCCAAGCATTTTCCGGAGATACCGTCCATGCAACGCCTTCTTGCCCTGTTGTTGTTCTGCCTGAGCATGTCCACGCTCAGCGTCGCCCACGCCGAGACCGCGTGGTGGCAGGCCGACTGGAAGTACCGCAAGCCGATCACGCTCGATGCCAGCCCCAACGGGGCCGCGCTGGGCGGCAATCTCGGCCGTACGCCCGTGCTGATCCGCCTGCACACCGGCAACTTCGCCTTCGACGGCGTCGCCGAAGGCGGCAACGACCTGCGCTTCGTCGGGGCCGACGGCCACACCGTGCTCAACCACCAGGTCGAGCAATACGACGCGGCGCTGGGCATGGCCCTGATCTGGGTCGACGTGCCCACGCTCAGCGGCACCGCGGCGCAGACGATCTGGATGTACTACGGCAACGCCGGCGCACCGGCGGCGGCCAACGGCCAACGCGTGTTCGATCCGGACTACAGCGCGGTCTACCACTTCGCCGACAGCGGCACCGAGGCACGTGACACCACGGCGTACGTCAATACGCTCACCGGTGAGTTCAAGCCCGCCGACGGCGCGATCATCGGCCGCGGTGCACAGCTGGCCGGCGCGCCGCTGCACCTGCCGGGTGCACCGTCGCTGGCGGTGGCGGCCAACGGTGCGATGACCGTCTCGGCCTGGATCAAACCGGACCAGCTCGGCCCGGACCAGGCGATCTATGCGCGCCGCGAAGGCGGCAACGTCTTCCTCGTCGGCCTCGACAACGGCGTGCCCTACGTGCGCGTCAACGACCAGCGCAGCCAGCCGATCCCGGCACTGGTGGCCGGACAGTGGGCACACGTGGCGGTGACCAGCACCGAGAATGCGGTGATCCTGTATGCCGCCGGCCGCGAAGCGGTGCGTCTGGCCACCGGCCTGCCGGCGTTCACCGGTGAGGCCCTGCTCGGTGGCGACGCCCTTGCCACGGGTGCGGCGGGCGAGGCGGCCGCCCTTCCGGCCGCGCAGCCGTTCCTGGGCGTGATCGATGAAGTGCGCGTGTCCAAGGTGGCCCGCCCGGCCACCGCGCTGCTGGCCGATGCCACCGCGCAGGGGGCCGAATCGCGCCTGATCGCCTTCGGCGAAGACGAGCAGTCGGCCGGCGTGAGCCACTTCGGTTTCATCCTCAAGGCGATGCCGGTCGATGCCTGGGTGGTGGTGATCGTGCTGGGCCTGATGCTGCTCCTGTCCTGGGCGATCATGATCGCCAAGAGCCGCTACTTCGGCACCGTGGCCAAGGCCAACGAGGCCTTCACCCTCCAGTACAAGAAGGTCACCGGTGCACCGGTCGCGTCGCTGCAGGCACTGGAACGCACCGGCAGCCTGGCTCCGCAGATCCGCGACAACTCCACGCTGTGGCGGCTGTACCGCATCGCCATGGAAGAAATGGACGGGCGCGGCTCGCACCACCATGGCCTTACCGCCGCGGCGATCACCTCGATCCGCGCCTCGATGGATGCCGAAGTCACGCGCGAGACCGAGCGCATGTCCAAGCGCATGAACTGGCTGTCCACCACGATCGAAGGCGCGCCGTACATTGGCCTGTTCGGCACCGTGATCGGCATCATGCTGGTGTTCGCGGTGGCGGCGATGGCCGGCGCGGTGGACATCAACTCGGTGGCGCCGGGTATGGCGGCGGCGCTGCTGTGTACGGCGGCCGGTCTGGGCGTCGCGATCCCGGCCCTGTTTGGCTACAACTGGCTGGCCTCGCGCGCTGAAGCGATCGCGGCGGACATGTCGGTGTTCGTCGACGAGTTCACCGCGCGCCTGGCTGAAGAGTTCGACCGCACCGCACCGGCCGCCGCAGCGCGCCCGGCGCTGGCCTGAGGAGACCACCATGGCCAGGGCAAAGCGGTTCGGCATCAAGAAACGCGAGAAAGGCATCAACGTCACCCCGTTCGTGGACGTGCTGCTGGTGGTGCTGGTGATCTTCATCCTCACCAGCAACGCCACCATTCCCGGGATCGAGGTCAACCTGCCGAAGGCCAGTTCCAGCATGGCGCTGGAGAAGCCCAAGACCAAGGCGATCACGGTCGACAACGCCGGCCAGATCTTCCTGGACGCCTACCCGGTCAGCCTGGCCGAGCTGGAGGATCGCCTGCGCACGGAGAAGGCACTGAACCCGGATATCCCGGTGATCGTGCGCGGCGATGCGCAGGTGCAGTACGCGCGCGTGGTCGAAGTGCTCGACCTGCTGCGGAAGATCGAGCTGACCCAGGTCGGCCTGGTCACCGGCAAAGTGCAGGGGTGAGGGCGTGACTTCCCTCCACTCCCGCAGCGGTGACAGCGTGCCCGCGTGGCGTCGCTGGTGGCCCGTGGCGGCGTTGATCGTCGGCCTGGCGGCCGTGGCGTTGCTGCTCTGGTACCTGCTGTTCAAGGACACCGCCAGTACGCGCCGGCCCGTGGCCGAGATCCCGATGGTGATGTTGCCGCCACCGCCGCCGCCGCCCCCACCGGAGCCCGAGCCCGAGCCGGAGGTGACCCCTGAAGAGGTCATGCCCGAGCCCGAGCCGCTGGACGAGGTGCCCAAGCCCACCGAAGAAGCGCCGACGCCCGACACCGCCGACCCGGTGACGATGGATGCCGACGCGCAGGCCGGCGGCGACAGCTTCGGCATCCAGTCCGGCTCGGGTGGCGGGCGCAGCGGTACCGGTGCCGGTGGCGCCGGCAATGCGAGCTACGGCCGTTACCTGGGCTACGTGCTGCAACAGGCCGTGGCGCGCGACGCCAAGGTGCAGCGCCTGGCCTTCCAGCTGACCGTCAACGTCTGGCTGGACGAGGCCGGGCAGGTGACCCGCGTCGAGCTCGCGCGCGGCAGCGGCAATACCGAAGCCGATGAAGCGGTGCTGCAGGCGATCCGCGCGATCGGCCGCATCGACGAGCGGCCGCCGGCGTCGTTGAGCTTCCCCGCGCGCGTGCTGGTGCAGGGCCGTCGTCCGGCCGGATGAGCTGCGCTGTCTTCCTTCTTCCCTGATCTTTCCTTTCTGCGAGCAAGCCGATGACCCGTTCAACCCTCCACTCCGCGCTGCTGGGACTGCGCAGCACCGCCATCGCCACCGGTGTCGCCCTGGTCCTGGCCAGTGGCGGCGCCCATGCCCAGGCAGCGGGCGGCGAGAGCACCATGATCAAGCTGATCCGCGGCCTGATGGATAGCGGCGCGCTCAAGCCCGAGGCCGGCCAGGCGCTGTTGCTGGAGGCGCAGCGCGAATCGGCCGCAGCCCCCGCAGCGCCGGCGTCCGCCGCGATCGCAGCGCAGCCCGGTGACGTGCGCGTACCCTACATCCCGCAGACCGTGCGCGATGAGATCCGCGAAGAGGTCAAGGCCAGCGTCATGGCCGAGGCCAAGGCCGAGCGTTGGGCGGCGCCTGACCAGGTGCCCGAGTGGACCCAGCGTCTGCGCGTGCAGGGTGACGTGCGCGTGCGCAACGAGAGCCGCCTGTATTCCGAGCGCAACAGCGACATCGAAGTGGACTGGGCGCGGATCAACGCCGGCAACGGATACGACGTCAACGGCAACACCAACCTGGATCTGCCGCCGCTGCGCAACACCCGCCAGGACCGCAACAATTCCTGGCGGATCCGCGCACGCCTGGGCGTGATCGCCGAACTGGGTGAGCACACCCGTGCCGGCGTGCGCCTGGCGACCGGCAACGACAACGGCCCGGTGTCCTCCACCCAGACGCTGGGTGGTGGCCTGGCCAAGAAAGACGCCTGGCTCGACCAGGCATGGCTGTCGTGGTCGCCGGTGGCGGGCCTGGACATCCTCGGTGGCCGCTTCGGCAACCCGTACTGGTCCACCGACACGCTGTTCTCCAACGACCTCAACTTCGACGGCCTGGCGTTCAAGTACGCGCAGCCGATCGGCGATGACGGCCTGTCCTTGTTCGCCACGCTGGGCCTGACGCCGTTGGAGTACTCCTCCGACAGCTTCCCGAACACCAGCCAGGACAAGATGAAGAGCGAGAACAAGTGGCTCAACGGCGTGCAGGTCGGCGCCGAGTTGCAGTTCGGCGATGCGCAGAAACTGCGCGCCGCGGTGGGCTACTACGATTTCCGCAACACCGCCGGCGAGTACTCGCAGCCGTGCGCGCTGTATGCCGGTGCGGATTTCTGCAGCAGCGACTGGTCGCGCCCTGCGTTCATGCAGAAGGGCAACACGCTGATGCTGCTGCGGAACATCGCGCTCAATCCGCTCGACCCGGCCAACACCCCGATGCCGCAGTACGTCGGCCTGGCCTCGGAGTTCGAACTGCTCGACCTCAACCTGGCCTGGGAAACGCCGCTGTTCGCGGGCAATGCCCTGCGCCTGGAAGGGCACGCGATCAAGAACCTGGCCTACGATCCCAACCGGATGTGGGAACGTGCGCAGGGCGGCATCGTCACCAACCTGCGCACTGCCGCCAACGGCGTGGCCGGGCCGCAGGACATCCAGAGCGGTGACATGGCGTACATGGCGCAGGCGACCTTCGGCCAGCTGGCGATGAAGCAGACCGGCGACTGGAACCTGGCGCTCGGCTACAAGCGCCTGGAAGGCGATGCGCTGCCCGACGCCTACAACGATTCCAACTTCCACCTCGGTGGAACCAATGCCAAGGGCTACTACCTGAGCGGCTCCTACATGTTCGACAGGAACGTGTGGCTGACCGGGCGCTGGATGGCCGCCAAGGAGGTCACCGGCGCCCCGTTGTCGATCGACGTCTTCCAGCTGGAAGTCAACGCAGGCTTCTGACCGACGCAACGCCTGTCTCCGGGAGGCGGCGTGCCGCCTCCCTTGCTGCCCCACATTGGATTTTCACCATGAACACCGACACTTCCCTTGCGCCGGATACCGGCGACGACGTCGATGCCGATGCCGTCTCGGCAGCGGCCGACAGCATCACGCCGCCGGCCAGCTGGCCCATGCTCTACCGCCGTCCGGTCGTGCTGTCGTCGCAGCTTCATGCCCATTGGCGCGTGCGCCAGACCGGCGCCGCGTTCGCCGCCGGCAGTCACTCGATTCCGCTGATGATCGGGGAATTCGCCGCGGCCTCGCGTGCGTATCCGCTGGTCTTCGCCGGTCCCGAACATCTACCGATCGCCGTGCTCGGCCTGGAGGCGGAGCAGAACCGCTTCGTCATCGCCGACCAGTGGCAGGCCGGCGCCTACATTCCCGCCTACGTGCGGCGCTACCCGTTCGTGTTCGCGCGCACCACCGATCCGGACGGCTACGTGCTGGCCATCGATGCCGATGCGGACATGATCGTGCAGGAGGGCGAGGAAGGGCAGCCGCTGTTCGAGGGCGACCAGCCTTCGGCGATGACGCGTCATGCCCTGCAGTTCTGCGAAGCCTTCACCCGCGAAGACATCGCCACCCGCGCCTTCAGTGCCGCCCTGGCCGAGGCCGGCGTGCTGATCGAGCGCCAGGCTGACGTGGTCCTCGCCGATGGCCGCCGCCACAGCCTGCAGGGCTTCCATGTCGTCGATCCCGCGCGTCTGGATGCGCTGCCGGATGCCACCCTCGTGCACTGGCATCGCCAGGGCTGGCTGGCGCCAGTGTATTTCCACCTGGCTTCGCTGGGTCGCTTTGCCGACCTCGCCACAGGCTGACCTGTTCTACCGGGGCGCCGTGCAGGTGCCGTCACTCCAGGCCGGTGGGAAGACCAGCCCTTCGAGTGGCGTCACCTGTTCGGCACCCGATCCGGTGCGTTCGCGCGCGGCAGCCGGCACGGCACTCCGTCCGAGCGCACAAAGGCGCGCAGCAGCGGAAATACCTGCAAGGGAAGATGGCGAAGATGGTGCGCCCGGAGGGATTCGAACCCCCGACCAATGGCTTCGGAAGCCACTACTCTATCCGGCTGAGCTACGAGCGCGTTGTGTCCTGCGTCCCGCCGGGCCGCCTGATGGGGCCACGGACCGCCAAAGCGGCGCGGGAGGAGCATTCTATCCGTAAACGCCGCGCAGGTCTGCCCCCCGCACCGATGCGCCGGACGACGGCGCGCCCGGCCAGCCCAGGCGGTATCCTTTACCGATGGCTTACGAACGTTTTGAGGCGCCCGAGGCGGCGCCCCCGTCGCGCTGGCGGCACTACTGGAAGTTGATGCGCGCCGACCGTCCGATCGGCACCCTGCTGCTGCTCTGGCCCACCTGGTGGGCGCTGTGGCTGGCCTCCGGCGGGCTGCCGCCGCTGTGGACGCTGTTCGTGTTCACCGCAGGTGTCTGGTTGACCCGCTCGGCCGGCTGCGTGATCAACGATTACGCCGACCGCTGGCTGGACCCGCACGTCAAGCGCACCAAGGACCGCCCACTGGCCAGCGGTGCCGTCTCCGGCCGCGAGGCGCTGGCCCTGTTCGCCGGGCTGATGATCGTCGCCTTCGCCCTGGTGTTGACCCTGAACTGGCTCACCATCGGCATGAGCTTCATCGGGGTGTTCCTGGCCGCCAGCTACCCCTACCTCAAGCGCTACACCCACCTGCCGCAGGTCTACCTGGGCATGGCCTTCGGCTGGGGCATCCCGATGGCGTTCGCCGCGGTGCAGGGCGAGGTGCCGGTGATCGGCTGGCTGCTGTACGGCGCCAACATCCTGTGGTCGACGGCGTATGACACCTGGTACGCCATGGTCGACCGCGATGACGACCTGAAGATGGGCTCGCATTCCACCGCGATCCTGTTCGGGGATCTGGACCTGGTGATCCAGGGCATTCTCTACGCACTGTTCCTGGGCACGATGGCGCTGGTCGGCCTGCGCGCCGGGCTGGGGTTCTACTACGGCGTCGGCGTCGGCGTTGCCGCAGGGCTGATCGCCTACGAGTTCTGGATCGCCCGCAAGCGCGAGCGCGACCCGTGCTTCAAGGCCTTCCTGCACAACAACTGGGTCGGCGCCGCGCTGTTCGCCGGCATCGCGGTGTCGTTGGCGGTGCGCTGAGGGGGCCGCCCGACCAACGGTCGGGTGCTACCCGTAACGCGCACTACGACCATTAGGCGACTGACAGCGCCGTTCCCAACGCCCAGAATCCCTCCCATTGAATGATCGGGGAGGGCGGGACGATGAGCACGTCGACGGTGGTACAGGACGGCTGGATGGCGCGCGCGGCACTGCGCTCGGCGGCCTGGGCGGAAAAGTGGTTCCCCGATGCCTACGTGTTCGCGGTGCTCGGCGTGGTCATCGTCGCCGCCGCCGCGATGGGCTTCGGCGCGACCCCGCAGGCTACCGCCACCGCCTTCGGCGAGGGCTTCTGGAGCCTGATCCCCTTCACCATGCAGATGGCCTTCGTGGTCATCGGTGGCTATGCGGTCGCCACCGCGCCGATCGTGGCCCGCTTCATCGAACTGCTGGCCCGCGTCCCCAAGACCGGCCGTGGCGCGGTGGTCTACGTCGGGCTGATCAGCATGCTCGCCTCGCTGCTGAGCTGGGGCTTCTCGCTGGTGTTCGGCGGCCTGCTGGTGCGCGCGCTGGCGCGTCGCGAAGCGCTCAACATGGATTACCGCGCCGCCGGTGCCTCAGCGTATCTCGGCCTTGGCGCCGTCTGGGCGATGGGCCTGAGCTCCTCGGCCGCCCAGCTGCAGGCCAACCCGGCGAGCATGCCGCCCGGCCTGGTCGAGATCACCGGCGTGCTGCCCTTCACCGAAACCATCTTCCTGTGGCAGTCGATCGCGCTGACGTCCGCGCTGATCCTGGTGTCGCTGCTGATCGCCTGGCTGACCGCGCCCGGTGCCGCCACCGCGCGCACCGCCAAGGACTTCGAAGGCGCCGCCCGCGCCGAGGCCGAGCCGCTGCAGCCGCGCACCCGCACCGGCGAGTGGCTGGAGTACAGCCCGCTGCTGACCGTGCTGCTCTCGCTGCTCGCGTTCGGCTGGCTGTTCGGCGAGTTCGCCAGCAAGCCGGTGGTCACCGCCATCGCCAACCTCAACACCTACAACTTCCTGTTCATCTCGCTCGGCCTGCTGCTGCACTGGCGCCCGCGCAGCTTCCTCAACGCCGTGGCCAAGGCGGTACCGAGCACCACCGGCGTGCTGATCCAGTTCCCGCTGTATGGCGGCATCGCGATGATCCTCACCCACGCCACCGGCAGTGGCGATGAGACCCTCGCGCATCGTCTGTCCACGCTGTTCGTGCATATCGCCACCACCGACACCTTCGCGCTGGTGATGGGCGTGTACTCGGCCGTACTCGGCTTCTTCGTGCCCTCCGGCGGCGGCAAGTGGATCATCGAAGCGCCGTACGTGATGCAGGCCGCCAACGAACTGAAGGCCCATCTGGGCTGGGCGGTGCAGGTCTACAACGCCGCCGAGGCGCTGCCGAACCTGATCAACCCGTTCTGGATGCTGCCGCTGCTGGGCGTGCTCGGCCTGAAGGCGCGCGACATCGTCGGCTTCACGTTCATCCAACTGCTGGTGCACATCCCGCTTGTGCTCGGCCTGCTGTGGCTGCTCGGCATGACGCTGACCTACGTGCCGCCGGTGATGCCGTGATCGTCATCTGCGCGTCATCCGCACCGGGAGGTGCCGGGATGGCCTGTTCAGTCGCACGGAAAGCCGGTTTGCGCGTAGCGGCATAAGGGAATTCGAACCGTTCATATGCAGGCCAACGCCTACTGCGACATGGGCTCCTGCACGGCACGAAACGTCGGAACGGACGCGTTGACGTTTCCGTATGCAAACCCGCACACGTCGTTAACCTGCCGCTGCAGAGGATGGCCCCGACCGCGACATTCCGTTTGCGGCAACCGGAGAATCGAGATGGCTCAGCAGAACCAGCAGAATCCGAATCAGCGCGGTGAGCAGCAGGAACGCGGTCGCGACCAGCAGCAGCAACAGCAGCAGGAACAGCAGCAGCGCAACCAGAACCAGCAGCAGGGCGGCCAGCAGGACGAGGAAGAGTGAGCCCAGCCGGCTGTTGTGTGAACTGAAGCCCCGCTCCGGCGGGGCTTCGTTCGTCCGGGCCTGCTCAGGCAGAGCGCAGGTGCCAGCCCAGTGCGTCGTCTTCGACAACCGCGCCAGGCACCACGTCATGCAGCACGACGCGGATGCCGCGCGCATTCGGCAGCACTTTCTGCTCGGGGAACCAGCGGCGCGTGGCATCGACCACGATCAACAGGCCTTCATCATCGCCGAGCGGTGCGAAGTGCGGCGTCGGCTGTGACAACGGCGCCAGCCCGAAGGCGTTCTGTGCTTTTGCCTGCACCTCGCCCACGTCTTCAGCGGGCAGGCCGACCTCGCTGATGCAGGTCATCTCGCTGCCATGGAATTCGCCCTGGCGCTCGCCGGCAGGCAATTGCCGACGCGCGATCAACTCCAGGATCAGGCCGTCCGGCCCGGTGAAATAGATCGACTCTGAATCCCAGCGGCCATCGAAGGTGAAATGGTCATGGCCCTTCAGATCGCGCTGCAGGGTGGCGCGTGCTTTCAGCCAGTCGGTGGCCGCTTCGAATCGATTGGCCGGGACGTTGAACGCCAGGTGCACACCGCCGACCGGATTCGATTCTGCGGGGTGCAGCTGCAGGGTGCTCCAGCCGATGCGCACGGCCGAGCCCTCGACCGGCAGCTGAAGTTCATCGTGGAAGTACGCCACGGTGGCGGCGACATCGGACACGGGAAGGTCGATCTGATGGATACGCATGATGATGGATGTCTCACGTAGATACATCGACATTCTGCCGCAGATGCGTGTGCTTCGGCGATGAACGCGATGAAACATGCACCGGCTGCGAAGGCCCATCACCGGGCATTGCCGATGCGTTTGCTACAACACGCTGTAGAAGCCGGGACGCACCACCGGCGCATCACATACCGCTATCAGAGGAGTACTCCCGCGATGGGCATGCTGGTCGACGGAACATGGCAGGAAGGCACCGCGGGTGCCGCTGACAAGGACGGTCATTTCAAGCGCGAGGAATCCACCTTCCGCGATTGGTTGAGCGCCGACGGCAGTGCTGGCCCGAATGGCGAGCCTGGTGTCAAAGCCGCGCCTGGGCGGTTCCGCCTGTATGTAAGTCTCGCCTGCCCGTGGGCCCATCGCACCCTGATCATGCGCGCGCTGAAAGGCCTGGAAGATATGATGCCCGTGTCGGTGGTCAACTGGCACATGGGTGATCAGGGCTGGACGTTTGAGCCCGGCCCGCAGGTGACGTCGGAGCCCGAACGCGGTGCGCGCTATCTACATGAACTGTACGCGGCCGCCAAGCCGGGAATGACCGGCAAGGTGACCGTGCCGGTGCTGTGGGATCGCGAGCGCGGCAGGATCGTCAGCAATGAATCGGCGGACATCATCCGGATGTTCAACACCGCCTATGACGGGCTGGGTGCCAAGGCCGGTGATTTCTATCCGGTGGCGCTGCGTGCTGAAATCGATGCGATCGACGAACGGGTCTATGCGACCGTCAACAACGGTGTGTACCAGGCGGGCTTCGCCTCAACGCAGAAGGCCTATGAAGAGGCTGTTGGTCCGTTGTTCGATTCACTCATCTGGCTGGACGAACGCCTTCAGCAACGCGAGTGGCTGGTGGGCGATGCCATGACCGAAGCCGATATCCGTCTGTTCACCACCTTGATCCGCTTCGATGCGGTGTACTACGTGCACTTCAAGTGCAACGTGCGGCGCATTGCGGACTTCGCTGGCCTGCATGCGTTCGTGGCGCGGATGATGGCGATTCCGGAGGTGGCGGATACGGTGAGCTTTGAGCACATCAAGCACCATTACTACGGGAGCCATCGACATCTCAATCCGTCTGGGATCGTGCCGGTGGGGCCGGAGTGCACATACTGAGCCAGCATTCCGGCCATCCCGGCGTCTTGCCTCACCCGCTACCACCCCGATCCAACTGCCGATACCCGATCGCCTCCGCCACATGCGCGGTCGCGATGTCCTGGGCATGATCCAGATCCGCCACCGTCCGCGCCACCCGCAGAATGCGATGCATCGAGCGCGCTGACAGCTGCAACTGCTCCACGGCATCCTCCAGCAGCTGCTGATCCTCCCGCGACAACCGGCAATGCTCGCTCAGCTCGAACGGCAACAGCTGTGCATTGGCTTTCCCACTGCGCACCAGCTGCACCTCCCGCGCGGCCACCACACGGGCACGAACACTCGCACTGTCCTCGCCCAGCGGCGCGTCATCCCGCAGCTCGCGCGGATCCAGCCGCGGCACTTCCACATGCAGGTCGATGCGGTCCATCAGCGGCCCGGAAACGCGCCCCCGGTAACGACGGATCACCTCCTCGGCGCAGAGGCAGCGTCCACTACGATCCCCCGCCCAGCCACACGGGCACGGATTCATGGCCGCAACGAGCTGGAACCGGGCAGGAAAGCGCTCGGTGCGTGCCGCGCGGCTGACCACCGCAACCCCGGATTCGATCGGCTCGCGCATGACCTCCAGTGCATGCCGGCTCCACTCGGGGAGTTCGTCCAGAAACAGCACCCCGTTGTGTGCCAGTGAGATCTCCCCAGGTCGGGGATGCGAGCCGCCGCCGATCAGCGCCACCGCGCTGGCGGTATGGTGCGGCGCCCTGTAGGGCCGCTGCCGCCAGCGCCCCGCATCAATACCCTGGCCACTGCACGAGGCAATCGTCGCCGCTTCCAGGGCCTCCAGCTCGCTGGCCGCGGGCAGGATGCCGGGTAGGCGCGAGGCCAGCAACGTCTTGCCGCAGCCGGGGGTGCCGAGCAGCAACAGGTGATGCCCGCCGGCCGCCGCGACCTCCAGCGCCCGGCGCGCCTGCAGCTGGCCGCGCACGTCGCGCAGGTCGGGAATGCTGACCGGCAGTGGGTCAGCCGCCACGGCGGGCGGCAGCGTACCGCTCTCAAGGGCGCTGCAGACTTCCAACAGGGTGCGGGCGACGCGGACGTCGGCGTGCTGGGCCAGCGCGGCTTCCTCGCTGTTGGCGGCGGCCACGATCAGGCTGCGGCCGTCCCGGGCGGCGGCAATCGCAGCAGGCAGGACGCCATCGACCCCGCGCAGTTCACCGGTGAGGGCCAGCTCGCCCAGGAACTCGAACCTGTCCAGCGACTGTGCATCGATCTGGCCGCTGGCGGCGAGGATGCCGAGCGCGATGGCCAGATCGAAGCGGCCGCCTTCCTTGGGCAGATCGGCCGGGGCCAGGTTGATGGTGATCCGCCGCTGCGGAAACTCGAAGCGTGCGCAGATCAGCGCGGCACGCACGCGGTCGCGCGATTCCCGCACGGCCGCCGCCGGCAGCCCGACGATCTGGGTATGTGGCAACCCACCCGACAGGAATACCTCGATCCGTACGGCGGGGGCTTTCACGCCGGCACGGGCACGACTGTGCACCAGCGCCAGGCTCATGCGGTTGTTTCCGGGGTCTGCGGCATGCCGGGAACAATGGCAGGGCACAGAGACCGCAATCCATCAGCGCTTGCCCCGCCGTGGGGTAGGCAAACGGTGCCGCAGTGTCCAGGCACTCCCGCTAGACTGGACGCCCCCACGCACCACGCCGTCGAACACCATGGATATGCACCACCGCTCCGGCCCGATCGAACTGGTCGCCATCGATATGGACGGGACCCTGCTCGATCCCGCACACACGCTGACGCCCCGGGTCATGCAGGCCATCGCCCGCGCCCGCGCGCAGGGCGTCCAGGTGGTGCTGGCCAGTGGCCGCCCGGTGTCCGGCATGGCACCGTTCCTGCAGCAGTTGGGTATCGAGGGTGAGCAGGACTACTGCATCGCCTGCAATGGCGCCGTGGTGCAGAACATCGGCAGCGGCCAGCGCGTCATCGAGTTTCCGCTGAGCTTCGAGGACTTCGTGTTCTGCGAGCGGATCTCACGCGAGCTCGGTATCCACTTCCAGGCGCTCGATGGCCGCCGCATGTACACGCCCAACCAGGACATCAGTATCTACACGGTGGCCGATTCGCACCTGTCGAACGTGCCGCTGTCGTATCGCCGGGTGGCGGACATGGACCCGGCGATGCAGTTCATCAAACTGATGATGATCGATGAGCCGGACGTGCTGGATGCCGCCATCCAGCGTCTGCCGTCCGAACTGACCGACCGCTTCGCGGTGCTCAAGAGCGCGCCGTTCTTCCTGGAGGTCTTCGATCACCGCGCAGGGAAGGGGCCGAGCCTGGAGAAGCTGGCCGCGCACCTCGGCGTGGACCGTGCCAACGTGATGGCGGTGGGCGATCAGGAGAACGACCTGACCATGCTGCAGTTCGCCGGCACCAGCGTCGCCATGGGTAACGCGATTGCGGCGGTCAAGCAGACGGCGCGCTTCGAGACGGCGAGCAACGCCGAAGATGGCGTGGCGTTGGCGATCGAGCGGTTCGTGTTGCAGGACGCGTAAGAAAAGCGCCGTCCGAGCCTGACTTACTCCCGAGGCGCAGCCGACCCGTCACGCGCCTCCAGCGCGGCCACCGTCTTCTCCAGCGCCTCCAGCTTCTCGCGGGTGCGCAGCAGCACCGCACGCTGCACGTCGAATTCCTCGCGCGTCACCAGGTCCAGCTTGCCCAGCCCGGCCTGCAGCGCGGTCTTGAAGGTGGCCTGCAGTTCTTCGCGCGACTGGCGCAGGCCCGGGGGGACCATGTCGCTCAGGCGGCGGGCGAGGTCATCCAGGTGGTTGAGGTCGATCATGCTGCGGCTCCGCGGGGTATGCGCCAAGGATAAGCCGCCACGCTGCCGGCGGCACGGACCGCGCGCATCGCGTTCACCGGCGGACAGGCGTTATCCTCGCAGCCTGAGAGACAGGAGTGCAGACGGATGAAGATGGTCATGGCGGTGGTCAAGCCGTTCAAGCTCGACGACGTGCGCGAAGCGCTGGCCGAGCGCGGCGTCACCGGGATCACGGTCACCGAGGTCAAGGGCTTCGGGCGGCAGAAGGGCCATACCGAGCTCTACCGCGGGGCGGAGTACGTGGTCGACTTCCTGCCCAAGGTGAAGATCGAGGTGGCGGTCACCGACAGCCAGGTCGAGGAGGTGGTGGAAGCCATCGTCAAGGCCGCCGGCACCGGCAAGATCGGCGACGGCAAGGTCTTCGTGTACGACCTGGGCACCGTGGTGCGCATCCGCACCGGTGAGCTGGACGCCGACGCGCTGTAACACGCGCCGGCTTTCCTGAGGGCCCCCGCGATCAGGCGTGGCCCTTGAACCAGCGGTAGAAACGCTTCCAGGCCACGCGCACGCCGGCCACCCAGCGCGGATCGGCCACCTGGGCCGCCTCGGCGGGGCTGGGACGCTCGCCGGTCAGGCGCTGGCGCATCTTCAGCAGGTTCTTCATGTCGCTGCGGCGCAGCTGGCGCGAGACCGGGTGCACCGGCAGCCAGCGCGGGCTGCGCCAGGCCGAAGTGAAATCGACCAGCACCGGCACGCCCCCGCTGACCATGACGTTGGTGCCGTGCAGATCGTTGTGGGTGATGCCGGCGGCATGCAGGCGCGTCAGGGCGTACTGCAGCTGCTCGAAGACCTCGATGCCGACCGACTGGGCCGCGCTCAGGGTCTGGCCGGGAATGAACTCCATGCCCAGCGCGAGCCCACCGATGGTGCCGAGCAGGGCAGGGGCGTGTTTCCAGCCGCTCAGGCGCTGCAGGATGCGCGCCTCGCGGCGGACCAGCAGGCGGGCGATCGGCGACAGGGGGGTGCCGCGGTAACGGGTGTAATCCTTGACCACGGCCGCCTGGCCATTGAGGCAGGTCCGGTAGACGTCGGGTTCCAGGAGGCGTTCGCCGCGCTTGAGCAGCTCGGCGGGGGCGGTGTCATCGACACACGGGGCAACGATTGTATTCATAGGGGTCTGTGCGACCCGGCGGTCGGCGCAATGCGTCAGGCGTACCGGTGCTGCTTAACGTGGGGAACTAAAGATTTCGTTAATTTTAGTACTCGGCAGTACATGAATCCAGATCATGTCGGAGAAATGTCGTAGCGCAGCGTGGAACAGTTCGTCACGCTGAAGCGGACAATCTTGTATCGTTTGAAAGAATTTCGTTCTATATCAGCGGGTTGCCGGCGATCACCGGGGAGTGCGGGGCAGGCATGGCTGCCGTGCGTCCAATGCAGCAGGCGGTTCCATGGGGCGCCAGGCGCTGAACATCGCCCAGCCCGTGCTTGACCGCGACGCGGGCGCTGCCGACCATATGCTGTTGCTTGCGACATCGGCGGCCGCCCCTCCCCGGCACGTCCCCGCCTCCTGCCGCCCTATCGATGCCGGTCACTGCCGTGCATCGCCCCCACCATTTCGGGTCCGGCCATGCCGGAGGAAGACTGATGATCAAGATCGTGCTGGCAGGGCTGTTCATCGCCTGCGTGCTGTACATCCATTACCGCGGCAAGGTGCGCGCGCGCTGGTCGCGCCAGCTGCTGGACCACTCCAGCTTCATGGCCCCGATCAACGTGATCATGTACGCCTTCTCGAAGGTACCGACCACGCCGTTCCTGGATCCGGGCAAGGAATTCCCGCAGCTCGAGCCGCTGCGCCAGAACTGGCAGATGATCCGCGACGAAGCGTTGGCCCTGCGCGATGCCGACAAGATCGCCGCCTCCAGCACCTTCAACGATGCCGGCTTCAACTCGTTCTTCCGCCGCGGCTGGAAGCGCTTCTACCTGAAGTGGTACGGCCCTTCGCATCCCTCGGCCAAGGCGCTGTGCCCGAAGACCACCGCGCTGCTGGAATCGCTGCCGGACGTGCGCGCGGCGATGTTCGCCCAGTTGCCCTCGGGCAGTGAACTGCGCCCGCACCGCGATCCCTTCGCCGGCTCGCTGCGCCTGCACCTGGGCCTGGCCACGCCGAACGATGACGCCTGCTACATCGAAGTGGACGGCATCCGGAAGAGCTGGCGCGACGGCGAGTGGATGATGTTCGACGAGACCTACATCCACCACGCGCACAACGAGACGCCGGATGACCGCGTGATCCTGTTCTGCGATATCGCCCGCCCGCTGCGCTTTGGCCTGCCGGGCCTGTTCAACCGCGCGGTGGCTTCCACGCTGCTGGCCGGTGGCGCCTCGCCGAACCTGCCGGGCGACCCGACCGGTGGCGTCAACAAGGCCTTCGGCAGCGTCTACAAGGTGCGCCTGAAGGCCAAGGCGCTGCGCGAGCGCAGCGTGGTGGCCTACCAGGTGATCAAGTGGGGCCTGGTGGTGGCGGTGATCGCCGGCATCTGGGCGATCTGAGCCGGGGTGCATGAGGTTGCCGGCCAGCGGCCGGCACTACCGGGCATGAAAAACCCGGGCTGTTGCCAGCGCGGGTTTTTTGTTGCCTGCATCGATGTGGTCCGCACCGACCAACGGTCGGTGCCTACCGCCATGGCCGGGTTTTCCGGTCAACGCCGAAGCGGACGTCGACCGGCAGGTGCCGACCGTTAATTGGCAGCCGCACGCACCGGTAGGTGCCGACCGTCAATTGGCAGCCGCACGCACCGGTAGGTGCCGACCGTTGGTCGGCACGCCTTCGATCAGCCCTTCAGGGCTGAAGCCACGAACGGCGGGGTCACCAGCACGCCGGTGTGCAGCGCGGCGGTGTAGTACAGCGTCTCGAACGACTTGGCGGCCGAATCGGCCTGGCGGAAATCGAAGCTGCTCTCGCCCTTGCGGGCCAGGGTCACGCTCCACCAGCCGGTCGGGTAGCACGGCTGCGGGAACGGCAGGGTCTTGAACGAACCGAAACCGGCCTTGCCCATCTCGGCGCGCATTTCGTTGATCAGGTCCAGCTGCATCAGCGGCGACTCGGACTGCTGCACCAGGATGCCGTCATCCTTCAGGGCCTTGAAGCAGCTCTCATAGAACGCCTTGTTGAACAGGCCTTCGCCCGGGCCGACCGGATCGGTCGAGTCCACGATCACCACGTCCACGCTGCCGGCCGGGCAGTTGGCCATGTAGGCCACGCCGTCATCGAACATCAGCTCGGCGCGCGGATCGTCGTTGGAATCGCACAGTTCCGGGAAATGCTTGCGGGCCATCACGGTGACCTGCTCGTCGATGTCGCACTGGGTCACGCTCTCCACGCCCTGGTGCTTGAGCACTTCGCGCAGGGTGCCGCAGTCGCCGCCGCCGATGATCACCACGCGCTTGGGCGCGGCATGGGTGAACAGCACCGGGTGGCTGATCATCTCGTGGTAGAAGAAGTTGTCCTTGCTGGTCAACATGATGGCGCCATCGATGGTCATCAGGTTGCCCCAATCGGTGGTCGCGAAGATCTCGATCTTCTGGAACGGCGACTGCACTTCATCCAGCTTGCCGGTCAGGCGGTAGCCGATGGCCGAGCCGGTGCGCTCGAAGTGTTCGATGTACCAGTTGTTGTTGTCAGTCATGGAATAGCAGTCCTGTTCGGAAGGGTGTTGGAGCCGGGCTGGCGGCGGTGCCGCGTGGCGCAAGCCACGTCCGGACGGGTTGGCCCGTTCAGGTTTCAAGCCTGAGCACGGGCGCGGGCGCGCATGATAACGGAGCTGTCGCCACATAGGCGTTATCATGCACCCCCTTTTTTACCAACCAGGCCCACTGAAATGACCGATTGGTCCCTCGACCAAGCCCGCAAGACCTACTCGATTCCGCATTGGGCGGATGGTTACTTCGACGTGGATCAGGCAGGACACATGGTGGTGAGACCGACTGGCCAGGACGGCCCGGTGGTATCGCTGCCGAAGATCGTGGACGCCGCCCGCGAGGCCGGCGCCAAGCTGCCGCTGCTGGTGCGCTTCCCGGACATCCTGGGCCAGCGCCTGGGCAAGCTGCAGGCCGCCTTCGCGCAGGCGCAGGCCGACTGGGACTACCCGGGCGGCTACACCGCCGTGTACCCGATCAAGGTCAACCAGCACCGTGGCGTGGCCGGCACCCTGGCCAGCCACCATGGCGAGGGCTTTGGCCTGGAAGCGGGCAGCAAGCCCGAGCTGATGGCCGTGCTGGCGCTGTCGCGCCCGGGCGGCCTGATCGTCTGCAACGGCTACAAGGACCGCGAGTACATCCGCCTGGCCCTGATCGGCCGCAAGCTGGGCCTGCAGACCTTCATCGTGATCGAGAAGCCCTCCGAGCTGAAGCTGGTGCTGGAGGAATCCAAGGCGCTGGACGTCAAGCCGGGCCTGGGCGTGCGCATGCGCCTGGCCTCGCTGGGCGCGGGCAAGTGGCAGAACAGCGGCGGCGACAAGGCCAAGTTCGGTCTCTCGCCGCGTCAGCTGCTGGACCTGTGGAAGTCGCTGCGCGATACCGAGTACGCGGACTGCCTGAGCCTGCTGCATTTCCACATGGGCTCGCAGATCTCCAACGTGCGCGACATCGCCAACGGCATGCGCGAAGCCACCCGCTACTTCGTGGAGCTCTCGCGCCTGGGCGCGAAGATCACCCACGTGGACGTCGGCGGTGGCCTGGGCGTGGATTACGAAGGCACCCGCTCGCGCAGCTTCTGCTCGATCAACTACGGCCTGAACTCCTACGCCAGCAACATCGTGCAGCCGCTGGCCAATGCCTGCGAAGAGCATGGCTTGACTCCGCCGCGGATCGTCACCGAGTGCGGCCGCGCGATGACCGCGCACCACGCGGTGCTGATCGCCAACGTCTCCGAAGTGGAAGAGGCGCAGGAAGGCCGCGTGCCGGACCAGCACGACGACGAGCCGGCGGCGATCCGCCACCTGCGCGAGATCCACGCCGAGCTCGATGAGCGCCCGGCGGTGGAGCTGTTCCAGGAAGCGCAGCACTTCCATGCCGAAGGCCTGTCCAGCTATGCGCTGGGCCAGATCGACCTGCCGCAGCGCGCCCGCATCGACGACCTGTTCTACGCCATCGCCCATGCCGTGCGTGCACGCCTGAGCTATGACGAGAAGAGCCATCGCCCGGCGCTGGACGAGTTGAACGAGCGCCTGGTCGACAAGTACTTCGTCAACTTCAGCGTGTTCGAATCGATCCCGGATGCCTGGGCGATCGACCAGGTGTTCCCGATCGTGCCGATCGAGCGCCTGAACGAGCAGCCGCAGCGCCGCGGCATCATCGCCGACATGACCTGCGATTCGGACGGCATGGTGAAAACCTACGTCGAAAACGAGAGCCTGGACACGTCGCTGCCGCTGCATGCGCTGAAGTCGGGCGAGAGTTACCGCATCGCCTTCTTCATGGTCGGTGCGTACCAGGAGATCCTGGGCGACATCCACAACCTGTTCGGCGATACCGACGCGGTGGAAGTGCTGGCCGACGCCGATGGCTACGCGATCACCCAGCAGCGCCGCGGTGACACCACCGATGTGATGCTGGACTACGTGGGCTACAGCCTGGCCGACCTGCGCGCGAGCTACGCCGCGCGCGTGGCGGCGGCGGACCTCTCGCCGGCGCGTGCGCAGGAACTGTCCGAGGCACTGGAAGCCGGCCTGACCGGCTACACCTACCTGTCCGACGAGCCGCTGGCCTGAGCCGGTGGCGACGGGTGATGGCCTTCGGGCCTCACCCGGCCGTCCGTAGCGCCGGGCACTGCCCGGCGGTTCCTCCAAGGCACCCGGAACCCGCATGAGTGCGCGCGCGATCTTTCATCTGTTCCTGCATGCGGCCGTGCCGGCGGTGCTGGCGTGGATGTTCTGGCGCAAGCGTTTCCTGTCCGCCTGGGTGCTGATGCTGCTGGGCTGGATCATCGATCTGGACCACCTGCTGGCCGACCCGATCTACGCCCCGAACCGCTGCAGCATCGGTTTCCATCCATTGCACACGGCGTCGGCGATCGCGGTGTACGCCGGGTTGTGCATTCCGAAGAAGACGCGGCTGTTCGGCATCGGCCTGATCATCCACATCGTGCTGGATGCCATTGATTGCTGGTGGATGCACGCCGGCAGGTAAATGCACGCCGGCCGGTAGATCCACGCCATGCGTGGATGACGCACCGCATCAGATCCGCTGCAGCTGACCGGTAGTGCCGGCCGCTGGCCGGCTCCACGCAGGGTCGGGAGCCGGCCAGCGGCCGGCACTAGCAACAGTACGGACCATAAATTCCCAGAGCAGGCGGTGGATCGTCTGCCCGCCTACAACGCAGAGTCGCCAGGGGCCGCACTATTGCTTATTCCGCTGGGCCGCTCTGCCTGCTCCGCATCGATGATGGGCAATTGTGTTGCAAAAAAGTTGGCGGCAACCAGCCCATTGATGAGCACGTAGCTGCAGATGGCGCCGTCGAGCCAGGCGCCGGCCATCAAGGAAATGATGACACCCAAGGCGGCAAGAACTGTGGTGATGACGAAGTTGACACCACAGCTGGCGCGCGAACGAGCCAGCGCGGATGCCTGCCGCCACCAGAATCCTTGTGTGTAGCGTCGGCCCTTGGCGATGCCAAGGTTGTAACGCTGGACATTGATGCCTCGAATTAGTCCATAAACCTGGAGCGGCAGAACGATGAGCAGGTTGAGGAGAAGAAAAAGAAGGGGCATAGCTTCCATTGCAGGAACTCCGGTTCGACACTGCCGGGCTGGCAGCGACAGAGTCAGGTTGCACAGGGTGCGCGACACACCCTGTCGTCTGAGCAAGAACGTCTGCGAACGGGACAGCCTGCCATGAAGCAGGCTGTGCATCCTCAACCTCGGCCTCTTATGTGGGCATCGCAGACGCACCCGGTGATGTCATGACGTGGCGTGAAAAACGAAATTGCCCACTCGCAGCGACGTCTCGTGTGCGTTGGGCGAGTACACGCTCAACGCGCCCTGATCATTGGCGCAGAAGTAGTTCCAGGTGCCGTCCTCCAGCGTGAGCTCCTTGAACTGCCTACCGTCTTGGCTGAGATGGAGTCCGTTGTGCCGACTCCACGAAGGGAAAATACTCATTCCATCCAGATGGAAGCACTCTCTGACCGAAATTCGCACTTCCTCGAGCTTCCACTCATACCCCTTCTCGGACGTAAGAAGTTCGTTGGAGCCGAAGCACATCAGTTGCTGTCCCATCCGCGTCACCAACGCACCAGCGCCGTGTCGTTTGTCGCCGCCCCAGGTGCAGTTGCGCCAGCCTTTGCCGGGCGTGTAGTACTGCACGAAAGGCTCGGTATCGGTCTTCTTCT
This sequence comes from Stenotrophomonas sp. JAG2, assembly GCF_041080745.1. Lineage (NCBI taxonomy): Bacteria > Pseudomonadati > Pseudomonadota > Gammaproteobacteria > Lysobacterales > Lysobacteraceae > Stenotrophomonas > Stenotrophomonas sp. JAG2. The sequence continues at coordinate 142,053 of NZ_JBEUMH010000004.1, read as the reverse complement.
TGTTCGCGACGTAACTCCAGTCATAGCTGCAGAATACCAGCAGAGAGTTCACGCCAGGAATCCTGCGGACGGAGTCGATATTTACACCTTCGCCTACTCTTGGAGCCCCATCCCATAATGACCATGCACCATCAAGTTCATCAACGCTGTACAGCACGGATTCGGTGTAAGACGAAGTCTTTTCTGAGTCGAAAAAGAGTCCTTTCTCCGTGTGTCGATAGTCCCGGCGACGTGTAAATCGCCAAACCCAGGCGCTATCGAGATGGACGATGTCCTCTGTCTGTGAGAAGGACCAGTCGTCGCCATTGTCTGGGAATTGTGTTTGCTTCCAGTTCACCGCATCGTGTGAATAGTGGAAGCCGCCGGTATGGCTCAGCAGTATCCATACCCCGTCAATGACGGCGATATGGCGGGCTCTCTGCTCCTCAGAACCAAAGGGATACACCTCTTGCCAGTTGATTCGATCGCTACTGACGAAGTACGTACCTTTGTCGGTTGATATCAGCCAGGACCTGCCGTCACTCTGGATGTTCTGAATGGACTCTGGGTCGAACGGAATTCCCTCCAGATCCTTCCACTGAATACTGAATAGCTGCGTTTGTCCTTTGATGTCGAGGGACACCGAGCGCTTGGCTAAGTCTTCCTCAGCCTTTCGCAGTTGAGCTTCTCGACGTTCCTGGGCGCGGGTTTCGACGATGGAGTTACCAAACTGGCCGCTAGCAAACAACCGGAGCTGCGACTGGGCATCGTCACACGCGCTGGAGAAAGACCCGAGGCTTCTCTCCAAGCGACCCTGATGGTGCTCGAACTGATCGCTCCAGTCTTCATTGCTGGTGGAGTTGTCCAGGTCGAACTCTTCGATACCTGTTTCATCCTTGAAATCGAATGTCGGCATCCTGAAGCTGGAAACAAGACCATTTGCTTCCCTCAATATGGAGGACTTAGTCTCGATCAGGTCGCGGACCTTTACGCGAAGCTGATTCAACGACGTCAGTGCGGACTTTCGGCCCACCAGGAAGGCCGTACTGCCGACGGCGGATCCAAGTTTGCTCAGAAGACCCTCGTCGAACGGCGACGCATCGAGAAAATAAGAGTAATCCATAGCCTTTCTTGACACGTCGCTAAACTCAAAGCCAAGTCGCGTTGCTGCCCAGCTGGCCTCGCCGAGCTGGCTGATGGATTTGGCAAAGGTGTCCTCAAATCGCAGCTCTCGATAGCGCAGGATATTGGCCCAGCCTTTGGTGATACGGGATAGGCTCGCACATGCTGTCAGAAGTCGATCTGGCTCGGTCTCTTGGATGACCTGCTGCAGCGCGTCGAAACGGTCCTTGAACTCTGCAGGCTTGAGCGAGCTGATGATGCGCATGAGCAGCGGATTCCCAATCCTCTTCTGCTCAATCGTCAAAAGGAAGAAAGCATCCAGAAGCCAGCAGTACGTGATATTGCTATCGCTGAGAAGGAGCTGCAGACGCTGCAGCTGCCCTGACTGAAGCTGCACGGTGCGAGCGCCGGACATGAACGGACCGAGAGCATCATGGCAGCCTGCCTTGGTCGCCAGTTGAGTAATGAACTCCCTACCCAGCGGGCCAAGATCACCCGGGTTCTCCAGGCAGAGCGAAAGCAGCCGGACGTAGTCGCGACGGTCATCGGCATCCGTTGTGGAATCAAGATAGCTATGTACCGTGATGTCTGGCAGCTCTGAGACGAGAGACACTTCTTCGTCCGCTGTCTGCCCCAGCAGGAGTGTTGGCTCAGCTGCAATCTGGTGCTTGTCCTTGAAAAGATCGATTGCCAGCAGCCCGCCACCGACAACCTCGGCGATCAAGTCGCGCAAGGTGTAGGTCGTCGCCAGTCCATCGAATTCGTCACCGAAAATTCGGGAGATGATCTTCTCGCGTGCAGCATCGCTGTTACACAGTTCGTTATCCTCGATCAGCGCAGCAATCTTCGTGTACTGGTCAGAGAGATAGTAGAGGGCGTTGAATCCCAGGCCGGACACGCTTGTCTGGATGAAAGCGGAGTCGATAGCAAGATCATCGGCGGAGAGCGCAATGTGGGACCGGTAGCGCTCGATGCCGGTGGCATCCATCTGGTCGATGAGGGCGATGATGAAGTCGAGCAGACGAACTTCCTCATCGCAGTTCACGCCGAGCTTTTCCAGCGTCACGACCAAGTGATTGACGTCTTGGAATGTCAGCGAAACGTCGCTGTGGGTACGCAGGAAGTCGTAAGAGAGCTGTACGACGAGCAGTGAGCTGGGCAGCGACTTGTACCGCCGCGCATTCGCTTCTATGTTCAGCGACCAGGTGCTGAAGCGAGTGTTGTTTTCGACATGCCGAAGTCGGCTGTTGATCTTGTCGATCGCAAGTTCTAGAAAGTCCCTCGTTTCGATGATGTATTCATTCATCGTCCCTAGGTTGTTCCTGATGACCGCGATGCTCTGCGCGTTGATCAGATTTTGTTGCTGAAGCTGCTGTAGAAAGTGCCAAGCCACCTTCTGCATCTGAAGCATGTCCACTTGGTTGGACAGGCCATTCTGGCGGGTTGCGCCGCTGATTGTGCTCACGAATCGTCTGCAGAATCCGGCGTTCGCCTGTTTATCCAGCCGCGCCTGGCTGGTACTCACGAGGCGGGAGGCGTCGATCGCCAGCTGCTGTGTCAGTGCGGCGTTGCCGCGATGGTGCGCGACCAGCGCATCCACAGCGTCCTGGTCTGCTTTGCTGGGGATATCGTGAAAGATATGCTGTTGGGGATCTTGGATAGTGGCGTTCATGGATAGGCCTTACAGATTATTGATCTTGTCTTTGAGTCGAACACTCTGCGAATGCAGTGTGCTGACCTGGGTGGCAAAATGCCGCTCGGAGAGGAACAGGCCCTTGTGGAAGTCCGCGTAGAACGCTTGGGACACCTCGAGGTATTGCAACGCCTCCTGCATGGTCAGGCCGTTATCAACGACGTGCCGTGTGCCATCCAAGGTGAGTCGGAAGGCTTTCTCAACATGGTTGTCCAATGCAATGGTCATCGCCAAAGAGGTGATCAGGCCACCTACGATGCTGCCGATCAGCATTCCCGGGGGGCCGCCCGGCGCACCCAATGTGGCGCCGATTGACGCGCCGACCACGCCTGCGCCAGTCTGGAAAATGTTGGTACCAGTACGCGTCTCCAGTTCCGTCATGGTCATCTTGCCAATGCCAACCAGTACCAGGCACTGGACGAGGTCCACCGCACAGACGGCTGCGCCGGCAACTCCGCCACGGGCAACAGCACTAGCGAACCCGGCTCCGGCGAACAGGCCCGGCATGGCACGTGTTGCCATGGCGACACTTGCGGTGCCCGCACCTGCTTTCAAGGCGGCATCACCGGCGGCGATCACGGTGTTCTGAAGAATGCGCTGTGCCGCTTGTTCCGGTGTAATTCTGCCCTCTCTGACCTGCTGGATATGCTGGAATGTGTTGATGCTCCCTGCGATCACGGTGGTGACCACGGCAGCCGAGCCAGCTGCACGCACGCTCTGCTGTAAAGTGGCTTTATTGAGATAGCCATCCTGCATTGTTTCGTGAAGCTTCTTTCCGGCGTCGGACCCCCTCCCGAGCTGCTCAGCGTCGCGTTTGCCTAGCGGTGTTGACTGCACGCCGTCCACATCCAGTTGAGCGCTAGTGTTATCACCCACCTTCTGCGCTGCCTCAGCAACGCTCGGGCGTGTCTGCTGATTCTTTAGTACGTCTCGTTGTGCGGACTGGCGGATACCATCGATCTGATCCGCTGGGCCGACGAAGAGATCGCTGTCCTGATAGCGGTGTACGCCGTCCTTGCTCGCGCGGAATGCTTTCTGGGTTGCATCGGCGTCCTTGAAGTACTTCAGCTGCGCACCGAGCAACTGTTCGTCACCATGCATCACAACAATGTCATGTGTCATGTCATTGCGTGCGAGTGGGGTATTGGCGAAGGTGTCGGTGAATGCCCGGACCTCCTTGTCCTTCAGGATCGCATCAAGATTGAAGGTCTCCGCGTGCCACGTTTCGGCTGCAAACCCGCCTTTGATTGCGCTGTTCTGTGCGGTTGACGCAACCCCTCTCAAGAGACTGTTGGCTTGATCCATCTGGCTCAGCATCAGGCTGACCTTTTCCGCTGCTTGCGCCGACCAGATAGGACACACGCTTACCGACCCTGAGATTATTCTGTTACGTTCGTTACCCATATGTGGTCCTTTCATGGCGGTTGCTTAGCAAGGTTGCGGGCTGCTCGGCCCGTTCAATACAAGGAGAGGACGCTATGCGTACGAGCCAGGACGGCCTGCTTGAGCGCTACGGGTGATTGGATCCGGATGTTTTCGCCAAGCCCATATACCCACCAGAAGCTCTCCTGGTCATCCGGCAAGTGAGCATGCAAGCGGACCCAATCCGTCTCCGGGATCGGCGTCAGTGTCTGGTCGCTGCTCAGTGGCGTTTCTCGCAGAGTCCAAGCCAGCTGCGGATGCACATCGGCGATCAGCTCGACCGTGTCCGTGCCTTGGCGCGGCGTAAACGCGGCGCCAGGCAAATAGTCGTCCATATCGAACGCGTCATCGCGCGAAGTAAGCTCCAGAAGCTCGGCGCGTTGAATGCGATGCATCGCGAAGTGGCGGATATCGCTGTACTCACCTACGCTAGCGATAAGGTAGTTGCACGGCCCTCGCGATACGATTCCCCTTGGATGGAGCACCATGGGCCTGATGTCGCCCTTGGCACGACTCAGGTAGTCCACCCGAAGTTGGCGTTGCCGAAGTAGTGCATCTGCAACGTGTTCCCACACCTTTCCATCCACGATGGCCGGCAACAGTGCCCGACCGTTGGGCAAGCTCCGTACTCGGCGGGCCCACCGTCCGTGGCTTCCAGAACTGGTACTTTCGATCCTCGTACGAGCCTCTGAGAAATGTGGTCGCAGCAAGGTGAGGACATCAGGAGGGAGCAGATATTTCAGATGATGCTCTGACAGGCACATTGCCAATGCTTCTGCCGAACTCATGACTGGCAGCCCGGCCCTGGTGTGAGGCTCATATGACCATCGGTAGGGACGCTGCTTGCGGATGGCCTCGTCTTCATCGTCCTTGGAGCACATCAGATTGAATCGGCCACTCAGCATTCCCTCCAGATCCCGCTGAAGGGACCTAAGGGTGATGTCGAAGTCGGGATCCTCCTGAAGGAGCGCGTCGCGTAGCTGGGTGGTTGAGATGCTGGCCGGGTGACGCGGTATTAGCCGCAATAGAACAAGATTGCGACGCGTGGGGTCCTTTTTGATTCGATTGTTCATGGTCGTAGGCAGGCTGGTCGTCACGTGCAAGCGCTGGGGCGCGCTGATTGAACAAGCTTGTTCGGTGCAGGCGACACACTGCGTCGCCTCTGGGCGCTTCAATAGATCATTGGCCGGTGATGCGACGGACGAGCTTCTTCGGAGCCGTTGGTCTAGCGATGACGCTATCTGCACGGAACGCGTTGCAGCGTCGGTGTTTTCCGTACGCTCGGCAGTGACCGTTGGCTTTGCCAAGGGGCATTACTACCCGTGCATCAACCCACAGCAGGCGACGGTTGTTACCGCTACGGTAACTTCCGATGCTGCGTATTTCCGTCGCGGATTTTGCGCACGTGTGATGGGAGGCGGGAAATGACCTTATGACTACAGCGTCCATGATGCTGTGTGCTTCCTTGTCCATTTGAATGATGCTGCCCTGCCAGTTCCAGGCGGGCTCCTTCACATGAAGATGACGTTTACCTATTACTTTTGCAATAAGGATGTACCGCTCGTTCCGAGTGTCAGATTGTTGACACTGGGACGCGGCACAAGAACGCATAGCAACGGTAGTGCTTCCGGCTGTACGGTTGCCGACATGATCGACAGCCGGCCAGCGGCCGGCACTACTCATGGCTCCACGCAGCGTCGGGAGCCGGCCAGCGGCCGGCACTACCCATGGCTCCACGCAGGGTCGACAGCCGGCCAGCGGCCGGCACTACCAACGGCAAACGCAACGCCGTCTGCGACGGCGCGTTTACCCGGCCGGCAGCGTCAACGTCGCGCTCAATCCCGGCGTGGCATTGGCCAGCACCAGGGTGCCGCCGTAACTCTCGGCGATGTCCGCCACGATCGACAATCCCAGCCCGCTGCCTGCGGCACGCTCATCCAGCCGCACGCCGCGTTCCAGCACGCGCTCCAGCTGCTCTGGCGGGAGTCCCGGACCATCATCGGCCACGGTGATGCGCAGCTGCGTACCCTCCCGTGCCACGTCCACGCGCACGGCCTGCGCGGCCCACTTGCCCGCATTGTCGAGCAGGTTGCCCAGCATCTCTTCCAGATCCTCACGCGCGCCTGCGAAAACACCCGCCGCGTCGCCGTCGCATTCGAAACGCAGCCCGCGCGCCGCATGCACGCGCTGCATCAGTCCGCACAGCGCGCTCATCACCGGTGCGACCGGCGTGCGCTGCTGGCTGTCCGCGCCCAGGCCTGCGGCCAGGTAGCGATCAATGCTCGCCTGCATGCGCGCGGTCTCGCTGCGCAGGGTCTGCCGCCAGTCGCTGCCGTCGCCTTCGGCTTCGGTGGTGAGCACGGTCAGCGGCGTCTTCAGCGCGTGCGCGAGATCTTCGGCGCTGCGGCGTGCGCGCACCATCATGCGCTGGTGATGATCGAGCAGCGCGTTGAGCTGGCCGGCCAGTGGCGCGACTTCCTTCACCAGGCCCTGCTGCGGGAAGCGCACGTTCTCGCCATTGCGCACCTGCCCGGCGATGCGGCCCAGTTCGGCCAGCGGCCGCAGGCCGTAATGCACCTGCGTGACCAGCACGCCGAACCACAGCGCGATCAGAACGGCCAGGGCAAGCGCGGTGCGCTGCCGGAAGCTGGCGACCTGGGCATCCAACTGGCTGCGGTCGGTGGCGACCATCACGATCACCGGCGCGGCGGCGCGGGGCAGGGTCACCTGCTGGGCCAACGCCCGCAGCGGTTGCTGCAGCGGCCCGGTGAGATCGATCGCCTGCGCCGGGCCGGGTTGCAGCCCCACCGGGGCGGCGAGCGATTCGTCCCACAGCGAGCGCGACTGCCCGAGGGGCTGGCCCTGCGGGTCCAGCACCTGCCAGTAGTCGCCGGAGAACACACGCCGGTAGCGCTCGTCGGCCAGGGTCTGGCGCCACTGCAGCCGGCCGTCGGCATCGCTCTCGGCCAGCGCCAGGACCGCGATCAGATCGTTGCCCAGGCGCTCGTCCATCGCGGTACGTGCGGAGCGCTCGAACATCGCGCCCAGCCACCAGGTCGCCAGGGCCGAGACCAGCACCAGGCCCAGGCCACCGGCGACCAGCAGGCGCGTGCGCAGCGAGCCGGTGGTCATGGCGTCGCCGACAGGCGGAAGCCCTGGCCGCGGTGGGTATGGATCAGCTCGCTGCCTAGCTTGCGGCGGATGCGCCCGATCAGCACGTCGAGCGTGTTGGAATCCGGATCGAAGCCATCCTCATAGACGTTCTCGCCCAGCCGCGCGCGGCTCAGCACGGTATCGGGGTGGTGCATGAAGTAGCTGAGGATGCGGTGCTCCTGCGCGCTGAGCGCCAGCGGCGCGCCGTCCAGCTCGAAGCGGCCGGCGTTGACGTCCAGCACCAGTGGACCGCATTGCAGCCGCGGATGCGCGTGGCCGGCACTGCGGCGGATCAGGGCGCGCAGGCGCAGCAGCAGTTCTTCGGGCTGGAACGGCTTGGTCAGGTAGTCATCGGCACCGGCATCGAAGCCGGCCAGCTTGTCGTGCCAGCGGGCGCGGGCGGTCAGCACCAGCACCGGGAAGTCACGCCCGGCCTGGCGCCAGCGCTCGATCACGCTCAGTCCGTCCAGGCCTGGCAGGCCGAGGTCGACCACCGCCGCGGCGATGTCCTCGATCTGGCCCTGGTATTCGGCATCCCGGCCCTCGGCGCTATGGATGACCACGTATCCGGCTTCCTCCAGCAGCGTCTGCAGGCGGCTGGCGAGCAGGGTGTCATCTTCGGCGAGCAGCACGCGCATCAGTCTTTTTCCATTTTCAGCAGGCGGCCGGTGGCGGCATCGTAATCCAGCTCCATCACCACGCCATCGGGGCCGAGGATCTCGATTTCATACTTGGCGTCATCCAGCTCCACTTCGATCAGCTTGCCGGGGTAGCGCCGCAGCGCATCGGCGACCACCTGTTCCAGCGGCACGAACCGGCCCTGACGCACCGCCTGGCGCACGCTGTCCTGCTGGCGGCTGCCACCGTCGAGCACCCGCATCGGGTCCTGGGGGGCGAGGGTCAACAGCAGGGGCAGCATCAGGGACAGGGCGGACATGCGGGCACGCAGGGCAGGGGCGGGCCACCGGTATACCGGGGATGTCTAAACAGTATCTAACAGTCGCCCTCATGGTCCGGTTAGGCGCGGTGGCCAGACTGGCGGTGCCGGAATGGACCGGCGCCCCCTCAAGGATTCCCATGAAGACGATGATTGCCGCAACCGCCCTGGCCGCCGCCCTGTTCGCCACCCCGGCCTTCGCCGCCAACCTCTCGGCCGCCCAGGTCCAGGCCAAGCTCAGCGCCGCCGGCTATACCCAGGTGCACGAGCTGGAGCACGACGATGGCGTGTGGGAAGCGGATGTGACCCGCAAGGACGGCAGCGTCGATGAAGTGCTCATCGATGACACCAAGGGCGAGATCTTCGACCCGCGCGACGGCCGCGCGCTGCTGGATGCCGGGCAGATCCTGGCGCTGGCCGGCAAGGCCGGGTTGAAGCAGATCGACTCGCTCGAGCGCGATGGCGCCACCTGGACCCTGGATGCGCGCAATGCCCGCAACCAGCGCGTGGAAGTGCGCATGAGCGGTCACGACGGCCGCGTGCTGGCCAGCAAGCGCGATGGCTGGTGGGACTGATCCGGCCGCGCCACCGCGCGCTGGATGTACGAACGGCCGGGTTTCCCCGGCCGTCCGCGCACGTGCCTGAGGGCGGCAGCGCTTACCAGCGCGCCGGGTAATCCCAGTAGCCCGGGCCGCGGCCGTAGCCGCCGTAGCCATCGAACCCGTCGTAGCCGTAAGGGCCGAAGAAGCCGGGGCCCTTGCCCTCGCTCACCCGGATGTTGACGTTGACGTTGCGGGTGTTGCCCTCGTCCGTGGTGTAGTTCTTGCTCAGATTGAGCTCGGCCGCGTTGTAATGGCTGTTGCCGTAATTCTCGGAATAGCCGATGCCGGTGGTGAAGCTGCCGTTGACCCGCAGCTTGTCATCGGTCACGTGGGCGATCCCGTTGGCGGCCCGGTCGGTGGAACGCCGGCCGGTCCGGTCGCCGTAGAAGGTGCCCGGCGGATCGCCGCGCAGGGACTGATCGCTCAGGTACTGCAGCGGCGCATCGGGAATGCTCAGGTCCAGCCCGGTCGAGGACTGCGGGCCGGTGGCGCCTGCGGCTGACTGGGCCAGCGCCACGCCGGGCAGGGACAGGCACAGCAGCAGGGGAAGCAGGCGGATCATGAGAGGCTCCGGAGCAGACAGGCGGGACGGCCGACAGCGCTGACGCTAGCAGCCGTAGTTTGAATGATGCCTGTCATGGCGTGGGTTGCAAGGGGAACTCAGCGCAACCGGTCGAATCCGAACAGCTCGGCGAGCGGATGACGGCGCCGTTCGATGCGCGCGCGGAGCAGCCCGGCGCCGATCATCGAATAGGTGATGCCGTTGCCGCCGTAGGCCATCGCGAACAGCACGCGAGGGCCCCACTGCGCGTGCGGGCCAAAGAACGGCAGGCCATCGTGGGTCTCGGCGAAGGTGCCGCCCCAGGAGAACGCCGGCTGCAGCGGCAGGTGCGGGAACAGCTTCGCGGTCTTCCTGAGCAGCTTGCCGGTCTTGCTCTCCACCCGCCGGTCGCGCCGGGCCGGGAGATCGATGGCGTCGTCTTCACCACCGATCAGCAGCCGGTGGTCGCCGGTGCTCCGCAGGTACAGATACGGCCGCGCCGACTCCCAGGCCATGGTCTCGCGCAGCGGGCCGAGCAGGTCCGGGTGGATCGGATCGGTGATGAAGGCGTAGCTGCTGCGGTTGCGGGCCACCGAGGGCTTCAACCAGCGCTGCCCGGCATAGCCGGTGGCCAGCACCACGTGGCGGGCACGGATGCGCGCGCCGCCCAGGGTGGTCGCGGTGACGCCGCGCGGGGTCGGGGTGAGCGTATCCAGCACGGTGCGGTCGTAGACGCCGCAGCCGCGCTTGTGCAGCCGCATCAGCAGCCGATAGGTAAGTCGATAGGGGTCGATACGTGCAGCGAGTGCGCTGAGGATCGCGCCCGGTGCGCGGATGCCGTACTCGTCCGCGACCGCCTCGCTGTCCAGCCAACGCACATCGAAGCCATGCCTGGCCCGCAGCGCGCATTCCTCGGCCAGCACCGCCTGGTGGCCACGCTTGCTGGCGTAGTACAGGCTGGCCATGCGGTGGCAATCCACGTCGCGGAACGGTGCGGCGACCTCGCAGATGGCCGGGATCGCCTCGGCACAGGCCTGGTAGGCCTGCACGGCGGCGTCCTCGCCATAGCGCTGGGCGAGATCGATGAGATGGGTGTCGATCTCGTACTGCAGCAGTGCGGTGCTGGCCGCGGTGCTGCCCCAGCCGATATCGCGCTGTTCGATCAGGGCGACATCGTGGCCGTGCGCGCACAGCTCGTCGGCGATCAGCGCACCGCTGATGCCGCCGCCCACCACCAGCACCTCGCAGTTCAGATCGTTTTCCAGCGGTGGAAACGCATGCATCAGGCCGTTGCGCACGGCCCAGAACGGGTACCCGCTCTTCAGGTCCATTGAAGCCTCAGGCGGTGGGGTGGCCGGTATGCGGGGTCTGGATCAGCGCGCTCAGGTCGAAGCCCTGCAGGCGCGCCTGGGCGAGGTAGTGTTCCTGCGTGGTGCGGTCGAGCGTGGGGGTGCGCGAGAGCAGCCAGAGGAACTTGCGGTCCGGGCTGCCGACCAGCGAGACGTTGTAATCCGGTGCGATCTGGATCACCCAGTAGTCGCCCTTGGTGAAGGGCAGCCAGCGCAGCCCCTTGGGCAGGAAGCTGACCTCCAGCCGGGCCGGGTCGTTGTCCACCGGGCAGGCTTCGCCGTCGGCTTCTTCGATCTCGTTGCCCATGCGGCAGCGGTTGAGCACGGCCACATGGCCGTTGTCCTTCAGGCTGTAATGCGCGGAGACATCCGTACAGCCTTCCGGCTCGTGCTTCATCGGCAGGCGGGCGATCTCGTACCAGGTGCCCAGGTAACGCGGCAGCTTGAGGTCGGGAACGGTTTTCAGGTCGGGATGTGTGGTCATGGGGGACGGCTGGTGGGAGTGCGATCCCACGATGCCGGGGCCGCTGCCACGGCCGGGTGAAGCCGGGGCGAGTGCGGCGTCGAGACAGTCCGTTGTGGCCGCGTCATGTTCCGCTTCAGATGGCGGCGCTATGCTGGGCCCGAGCGCCGCGGGCGCTTCTTTCAACAGCGATGGAGATGCGGATGTACCAGGTGATTCTGCTCAAGAGCGAAACCGGCGTTGCCCGCCAGCAGCGGGAAACGGCCGACGATGTGATCGACCATGAGGGCGTGAGCTATACGCTGCGGGCCGGCCCGCGGCAGCCGCTGCCGACCGATCACGCCTGGGACGAGATCGCGGTGTACGCGCCCGAGGAGATCACCGAGGAGGAGTTCCAGGACTGGTATGCCCGCCTGCAGCCGCAGGTCGAAGAACTCCGCCTGAAGTACTGAGGGCCGCATACCTGTTCTGAACGGGGCCCGGTTTATAGTCGCGGGCAGGCGCGGTGGTCCGCGCGAACCGTTGGTGCTGGCGTGTCGCTTCGTCATTCTTCGTTTGTGGTGCGGTCGTTGTCGTGGCTGCTGTTGTTCGCCTGGCTGGGGGCCGCGCCGATCGCGCTGGCCCAGGCCGGTGATGCGGATCCGGACCCGGCCAAGCAGCTGGCCGAGGCCGAGAAGACCTTCCGGTCCATCAATGATGACCTGGAGGATGCGGCCACCACCGAGACGCTCAAGACGCTGTCCGACCGCGCCCTGTCCGTCCAGCGCGATGCGGATGGCCTGCAGACGGCGCTGGACCCGCAGCTGAAGCAGGTCGATGCGCGCCTGTCCCAGCTCGGTGAGGTCGCCGAAGGCACCGTCGAGCCGCCGGAAGTCAGCCGGCAGCGCAAGGCGCTGAACCAGCAGAAGGCCGACATCAACGCGCAGATCGCCCGCGCCAAGCTGCTCTCGGTGGATGCCAAGCAGCTCGGCGAGCGCATCGAGAAGATGCGGGTCACCCAGTTCAGCGAGCAGCTCACGCGCAAAGTCGCCTCGCCGTTGTCGCCGTCGCTGTGGCGCAGCTTCGCCAAGGATGTGCCGGACGACGTGCAGCGCCTGGCCATCCTGTATCGCATGGGTGAAGACGCCGCCCGCAAAGCCATCGCCAAACATGGCTGGACCGCGCCGCTGATCGGGCTGGCAGTGGCCCTGGTGATGTTCTTCCCGCTGCGGCTGTGGCTGCGCGCGCTGGGCCGGCGCTTCGCCGCCTCCGAGCGGGCGCCCGATGGACGTCTGCGCCGTTCCGGCCTGGCGGTGTGGCTGTTGCTGGTCGGCACGCTGCTGCCGGGCCTCGCCGCGGTAGCCCTGGTCGAGTCGCTGGATGCGATCGGGGCGATCCCGCCGCGCCTGCAGTCGGTGGCCGAGACGTTCGAAGTCGCCACCTTCGTCGCCGCCTTCATCGCCGCGCTCAGCGCCTGCCTGCTGGTGCCCAAGCGGCCCTCGTGGCGCCTGCTGTCGCTCGACGACAGCGCGGCCTGGCGCCTGCGCAAATACGCCTGGGGCGCGGCCGGCCTGACCTGGCTGAGCATCATGCTGGTCGCCCTCGACCGTGCGGCGCGTACCAGCGCGGTGACCACGGTGGCCGCGGACGGGTTGATGGCGGTGACCTATATGGCGCTGATCATCGCGATCCTCGTATCGCTGGCGCGCATGCACAACCGCCAGGCCGCCGAAGCCGCCGAAGCCGAAGCGCGGGCCGATCCCCGGGCCGGTGGCGATGGCAAGGTGCGGGGCGCGCCGCGCCGCAGCGGCTGGATCGTGCTGGCGCGCCTGGCCGGCCATATCGCCGTGGCAGCGGCGGTGATCGCCACGCTGTTGGGCTACCTCAACTTCGCCCTGTTCGTCGCCCAGCAGCTGATCTGGGGCGCGGTGGTGCTGATGGCCGTCTCGCTGCTGCTCAAGTTCGCCGACGACCTGGCCACCTGGGTGCTCGCGCCCAGCAGCCGTGCCGGGCAGACCATCGTGTTGACCACCGGGCTCAGCGAGTCGCGGGTGGAGCAGGCCGGCGTACTGCTCTCGGCGGTGCTACGCGTGGGCGTGATCGTGCTCGGCCTGCTGGCGCTGGCCGCACCGTTCGGCAACCTCAACGCGTTCCTCGGCGGGCTGGATTCGCTCACCGGTGGATTCAAGGTCGGCGAAGCGACGGTCACACCGAGCACGGTGATGTACGCCGTGCTGGTGTTCCTGGTGGTGTGGGCGGTGACGCAGGCGTTCCAGCGCTGGCTCAGCGATACCTACCTGCCCAAGACCGAACTGGACGCCGGCGCGCGCAACTCGATCAGCACGGTGACCCGCTACCTCGGCATCATCGCCGCGGTGCTGTGGGGCCTGACCGCGCTGGGGATCGGCTTCGAGAAGCTGGCGCTGGTGGTTAGCGCGCTGTCGGTGGGTATCGGTTTCGGCCTGCAGGCGATCACCCAGAACTTCGTGTCCGGCCTGATCCTGCTGGCCGAGCGGCCGGTCAAGATCGGCGACTGGGTCAAGCTGGGCGATCAGGAAGGCGACATCAAGCGGATCAGCGTGCGCTCGACCGAGATCCAGGTCGGCGACAAATCCACCTTGATCGTGCCGAACTCCGAGCTGATCACCAAGACCATCCGCAACATGACGATGGGCAACGCGCAGGGCCGGATCCAGATCCAGTTCTCGGTGCCGCTGAACACCGATGTGGCCGCGTTGCGCCAGATCCTGCTGGATGCGTACACCGAGCACCCGGGCGTGCTCAGCGATCCGGCGCCGTCGGTGTTCATCGACTCGATCGCCAACGGGCAGATCGCGATCAACAGCTTCGCCTACGTCTCCGGCCCACGGGCGGTATACGGAGCGCGCAGCGAGCTGTACTTCACGATGCTGCAGACGTTCGCCGCTGCCGGGATCGCGCTGTCCTCGCCGACGGATATCCATCTCGTGCGTGACCCGGCAGCGAAGCCCGACCCCGACGCGTAAGCAGGCCGGTAGGTACCGACCGCTGATCGGTATCGTCGCGATCGAGGTGTCGGTCGGTATCGTCGCGATCCAGGTAGTGCCGGCCGCTGGCCGGCAGCTGCACGATGCAGAGCGAATCGGGAGCCGGCCAGCGGCCGGCACTACCGATATCGACCGCCGACAGCCCCCCGATGTTGGCCGGGGAGGTGCCGGATCAGCCGCGGTTGCCGCGGCGCGACGGCACCAGCGCGAAGGTATCCACGGCGAGCTTCTCGGCATGGTTCAACCACGCCCGCACTTCCAGGTCATCGACCTCGTGGTCCAGGCCGAAGCTCAGGTTGATGCGGCCTTCGGCGTCCGGCTGCACCCACTGCTGGGCGACCACCACCTTGCGCTGCGACGACACCGCCTCGATCCAGAAGCCACGGTCCGGCGACTGCTTGGTCACCAGCTGCACCATGTACTGGCCGGCGCGGGTGCGGCGGCCCTTCTGCGTGATCATGTGGGCCTGGCGGATGCTCGGGCGCGGGCCGTTGAACGGATCCAGCGGGCCATCCACGGCCACGCCACCGCGCAGCTGGTCATCGCGGAACAGCTTGATGCCCTTGTCCTGGTTGACCAGCATCGCGCACCAGTCGCCATCGGCCGAGCCATCCTCGAAGGCGGTGCAGCGGTCGACGTAGGCCAGCGTATTGGACGGATCGGCGAGATCGAACTGCTTGGAGGTGTTCTCCAGGTAGACCGACTTCAGGTCCCAATGCTTGTCGTACTCCAGCAGCACCGGTGGCTGCACATGCTGCAGGCCGATCACCACCTGGTTGTCGTCATCGATGCGCAGCTGGCGGGTCTTGTCGCCCAGCCACAGCGAGCGCGAGAACGCCAGGTAACGCGGATAGTCCTTGCCGTTGTCGCGGAACACCGCGGCACTGGCACTGTCCGAACGTTCCGGGTGCAGCAGCGAGCGGCCGAAGCCGATCGAATCGATGGCCGGGTCGATCAGGCTCAGCAGGGTGGCGCCCGAGTCCAGCGTCGAGCCGGCCGGCGCGGCCAGCTGGCGCGGCGCGATGTCCTTGCCCAGGAACAGCAGCAGGTTCTCGCGGTCCTGCTTGGCCAGGATGTGGCTGAGATCGTTCGGCATGGCCAGGTGATCGGAGGCGATCACGATCAGCGTGTCCTCGCCATACGGGCTGGCCTGGATGCGATCGACCAGCTTGGCGATCAGCCCGTCGGTGCACTTCAGCGCATTAAGCATGCCGATGTTGCCGTGCTCGCTCTTGTAGCGGGTGCCTTTGCAGGCCACGGGCAGGTGGCCGGCGGGGTGATGGGTGTCCATCGTCAGCGTGGTCAGCATGAAGGGCTCGCCCTTGCGCGAGAGCTGCACGAAGCGGTCGTAGGCCTTGTCCAGCAGCACATCGTCATGCACGCCCCACGGCGAGAAATGCGCGCGGGTGACTTTCTGTTTCTTGAACCAGGCCAGGTCATCGACGGTATCGAAGCCGTGCGTGGCCAGGAACTGGCCCTTGCCGGCGAACTGGCCGTTGGCGCCGCCCAGGTAATGATTGGTGTAGCCCTGCTGCTTGAGGTAATCGCCCAGGCAGACCGCTTCGGGCAGGAAGCTGCCCATGCGGCCCATGCTGTTCTCATCTTCCTTGGCGGTGGTCAACGGCACGCCGCACATCGAGGAGACCAGGCCGGCGATGGTCCAGCCACCGCCTTCGGCCGAGACCAGCCCGCGCACGTCCAGCGACTGCGCGGCCAGCCGGTTGATGTTGGGCATCAGGTCCGGGAACGTTTCTTCATTGAGATAGGTGCGCTCCAGGCTTTCGCCGTAGATCCACACGATGTTGCGCGGCTTGGTCAGCGGCTGCGTCGGCACGCGGTACTCGGCCTTGACCATGCTGTAGTCGACCGGGCGCATCTGCTGGTACAGGCGCTGACCATCGCTGTAGAGCGGGCTCACCACGATGGCGACAAACCACATCGCCATGAAGCCGGCAAACACCGCCTTGCCATGCGCGGGGCGGTGCCGACGACGCAGGCGCGCCAGCAGCAAAGGGGTGAGTGAGACCAGAGCCAGTGCGATGAAGCCGGCGATGTAGTGCTTGAAGTCGGCGACGCCGGCGCCTTCCATGTCCGCGCCGAGGTGATACAGCGTGGCCGCGTTGAGACCGTCACCGGACAACTTGTTGATCAACCACCATGCACTGAGTGTCAGCAGCAGCAATGACATCAGGCTTGCCTTCCACCACACCCATTTATCAGATGCGAGGAACAGCCAGGTGAGCAGCAACAGCGACAGCAGCAGGATCCAGAGCATAAGCACTTTTGGCAGTGGAGACAGGTGGTGATGGACGCCATGACGACGCAGTTCCCATCCGACCGGCTGTCCCAACCACACATGCATGACAAGCCGATGACTCGATCATGCCTGCACGAACCTGACTGAAATGTTTGTTGAAAACGACATTCACCCTCACGCATCGCACTGCGATATGCGACGTAAAACGCGCGTGAAGAAGTGCGCGCGATGCTGCACCGCATCGCGCGTTTCTCCGTGCGTTTATATGCTCTGACTGAATGCGTGACGCACGTGGCAAGCGCGTCAACGGTGCCCGCGTTCTTCCTTCGAGCGCGCACGACGATCGAAGATCAACGCACTGAGGATGATGCCCAGCCCAAGGAACACGCCGATCAGCATCAGGGTGAATGCGATGGCGGGATAGCCGAACAGATGCCAGCCGGTATCGACCTTCATCATCATCGCGGCGGCAAGAATCAGTGCGGCGGTGACAATGCCGGCGGAGACGCGGTTGGCGATCTTCTGCAGGTTCTCCATCAGGCGTGATTCTTCCAGCCCGGTCACTTTCATCTGCAGGCGGTTCTCGGCAAGCAGCGCAAGGATGTCGGTCATCTTGCGCGGCCCATCGCGCAGCAGCTGCTGCATCTCCATGGCCTCGCTGGCGAGATTGGCAGCGGACAGGGATTTCTTCAGTCGCGCCCGCATCACGTGCTGCAGCTGTTTTTCCACGATGCGGCGGGTGTCCAGGTCCGGCGACAGCAGGCGGCACACGGTCTCCAGATTCAGCAGCGCCTTGCCGAGCAGGCTCAGCTCCGGCGGCGTCCGCAGGCCGCTGGCGGTGGCGATGCGCACCAGGTCCAGCACCACGCGGCCTTCGGAGAAGCTGCTGTTGGCGGCATAGCGCGCGATGATCTGCCCGGTCTCGCGCAGGTAACGTTCTTCATCGAAGAACTCGAGCCGCGTGCTGATGCCGATGATCTCATCGGCCACTTCCTCGCCACGTCCATCCACCGCAGCGAACAACAGTTTCAGCAGGCGTTCGCGCAGGCGCGGCGGCATGTGCGCGACCATGCCCAGGTCGAAGATCGCCAGGCGACCCGCCGGTGTGACGCGCAGGTTGCCCGGATGCGGATCGGCGTGGATCTCGCCATGCACGAAGATCTGGTCGACATACCCGCGGATCAGCGCGGCGGCGAGCGGCGCCATCGGCTGCTCGGTGCGGCGCACGTCGGGGATCATGTCCACGCGCACGCCCTGGGCCAGTTCCATGGTCAGCACGCGATGGCTGCAGTAATCCCAGATCGGCTGCGGTACCCACAGCGGCTTGAACGGCTTGAGGTGCTGGCCGAAGCGCTGCAGGTTCTCCGCTTCGGCCTGGTAGTCCAATTCCTGCATCAGGGTCTTGGCGAATTCATTGAGCCAGTCGCGCAGGCGTACGCGACGGCCGACCTGGGTAAGGTGGTCGGCGGCCAGCGCGAAGCTGCGCAGCACCTCCAGGTCCGAGCGCAGCTGCGCGGCGACCTCCGGCTTCTGCACTTTGACCGCCACCTGGCGTCCATCGTGCAGTTCGGCGCGGTGCACCTGGGCGATCGAGGCGCAGCCCAGCGGCACCGGATCGAAACTGGCGAACAGCTTGGATACCGAGGCCCCCAGCTCCTGTTCGATGATGGCCGCGACCCGCTCGACCGGGATCGGCGCGACGTTCTCCTGCATCCGTTCCAGCGCCGTGGCGAACTCCACCGGCACCATGTCGGGACGGGTGGAGAGCATCTGGCCCAGTTTGACGAAGGTCGGCCCCAGCGATTCCAGATCGGTGACGAACTGCTCCGGGTTGCCCTCCGGCGGCACATCGTGGACCGCGCGCGAATCCAGGTTCATGCCGGAAAACACCCCGGAATTACGGTAGCGCAACAGCAGGCGCAGGATCTGGCTGCGGCGGTTCATGCCCTTGACCAGCGACGGCGAACCGGGGACGACGGGCGTGGTATTCAAGCAGGACTCCGGGGCGACGATCACCGGCAGTGTGGCGGGGCGGCAGTGGTGGGCCGGTGAATCCGTGCCGGCTACCGCGAGAGGGGGCGGATCGGTCAGAATCGGCGCTCCTGCTTCCTCTTTGGATCCACCATGGCCGGTGCCAGTCTGTTCGCGTTGCTCGATGATATTGCGTCCCTGCTGGACGACGTGGCGGTGCTGACCAAGGTCGCGGCCAAGAAAACCGCCGGCGTGCTCGGCGACGATCTGGCGCTGAACGCACAGCAGGTGACCGGGGTCAGCGCCAACCGGGAGCTGCCGGTGGTGTGGGCGGTGGCGAAGGGCTCGCTGGTCAACAAGGCGATCCTGGTGCCCGCCGCGCTGGCGATCAGCGCGTGGCTGCCGTGGGCGATCACCCCGTTGATGATGATCGGTGGCGCGTTCCTCTGCTACGAGGGCGTGGAGAAGCTGGCGCACCGTTTCCTGCATTCGCGCGATGAGGACGAGCAGCGCAGGGCCGAGCGGGTCAAGGCGCTGGCCGATGAGAAGGTGGACATGGTCGCGTGGGAGAAGGACAAGGTGAAGGGCGCGATCCGCACCGACTTCATCCTCTCGGCCGAGATCATCGTGCTGTCGCTGGGCGTGGTCTCGAGCGCACCGTTCCTCAACCAGGTCACCGCCTTGGTGGTGATCGCACTGGCGATGACGGTGTTCGTCTACGGCCTGGTCGCCGGCATCGTCAAACTCGACGACCTGGGCCTGTACCTGTCGAACAAGGGCGCGGCGCTGGCCGCGATCGGCCGGGGCCTGCTGGTGGCCGCACCGTGGCTGATGAAGTTCCTCTCGGTGGCTGGTACCGCGGCGATGTTCCTGGTCGGTGGCGGCATCCTGGTGCACAGCATCGCGCCGCTGCACCACGCGATCCTGGCGATGGGCGGCGACGGCAGTTGGGGCTGGCTGATCAATGCGCTGGGCAACGTGATCGTCGGCGTGGTGATCGGTGCGGTGGTGCTGGGGGCAGTCACCGCGTTCCAGAAGCTGCGCGGGGCCAAGCCCGCGCACTGAGGCGCGGCCGGGTCAGGCCGTTTCCCACCCGCGCAGGGCGTCCAGCTCGGCGCGGGCACGGGCCAGCCGGCGGCCGGACAGCGCGTCGATCGCGCGTTGCAGCCACGGCGATGCCGGTGCGCGCTGGACCCAACGCCGGGCCAGGACCAGCGCGGCCAGCATGGCCAGCGTCCCGGCACCCAGCGAGACCAGCAGCCACGGGGCGGCGAACGCGCCCAGGTCCACCCCCCACGCCTGCCAGGCCACCAGCACCGGCACCGCGAGCCACAGCCAGCACCACGGCAGGCCGAGCAGCAGTTCGGTCACCGCCGTGTGCCGGCGCAGCGCGGCCAGCTGCTGCGATTGCTCCAGCACCGTCTGCGTCGGCTGCAGCTGCCGGCGGCGCTGCAGGCGGGTGATGCTGGCGATGATCACCGCGATGCAATAGGCATGCAGCGCCAGCGCGCTGAGCATCACTGCCAGCGGCGGTTGCTGCCACCACTGGCTGCCGCAGTACACCGCCAACCCCAGCCAGAACACCAGCTGCAGTCCCTGCCACAGGCTGAAGAGGCCCAGCTGGCGCTGGACGCTGCGTTGCCGATGGCTGCGCCACGCCGCCAGCGCGAAGGCCTCCTGCGCGTCAGTGGGGTTCCCGACGCTGTTCCACAGCTGCTTGAGTTCATCCGGTTGCATGGCGGGCTCCTCGGTCCGTGGGATTCAGGCGCGTGCGCAGCTGCTGGCGCAGGCGGTGCAGGCGGGTGGAGACGTTGGCGACGCTGATGCCCAGCACCTCGGCGATCTGGCGATGGTCGTGGTCGTCCAGGTGCAGCAGCATCAGCGCACGGTCCAGCGGCGGCAGTGCATGGATGGCGACCTCCAGCTGATGCAGGGCGTGGCGCTGTTCGGGCGGAAGCGCCTCGTCGGCCGCCGGCAGATCGTCATCCAGGGGCGCGTGGTGCTGCTGCCTGTGCTGCTGCCGCCGCCATTGCGAGATCGCCACGTTGAGTGACACCCGGTACAGCCAGGTCGAAAAGCGCGCCCGCGCCGGTTCGAAGCCTTCGAATGCCGCCCACGCCTGCACGCTGATCTCCTGGACCAGATCGAGCCGATCCTCGGGATGATGGCAGTAGCCGCGTGCCACGTTCAGCACGATGCCGCGGTGCTGCTCCAGCAGCGCGGCAAAGCGCGGGCGCAGGTCGGTGTCGCTTGCGGGCAGTGTCATGTCCATACCCGGGTGATTCGCGCCGGTGCGCGGAATATCACAGCCACGGGATCAGCCCGCCGGGGGTTCGGCCGCCTGCACGCGGTTCTTGCCGACCCGTTTGGCCGCATACAGCGCCGCATCGGCACGCCGCAGCAGCGCGTCCGCCGCTTCGCCCGGCTGCCATTGCGCCAGCCCGGCGCTGAAGTGCACCGGCACCCGCTGTCCATCCAGCGGCAGCGGCCGCTGCGCCAGCGAGCGCTGCAGGCGCAGCAGGGTGGACATGCTGTCCGCCGCCGGCGTTTCCGGCAGCAGCAGGACGAACTCATCTCCGCCCAGGCGTGCGATCGCATCGCTGCTGCGCAGGTGCAGCTGGCAGACCTCGACCAGGTGGCGCAGCACCGCATCGCCGCCGGCATGGCCGTGCAGCGTGTTGGTCTGGTGGAAATCGTCCAGGTCGAGCAGGGCCAGCGCCAGCGGATGGCCGTGGCGGGCGGCGCGCGCGCGTTCGCGCTCAAGCAGTTCGTCGAGCCCGCGCCGGTTGAGCGCACCGGTCAGCGGGTCGCTGCGGATCAACCCGGACACCTCGCGCAGCTCCTGCTCCAGCTCGGCGATGCGCTGTTCGGCCTGCTCCACTTCGCGGCGCGCGTTGCCGAGGTGGTCGCGCGCCTGCAGGGCCTGGTCCTGGACCCGGCCGGTATCCTGCAGGACGTCCTGCAGCAGCTGGTTGAGATCGGCGATGCTGCGCGCCTCCTTCAGGGCCAGCGCGTAACTGCTGATCCGGTCGTGGTATTCGCCGGTGCTGACCGCCATGCCGTCCAGGCGCTCGATGAAGCCGCCCATGACGTTCTTCATCGCCGCCTTGGATTCGACGATGCCCTGCTTGAGCAGGCCCTGCTTGTAGATCACTTCGCGCAGGTTGGCGCGTGCCTGTTCCACCGAGTCGCGATCGAGCGGGCCACCGATCAGCGAGCGCACCGCGTGCACCTGGCCGTGCAGCCAGCTGCTGTCATCGAGCAGCTCGCTGATGTTGTCCAGCAGCAGATCGAACAGGCTCAGCAGCAGCTCCTGCTGTTCCTGCCAGCCATCGCTGCGCACGCCGATCTGGTGCGACAGCTCGCGCAGCCGCAGTTCGATCGGCTGCAGCGGCTGGCCCGGATGCCAGTGGCGCAGTTCACCGGCCAGCTGCACCGGCTCCTCGCGCAGCTCGGGCATGTTCTGCAGCAGGCTGGCCACGGTCACCCCGACGGTGTGCCGCAGCAGCTCGCGCAGGCGCAGGCTGTCCGGCTGGCCGTCCGGTGTTTCCTGTTCGATGGTGCGGATGTACTTGTCGATCAGCTGGCGCATCGCGCGGCCGTAGCTGACCCAGTCGGCGCTGCGCTGCGCCGACTGCAGGCGCAGGCCCATGTCGCCCAGCTCGCCGGGGAGGGTGGACATGCCGTTGGCGAAGGCGGCCAGCAGCGGCTCGGGCGCATCGATGCCGGCGAACAGGCGCTGCAGCATCGCGCTGCTGCCGCCCTTGGGCCCGGGCGCCGGCTCGCTGGCGGTGTCCAGCACCGTGCCCGCGCTCTGCCGCCGCGACAGCAGCCGCCCGACGGCGGTACCGGGGCTGGGGGGAGCATCGTGCGGGTCCGTCATGCGGAAGGTCCTTGCAGGGCACGGCCAAGGGCCGGAGCGGTGGAGAGGTGGGAACAGTATCGGCGCAGTCGGGTCGGGCTTGAACCGGCCCTGCATGGCAGGATGGTAAGCACGGCAATGGCAGGAGCGTGCGATGAAGGTGATGCTGGTGGGAGCGACCGGACTGGTCGGCGGTCATGTGCTGCGGCAACTGCTGGACGACCCGCGCTGCGATGCGGTGGTGGCCCCGACCCGGCGGCCGGTGGGCGTCACCGATGCGGCGCTGCTCAATCCCGTGGTGGACTTCGCGCAGCTGCCGGCCGAGGCCGACTGGTGGGCGGTGGATGCCGTGATCTGCGCGCTCGGTACCACGATCAAGCAGGCCGGCAGCAAGGAAGCGTTTTCCCGGGTCGACCATGATTTCCCGCTGGCCGTGGCGCGGCGGGCGCGTGCCCAAGGCGCGCATGCCTTCGCGTTGAACTCGGCGATGGGCGCCGACGCGGGCTCGCGGATCTTCTACAACCAGGTCAAAGGGCGGCTGGAACACGACCTGCGGGACCTGGGCTATCCGTCGCTGACCCTGGTCCGCCCCGGGCTGATCGGAGGCGAGCGTGCCGAGCGGCGTACCGGCGAGCATCTGGCCAGTGTGGTGCTGGGCGTGCTGGGTCCGGTGCTGCCGCGCGCGTGGCGGATCAATCCAGCCGAGACCATTGCCGCCGCGCTGGTCGAGGCGGTGCTGGTGCCGACGCCCGGCGTCAGGATCGTGGGCTCGGCAGATCTGGCGGAGCGCTGAGCCGCTGACGGGCGGACGGGCGGCCACCCGGCCACTGCGCTACCCTTTCTGCCCCTCAAGCGGTCCCTGCCATGTCCGTCGACAAGAACCAACGCGATCTCGAAGCTGGTATCCATACCGATCTGGAGGGGCGGCTGACCTACGGCGGTTACCTGCGCCTGGACCAGCTGCTGTCGGCCCAGCAGCCGCTGTCCAACCCGGCGCACCACGACGAGATGCTGTTCATCATCCAGCACCAGACCTCGGAGCTGTGGCTGAAGCTGCTGGCGCACGAACTGCGCGCGGCGATCGGGTTCCTGCAGCGCGACGAGGTGTGGCAGTGCCGCAAGGTGCTGGCGCGCAGCAAGCAGGTGCTGCGCCAGCTGACCGAACAGTGGTCGGTACTGGAGACGTTGACGCCCTCCGAGTACATGGGCTTCCGCGACGTGCTGGGTCCGTCCTCGGGCTTCCAGTCGCTGCAGTACCGCTACATCGAATTCCTGCTGGGCAACAAGAACGCGCAGATGCTGCAGGTGTTCTCGCATGACCCGGCCGGCCAGGCCCAGCTGCAGGAGGTGCTCGATGCCCCCAGCCTGTACGAGGAGTTCCTGCGCTACCTGGCCCGCTTCGGCCATCCGGTCCCGGCCGGCTACCAGGGCCGCGACTGGCAGCAGCCGCACGTGGCCGACGATGCGCTGCACCCGGTGTTCGAGCGGATCTACCAGAACACCGACCGTTTCTGGCGCGAGTATTCGCTGTGCGAGGACCTGGTCGATCTGGAGACCGCCTTCCAGCTCTGGCGCTTCCGCCACATGCGTACGGTCATGCGGATCATCGGCTTCAAGCG
This sequence comes from Stenotrophomonas sp. JAG2, assembly GCF_041080745.1. Taxonomy (NCBI): domain Bacteria; kingdom Pseudomonadati; phylum Pseudomonadota; class Gammaproteobacteria; order Lysobacterales; family Lysobacteraceae; genus Stenotrophomonas; species Stenotrophomonas sp. JAG2. The sequence goes on along the minus strand of NZ_JBEUMH010000004.1, from coordinate 118,078 downwards.
CGGTACCGGCGGCTCCAGCGGGGTCGGCTTCCTGCGCCAGGCGCTGGAGCTGACCTTCTTCCCGGAGCTGTTCCAGGTGCGCACCACGATCCGCAACGACGATCCGATGCCGCCGGACGCCTGATCCGGCATCGACCGCAATAAGCCTATTCATATTTAGCGGCCCCATCCGCCGTACGGTGCGGCAGGCCCCGTCGTTGCTGCGCTGCCGGTCCCGGACCGGCAGTTGCAGATGCAAGTTCAGCGACCGTGCCGCCAGCGGCACACATCAGCGTGTATTTGACGTGAACGTGGTTGGTCTGGGATTCTCCCGCGCTGCTTTCGCACATCGGACGTGCATGTCTTCCACCGAACCCAGGAATCCCGCATGAGCGTAGACGCCGCCGCGAAATCCGTTCCCGATCCGGCGCTGCCGGAGTTCAAGACCACGCTGGGCCATCCGCGCCCGTTGTGGATGCTGTTCATGACCGAATTCTGGGAACGCTTTGCGTTCTACGGCATCCGTTGGGCCCTGGTGCTGTACATCGTCGCGCAGTTCTTCGACGGTGATTCGGCCGGCCAGGCCGCCGCCAGCCGGACCTACGGTGCCTATCTGGCGCTGGTCTACGCCGCCGCCATCTTCGGTGGCTACGTGGCCGATCGGGTACTGGGCTACCAACGCTCGATCCTGACCGGCGCGGTGATCATGGCCGCGGGCCTGTTCATGGTGGCCATGCCCAACAAGGAAATCTTCGAGCTGGGCCTGGCCACGATCATCATCGGCAACGGCCTGTTCAAGCCGAACATCTCCACCATGGTCGGCAAGCTGTACGGCCTGAAGGATGAGCGCCGCGATTCGGGCTTCACCATCTTCTACATGGGCATCAACATCGGCGCGATGATCGCCCCGGTGCTGACCCAGTACCTGGCCGAGCGCGTGTTCGGCACCCAGGCGATGCCGTCCTACAAGATGGTCTTCATCGCGTCGGGCATCGGCATGCTGATCAGCCTGGCCTGGTTCTACGTCGGCCGCGCCGGCCTGAAAGGCATCGGCGCCCCGCCCGCCGGTGCCGAGGGCTATGGCCGCATCGTGATGGTGTTCATCGGTGCGATCGTGGCGATCCCGATCGCGTTCTTCCTGCTCTCCACCGGCGCCACCGCGCTGGCCTGGATCCTGGGCGCGATGTTCATCGCGCTGGCGATCCTGCTGCTGGTCGAAGGCATCCGCGAAGGCAAGGTCCAGCGCGACCGCGTGATCGCGATGCTGATCATCTTCACCTTCAACGTGATGTTCTGGATGTTCTTCGAACAGGCCGGCAGCTCGTTCACCTTCCTGGCCGACAATATCGTCAACCGCAACCTGGGCGGCTGGGAATTCCCGACCGCCTGGTTCCAGTCGGTCAACTCGGTCGCGATCATCACCCTGGCGCCGATCATTGCCTGGATCTGGATCAAGCTGGGCCGCTCCAACCCGTCGATCCCGCGCAAGTTCGGCCTGGGCCTGCTGTTCAACGGTGCGGCGTTCGCGCTGCTGATGGTGGCCCTGTCGAGCATGGTCGTGGACGGCAAGATTCCGTTCTGGACGCTGTTCATGGTCTACGTCATCCAGTCCGTCGGTGAGCTGTGCCTGTCGCCGATCGGCCTGTCGATGGTGACCAAGCTGGCCCCGGTGCGCCTGGTCGGCTTCGGCATGGGCGGCTGGTTCCTGTCCACCGGCATCGGCAACAACATGTCCGGCATCTTTGCCGGCGTGGTCAGCGGCGAAGGCGGCATGACCGTGGAATCGGCGCTGAAGGGCTACACCTTCGGCTTCTGGGCGTTGATCATTTCCGGCGCGGTGCTGTTCCTGGTCGCCCCGCTGATCAACAAGCTGATGCACGGCGTCAAGTGAGGACTGCGATGCGCATGAAAGCCGTGGGGATGTCGATGATCGCGGCCGGCCTGCTGGCCGCCTGTTCGCCGTCGTCGGCGCCCAGCACTGCACCTGCGCAGCCGCTGGATACCTCCGAGCAGAAAGCCCCGGTCGCCGATCCCGGCGAACCGGTGGCCTCGGGCAACACCCCGGCCGCGGCGGACATCGCCGCGATCGCGGCGCTCAACGCCCAGTTCGATCCGGCGCGCGACCCGGTCGCCGACCTGGCTACGGCCAAGGTCGAAGCCCAGCGCGGCGGCAAGCGCATCATCGTGGACGTGGGCGGTGAGTGGTGCCCGTGGTGCCATCTGATGGACGGATTCATCGAAGGGGATGCGGAGATCCGCAGCTTCCGCGATGCGAACTACGTCTGGATGAAGGTCAACTACAGCGAAGAGAACGAGAACGCGGCCTTCCTGTCGCAGTTCCCGGCCGTGAAAGGCTACCCGCACCTGTTCGTGCTCGATGCCGACGGCAAACTGCTGCACTCGCAGTTCACCGGCGAGCTGGAGGCCGACAAGGGGCAGAAGAAGGGCTACGACCGTGGCCGCTTCTTCGCCTTCATGAAGCAATGGGCACCCCCGAAGGCGTCGTGATCGAAGAGGCCGCGGATTCCGCGGCCTTTTTTTTTGCCCTCAATTTCCGCGCCCTGCTGCCGCTACCCCCAAGGACCTCATGCCGCGCTGTTCGTGGCGGGCAACCGACGGAATTGGACGCATGCAGCCGGGCACCAGCGACAGCACCACCGATGTTTCCCTTGATGCGCCGGCCGGCGTGAGCCTGCCGCCGGTCGATGTCCTGCTCGACGACCAGACCGCGCCGGATGCGCTCGATGGCGAGGCCGGGACGCCGGCACCGGGCGCGATCCGCTACCGCCTGCCGATGGTCTCCGTGCCCGACAACGTGCTGCTCAAGGCCGCGGTGCAGAAGCTGGTGGAGCAGAAGGCGCAGCTGGATGCGCTGGCACGCCAGGGCAACCTGCCCGGCCTGATCCCGGCCGAGTGGCAGGGCAGCGGCATCCGCGGCGTGGACCTGCAGGGCTTCGTGCTGAGCGTGGTGCCGTTCCTGCAGAACGCCAGCAAGGATGAAACCGCCCAGGCACGCCTGCCGCTCAAGCACGTGCTCGGCGATGCCGGGCGCTGGGACCAGCACGACGTGGAGGAGCCCAGATCGCTGGCGTTCTTCCTGGCCAGCGATGATCGCGCCACTGCCGGCACGAAGGATCCTGCCGAGGTGTACCTGGTCGGCGCGCTCGGCCTGGCCTGGGCGCATGAAGGGCGCACCCGCCCGGGCTTCCTGCGCGCGATGGGGTACGACAGCATGGCCGCGCGCGTGCACCTGCTGCCGTATCCGGCGGCAGCGCAGCTGGCGCTGTACAGCGTCACCGCGCACGGGGTAACCCAGATCTGGTGCGTGCTGGACCGGCGCAAGGTGCGCCCGCTGCTGGCACCGTGGATCAGCGTGCCGCTGCTGACCGCGTACGGGGTGAACGCCCCGCAGACCTGGCCGACCAGTTTCCCGGCGGTGGAGGAGGTGGCCGCACTGCTGGCCGCCGCGCGGGGCGGCAAGGGGCCGGTCGAAGCGGACCTGGGCAAGGTGGCCGCCAAGGTCGCCCAGGACGCATCGGGCGAAGCGTGGATGCCGGTCAGCCTGCTCCAGGTCGGCACCTGGGCACCGCGCTGGCGCTACTTCATGGCCACCTTCATCGGCCTGCCGTCGCTGTTGCTGGTGGTCGCCGCGCTGGCCCTGCCGGGCGCGATCGAAGCCGCCGCCGTGGCCGCCTCGCTGGGTTTTGCCGGCGGCGCGATCGGTGCCCTGGCGGCGCCGTGGGTGCATGCACGGCGCAAGCACCTGAGCTGAGGCGCAACGGAGGCGCAACGACCAACGGTCGTTGCCTACCGGCATCGCGTAGGTACCCACCGTCGGTGGGTACGCCTTGCGATCAGCCCTCGTCCATCCGCTGCAGGCCTTCACCGGCCAGGCGCAGGATCAGCGTTTCCAGCATCTGCTCTTCCTCTTCGCTGAGCACGGACATCAGCTTGCGGGTGATGTCGATCACCAGCGGGGCGATGGTCTCGTACACCTCGAATCCGGCGGCCGACAGCGCCAGCACCGAACGGCGGCGGTCGTCGCCATGGGTTTCACGCTTGATGAAGCCCCGTTCGAGCAGTCTGGCCACGGCGCGGCTGACCGCGACCTTGTCCATCGCGGTGCGATCGGACACCTCGCTGGCCGACGAGCCCGGGTACAGCGCCAGGACCGTGATCACCCGCCACTCGGGGATCGCCAGGCCATACCGGTCCCCGTACAGCTTGGCGATATTGCCGCTGACCCGGTTGGACAGAACGCTCAGCCGGTACGGCAGGAACTGCTCCAGATCGAGCAGGGCGTGCGAGGCGCGGATGCTGTGACTGCTGGGATCGGGCGGGCTCATGCTGCGGTGCACCTTGATGGTGGTTTCATGTGAAACTATAACCTACGTTCCGGACTCCGCATTCTCGCGGGTCTGCCTTCCTACCGCACCTGGTTTTTTCCGATGCGGACTGCTTTGGAGCCACAGCATGACCAGCCAAACGAGCACCGCGTCCTACGCACCCGATCCGGGCATGCAGGTCACCACCTTCGAAAACCCGATGGGCATCGATGGTTTCGAGTTCGTCGAGTTCGCCGCCCCGGCCGGCCGTGGCGCGGAACTGCACGCGTATTTCCGCAAGATGGGCTTCACTGCGGTGCTGCGCCACAAGCAGCGCGCGATCACCGTCTACCGCCAGGGCGACGTGAATTTCCTGGTCAATGAAGAGCCGGATTCGTTCGCCTCGGACTTCGCCGAGAAGCACGGCCCCTGCGCCTGCGGTTTCGCGATCCGCTTCAAGAAGCCGGGCGACGAGGTCTACCAGATGGCGCTGGGCAACGGTGCCGAAGCGATCGACTTCAAGCCGGAGACCCGCGCCGTCGCCGCCCCGATCATCAAGGGCATCGGCGACTGCATGCTGTACCTGGTCGACCGCTACGGCGCCAACGGCAGCATGTTCGATACCGACTACGCGCCGATCGAAGGCGTCGACCCGCGGCCGAAGGGCTTCGGGCTGACCTTCATCGACCACCTGACCCACAACCTGTACTTCGGCAACATGCAGCAGTGGTCGGACTACTACGAGCGCCTGTTCAACTTCCGCGAGATCCGCTACTTCGACATCAAGGGCCTCAAGACCGGCCTGGTGTCCAAGGCGATGACCGCCCCGGACGGCATCGTGCGCATCCCGCTCAACGAATCCTCCGATCCGAAGAGCCAGATCAACGAATACCTCGACGCCTACAAGGGCGAGGGCATCCAGCACATCGCCTGCTTCACCGAGAACATCTACGAGACCGTGGAAGCGATGCGCGCCCAGGGCGTGGAATTCCTCGACACCCCGGACACGTATTTCGATGTGATCGACATGCGCGTGCCCAACCACGGTGAAGACGTGGCCCGACTGGCGAAGAACAAGATCCTGATCGACGCCGACCCGGAGACCCACCAGCGCAAGCTGCTGCAGATCTTCACCACCAACTGCATCGGGCCGATCTTCTTCGAGATCATCCAGCGCAAGGGCAACGAAGGTTTCGGCGAAGGCAACTTCACCGCGCTGTTCGAAAGCATCGAGCGCGACCAGATGAAGCGCGGCGTGCTGTAAGGCACTCGGCCGCCACCCGCGTTACGCTCCAACGGTGGCATCCGCGCCCGCGCGGGTGCCACCGGCTGTATTCCCTTGCCATCCACGCCTCCGGCGGAGCAGGACCATGAACAACCCGATGTCATCGCGCGGTTACCAGACCGGTTTCGGCAACGAGTTCGCCACCGAGGCGGTGCCCGGCGCACTGCCGGTAGGGCGGAACTCCCCGCAGCGTGTCGCCCATGGCCTGTATGCCGAGCAGCTGTCCGGTACGGCGTTCACCGCGCCGCGCGGCAGCAATCGCCGCAGTTGGGTGTACCGCATCCGCCCGGCGGTGACCCACGGTGAATTCACCCCCTTCATCCAGCCGCATCTGCACGGCGACTTCGCGCATGGCGCGGTCTCGCCCAACCAGCTGCGCTGGGATCCGTTGCCGCTGCCCAGCACGCCCACCGATTTCATCGAAGGGCTGTACACCATGGGGGGCAACGGCTCGCCGGACGCCCACGGCGGCGTCGGCATCCACCTGTATGCCGCCAACCGCGACATGCAGGGCCGCTATTTTTACAACGCCGATGGCGAGCTGCTGATCGTGCCGCAGCTCGGCCGCCTGCGCCTGCTCACCGAGCTCGGCGTGATCGAGATCGAGCCGCAGCAGATCGCGGTGATCCCGCGTGGCGTGCGCTTCCGTGTCGAACTGCCCGATGGCGACGCGCGCGGCTATGTCTGCGAGAACTTCGGCGCGCTGCTGAAGCTGCCGGACCTGGGCCCGATCGGCTCCAACGGCCTGGCCAATCCGCGCGATTTCGAGACCCCGCATGCGGCGTTCGAGAACATCGACGGGGCGTTCGAACTGGTCGCCAAGTTCGAGGGCCAGCTGTGGCGCGCGGACATCGATCATTCGCCGCTGGACGTGGTCGCCTGGCACGGCAACTACGCGCCGTACCGCTACGACCTGCGCCGCTTCAACACGATCGGCTCGATCAGCCACGACCATCCCGATCCCTCGATCTTCCTCGTGCTGCATTCGCCCAGCGACACGCCGGGCACCAGCAACATGGACTTCGCGATCTTCCCGCCGCGCTGGCTGGTCGCGCAGGACACGTTCCGCCCGCCGTGGTTCCACCGCAACATCGCCAGCGAGTTCATGGGCCTGATCCATGGTGCCTACGATGCGAAGGCGGAAGGCTTCGTGCCGGGTGGTGCCTCGCTGCACAACTGCATGAGCGGCCACGGCCCGGACGCGGCGACCTTCGAGAAGGCCTCCGCGGCCGACCTGAGCCGGCCGGACGTGATCAAGGACACGATGGCCTTCATGTTCGAAACCCGCGGCGTGATCCGTCCGACCGCCCAGGCGATGGAGGCGGCGCACCGCCAGCGCGGGTATCAGCAGTGCTGGCAGGGGTTGAAGGCGAATTTTGCTGGGTAGAGCGGATGCTCAGATGCCGTCCGAGTGGCGGCGGGTCGGCAACACGCGGTCAATGTGAACGTCGTTGCCCGTGCGTTGGTAGGCGATCAGATAGCGTCCATCGCGCGTTGCATACAGAAACGTGCCTTTGATGGCATCGAGGCGATACAAGGCCGCGCCATCCAAGGCATCACCTTCGCTCTCAATCGCATTGTCGCGCGCGAGGGCTGCGGCAAACAGGTGCGGATCCGGCAGCGTCACGGCGCGCTCGAAAGCCGAAACGAGTTGTCTCGCTCGATCCTCGATGGCCTGCCGGCCCCACGCCACTGTCATTCCTTGGACGAGTGGCGCTTCAATGCCGTTTGCAACTGGTCACCGAGCCGCGTTTTCAGCGCCTCCATGTGCAGGTGTGCCTCTGTGCTGGACAGTGGCGGCCGTGGATCCGCGCGCGCTTCGGCCACCGCTTCACGGATGCGCTCCAGATAGGCCGAGTCTTCATGCAGCTGTTTCAGTGCGCGTGCCCGATCCGGTCGTGAGCGGCGCATGGGCTCGGCCCCCGCCGTCGCCGTGGCGTCCACGCGATAGCGTGTGATTCCCAGCTGGGCCAGCACACGTGCGGCCGCGTGGACGCCGGAGAACATGCGGGGCGTCCCATCTTTGGTGGCCAACGCGCGTTCGCTGTTCTCCAAGGCGAAGGTGACGACATAGCCACCCGGTTCCGCGGTCACCGTCGTTTCGCGCAGACTGCCGGCTTCAGCGAGTTCGCGGGCAGTCGCCAGTCTGATCGTATCGACCACGCTCGACTCCCAATTAACTGTTATTTGGGAATCATACATGGGTTAAACCTCGCCAGCGGATGTACCTTCATCGTTGCGCGGAGCCCTTCGCCACGTCCAATTCAACCTCTTCATCGAAACCGGATTCCCGCAATACCGTCTCAAACCACGGCGATCTGGAACCGGTCGGCGTGCTCCTTCGGCAGCACCTCCAGCAGCCGCTGCCGCACCCGTTCGGCATAGCCGGTGGAGGTCAGCCCGGGCAGCGCCTCGAGGGCGGCGTGCAGCGCGGCCATGACCGCGTCATCGCTGCGCGACTGCTGCAGGGTATGGAACAGCGCTGCCGCCTGCGGATGACGCTGCAGTTCCAGGATGTCCAGCAGGTAGATGCGGGCGGCGACCAGCGAGCGGCGGCGTTCGGTCACCGGCACCGGTGCCGCGGTCGGCATCACGCCAGGCGCGGGCGCGGCGGGCGTGACAACGGCGGCCTCCGCGACCGCACGCGACACCAGGTACCCGCTCTGGATCAGCTGGATCACCATCGCCGGAGTTTCCGGTCCGACCAGCTGGCCGAGCTGGACCAGGTCACGCTGGCCGTCGCACAGGATCAACAGCCGGCGCTGGCGCATGTCCAGGGGAGCACGGTGGGCCTGCAGGGCAATGCGGGCGAGATCGGTCTTCTGCGGTTGCATGGGGGCGGGGTCGATGCGGTGCAGGCCGAGCCTGAACGCGGCAGGTGAAACGCGGATGACAGCGAGCCCGTGCATGTCGCCCACACGGCCCTCGCGCTAGGCTGCGCCCATTCAACGGGAGGATGCAGGCATGAAACAGCTGGGACGCGTGATGGCACTGGGGATGGTGCTGGCCTTGGCGGCGTGCGGGCGCGCGCCGGAAACCCCGTCCAGCGATGCCGAGGCGGCCGTGCCTGCACCGGCGGCGGACACCGCACCCGCAGCGACCACCCCGTCGGCACCGGGCACGGCAACGCAGGGACCGGCGCGCCTGGATGGCTACGGCCCCGTGGCGCTGGGCAGCACGCTGGACGAGGTACGGGCGGCCTGGAAGGAACCGCTGCAGGGCGAGGTCGCCGACGACTACTGCCATGCGCTGCGGCCCGAAGGCGCGCAGGCCGAGGACGTGATCTTCATGATCGAAGGCAGGCGCCTGGTGCGCTATGACGTGCGCAATGATCGCATCGTCGCCCCGGGCGGGGGCAAGGTCGGCATGTCGCTCGGCCAGCTGCAGACGCTGTACCCGGACCGCGGCGACCTGACGCCGCACAAGTACGACGAGAAAGGCCACAACCTGCGCGTGCGCCCGGCGACCGAGGGCGGCGCACTGCTCAACTTCGAGATCAACGGTGATGGCAACGTCACCGCCTGGCGGGTCGGCAAGACCCCGCAGGTGGACTACGTGGAAGGCTGCTCCTGAGCCACCGGCACCGCCCCGGCCAAGGCGCCGGGGCGGGCCTTCACCGTTTGGCGTGGGCTGGCCCTAGAATCGGCTCACATCTGTCACCGGGGAGCACCAGATGATCGCTGCCACTGTTTGGTTCATGCTGGGCCTGGTGCTGTTGGCACTGGGGGGCGATGCCATCGTCAAGGCCGCCTCCGGGCTGGCCCAGCGATTCGGCGCCTCGCCCTTCGTGGCGGGGTTGCTGCTGGTCGCCTTCGGCACCTCGCTGCCCGAGCTGGTGGTCAATGCCCGGGCCTTCGTGGTCGGGGCGGAAGAACTCGCGCTGGGCAACGCGGTGGGCAGCAACATCGTCAATGTCGGGCTGACCCTGGGCCTGGCGGCCCTGGCCGCGCCGCTGCTGGTCCGCGCGCGCCTGCTCTCGCCCCTGCTGGTGTGCCTTGCGGCGGGCAGCCTGCTGCTGATCCTGTTCGGCCTGGATGGCGTGATCGCGCGCTGGGAAGGGGCCGTGCTGCTGCTCGCCTTCGTCGCCCTGCTGGTGTTCCTGCTGCGTCGCGCGCGGGCGGAATCCGAGCCGGTGCGCGAGGCCATCGCCGGCTATGCGATGACCCGCACCGGGCTGTTCCTCAATATCCTGCGGCTGCTGTTCGCGGCGGTGTGCCTGTACCTCGGCGCGCGCTGGATCGTGCAGGCCGCACCGGTGTTCGGCGCCGGGCTGGGCTGGTCGCCGCTGCTGGTCGGCCTGCTGCCGGTGGCGATCGGCACCGCGCTGCCCGAAGTCGCCGCGGCGGTCGCAGCGGCACGCCGTGGCCAGGGCGACATGGTGCTGGGCCACGTGATCGGCTCGAGCCTGTTCAATCTGCTGGTGGTGGTCGGCGGCATGGCCGCGCTGCGCCCGCTGGCGCTGCCCGCGTCGTTCGTGAAGCTGGAGCTGCCGGCGGCGATCGCCTTCGTGCTGGTGCTCTACCCGATGCTGCGCGGTGACCTGACGATCAGCCGGCGCGAAGGCGCGGTGCTGGTGGTGGCGTTCGTGGGGTGGATCGCGCTGGAGCTGGCGTTGATCGGCGGCGTGTGGGGTTGACGGCCAACCGTTGAAGCAGCCGGCCAGCGGCCGGCGCTACTGGCTGTCGCGGGAAATGGGCGCCTTCGCATCATCGGCGTCGTCGTCGCGGCGCGGTTCCGGCGGCGGCAGCTGTTCTTCCTCGGCGGTCTTGTGGCCCGGCAGCTCCGGCCGGGTTTCCATCAGCAGCGACAGCGCGGCCTTGGCCATCATGTGCGCGCTGATCGGCGCGGTGATGAACAGGAACACGGTGATCAGCAGCTCGCGCGGCTGCGGGTCTTCGCCGAGGAAGATGTGATAGCAGACCGAACCCACCAGCACGCAGCCTACGCCCAGCGTGCTGGCCTTGGTCGGTGCATGCAGGCGCTTGAAGAACGTGGACAGCTTCACCAGGCCGAGCGCGCCGACCAGGATGAAGAAGCAGCCGAACAGCAGCAGGATCGACAGCACGATCTGGATGAAGGTGATCATTCGACGATGTCCCGGCGCAGCACGAACTTGCTGAGCACCACCGTACTGCCGAAGCCGAGCATGGCGATGATCAGTGCGGCCTCGAAGTACACCGCCGAGTTGAGGTACATGCCGAACAGCATCAGCTCGGCGATGGCCGTCACCGACAGGGTATCCAGGGCAAGGATGCGGTCGGGCACGGTCGGGCCGCGCAGCAGGCGCCAGGTGGCCAGCAGCATGGCCAGGCCGACCACGTGCATGCACACCACCATCGTGGTCTGGATGAACATATGTCCGGTCATGGGAAGATCTCCATCAGCGGGGCTTCGTAGCGGGATTTGATCTGCCGGATCAGTTCGTCCGGGTCATCCAGGTGCAGCACGTGCACCAGCAGGTACCGGCGGTCATCCGACAGCGCGGCCGAGACGGTGCCCGGGGTCAGCGTGATCATGCTGGTCAGCGCGGCGATGCCGTGGATGTTGGCGATATCCAGCGGCAGCCAGATGAAGCCCGGATGGATGCGGCGCTCCGGGCCCAGCACCTGGATCGCGACCCGGATGTTGGAGACCAGGATGTCCCACAGGGTCACGAACACCAGTTTGGGCAACGGCTTGAGCGAGCCGATCCGCGCGAACTCGCGGTCCAGCCGCGCCGCGAACAACGGCACCACCACGCCCAGGATCATGCCGAGCACGATCTGGCCGACGGTGAAGCTGTCGGACATCAACAGCCAGAACGCCACCACCATCACGCTCAGCGAGGGCGAGGGCAGGATGCGCTTGTACAGGGAAGGCTTGCGCGTCATGGCTGGCGGATCTCCGGCGTGGTGGCGCGCAGTTCACCGACGTAGTCCTGCGGCTGCAGCAGCTGGGTGGCCATCGCATCGGTGTGCTGCATCAGCGGACCGGCGAACACGCTCATCGCGATGCCATAGCTGAGCAGCAGCGCGGCGGCGAACAGTTCCACGGTGCGTGTGGGCGCCTTGCGCGGTTTGGGCGCGCCTTCTTCGACGACCGGTACGCGCCAGAACAGGCGGATGCCGCCCCGGGTCAGGCCGACGATCACCATCAGGCTGCTGCCCAGCACCGCGGCCCACACCGCCCAGGTGTACTGCGCCGGCATGCCGGCCAGCAGCGCGGCCTTGGCCAGGAAGCCGGACAGCGGTGGCAGGCCTGCCACCGAGACGGCGCCGATCAGGAACAGCACGGCAGGCGTTTCCTTGCCCGGCATCGGCGCGATGACTTCCTTGCGGTCGCTGGCGCCGCCACGACGGCGGCGGATCAGGTCGGCGATGAGGAACAGCGCGGCGGCCACGAAGGTGCTGTGCGGCAGGTAATACAGGCCGGCCGAAAGTACTTCCGGCGTGCGCACCGAGAAGGCGATGAACAGCGTCGCCGCCGAGACCACCACCAGGTAGGAGATCAGCACGCGCAGGCGCGCGGCGGCGAGCACGCCCAGGCCGCCCAGCACCAGCGTCGCCACGCCGGCCCAGAGCAGCCACTGGCTGCCGTAGCCGGCCATCGGGCCCGCGCCTTCGCCGAACCACAGCGTGCTGACCCGCAGCACTGCATAAAGGCCGACCTTGGTCATGATCGCGAACAGTGCGGCCACTGCGGCGGGTGCACGTGCATAGGCTTCCGGCAGCCACAGGTAGAGGGGCATCAGCGCGGCCTTGCTGCAGAACACCAGCAGCAGCAGGCCCATGGTCGCCTTGACCAGGGTCAGGTGCGACGCCGGCACTTCGGCGATGCGCTGGGACAGCTCGGCCATGTTGAGCGAGCCCAGCGAGGCGTACAGCAGGCCGAGTGCAATCAGGAAGAGGGTCGAGGCGGTGACGTTGAACACCACGTAGTGCAGGCCGATGCGCATGCGCAGGCCGCGCCCGCCGCTGAGCAGCAGGCCGTAGGAGGCGATCAGCATCACCTCGAAGAACACGAACAGGTTGAAGATGTCGCCGGTCAGGAACGCGCCGTTGAGGCCGACCAGCTGGAACTGGAACAATGCGTGGAAGTGCGGCGCGCGCCGGTCCCAGCCCGAGCAGGCATGCAGCAGGCAGGGGATGGCCAGCAGCAGCGTGGTCACCAGCATCCAGGCCGAGAGGCGGTCGGCCACCAGCGCGATGCCCAGGCGCGAGGGCCAGTCACCCAGCAGGTACACCGCGATGCTGCCGTCGGCGGTCTGCGCGAACAGCAGCGCGACGGCGGCGGCGAGTGCGGTCAGCGTGGTCCACGCCACCGTGCGCTGCACCTTCGGCCCATAGCGGCGATGCTCGACGAACAGCGAGCAGGCCGCGCCGAACAGCGGAATCAGGATGGGCAGGATCACCGCATGGTTCATGCGCCGCCCTCCCGGCCCGGCGCGGTATCGGCGGGGAGTTCTTCTTCTTCGTGCGCGTCGACGTGGTCGCTGTGGTTGTCGCTGCGGCTGCGCATCGCCAGCACGATGCTGACCGCGGTCATCGCGAACGCGATCACGATGGCGGTCAGCACCAGCGCCTGCGGCAGCGGATCGGTGTAGTTGCCCAGGTCGCTGTCGATGCCCTCACGCAGCACCGGCGCCTTGCCCTGGACCAGGCGGCCGCCGGCAAAGATCAGCAGGTTGGTCGCATACGAGAGGAAGGTCATGCCGAGGATCACATCGAAGCTGCGCGCGCGCAGCAGCAGGTAGATGCCGATCGCGCTCAGTACGCCGATGGCGCTTGCCAGGGCCAGTTCCATCAGTGCATCTCCCCGGTTTTTGCCGAACGGCGGGTGGGATCGATCTCGCCTTTGCGGGCGTTGCGGGTGCGCGAGGGCTTGATCGTGCCCATCATCGAGAGCATCAGCATCACGCCGCCGAACACCACCAGGTACACGCCGGTATCGAAGCCGATCGCACTGGCCAGCGGTACCTCGCCGATCAGCGGAAGGTGCAGGTCCAGATGACCGCTGGTCAGGAACGGCACGCCGAACAGCATCGAGGCGCAGCCACTGAGGATGGCGATCAGCAGGCCGGCACCGATGCAGCGGATGTAATCGAAGCCGAAGCGCGATTCCACCGAGGTGGTGCCCTGGATGACGTACTGGATCAGCAGCGGCACCGCCAGCACCAGGCCGGCGATGAAGCCGCCGCCGGGCGCGTTGTGGCCGCGCAGGAACAGGAAGATGGAAACGGTCAGGGTGAGCGGGAACATGACCTGGGCCAGATCGGCCGGCACCGGCAGCTTGATCGGCGGGCCGGGCATGATCTGTTCCGGCGCCATCCGCGAGCGGCGCAGCATGGCGTGCACCACCAGCGCGGCGATGCCGAACACGGTGATCTCACCGAACGTATCGAAGCCACGGAAGTCGACCAGGATCACGTTGACCACGTTCTGCCCATAGGCCTCCGGCAGCGCACGCGCCAGCAGCTCGCCGGCCATGGTGTTCGGCGGCAACGTCATGGCGGTGTAGGCCATCGCGGCCAGCCCGCCACCGGCGACGATCGCGATCACCGCATCGCGCCGCTTGCGCCAGACCGACTTCTCCGGCGGCGACTGGATCGGCAGGTAGTTCATGCCCAGCAGCATCAGCACCAGGGTGACCATCTCCACCAGCAGCTGGGTCAGCGCCAGGTCGGGCGCGGACAGGAACACGAAGGTGAGCGAGACCATCAGGCCGACGCCGCCGACCACCAGCACCGCCAGCAGGCGCTGCCGGTAGACGAACAGCGCGCCCAGCGCGCAGGCCATCATCACCAGCCACAGCGCCCACCCCAGCAGCGGGATCGGCTGCGGCGAGGGCCAGTTGGGTGAGGCCGGGTTGGCCACGAACGGCGCGGCGGCGACGATGATCGCCACCACCACCAGCGCCATCAGCATGCGTTGCAGGCTGCCGTTGGCCAGGCCCTGGGTGAGCCGGTGGGCGAAGCCGAACACCAGGTCCAGCTGCTTGTGGAAAATGTTGCGGCCGATGCTGCGGCTGACCACCGCATGCAGGTTGATCAGGCGGCGCAGGCCGAAGTACAGCGCGATACCGCCGATCACGCCGGCGATGCTCATCATCAACGGGGTATTGAAGCCGTGCCAGACCGAGAGGCTGTAGGCCGGCATCGCCGGGCCCAGGATCGACGACGCGGCGGCATGCAGCACCGGCGCGATGGTGATCGCCGGCGCGACGCCGACGGCCACGCAGACCACCACCAGGATCTCGACGGGCACCTTCATGAAGCGCGGCGGTTCGTGCGGCACCCGGTCCAGATCGTGCGGGCCCTTGCCGAAGAAGGTGTCGTGCACGAAGCGCAGGCTGTAGGCCACGCCGAACACGCCGGCCAGCAGCGCGGCGATCGACATCACCACGCGCATGGTTTCCGGGCCACCCGCGGTCAGCGCCTCGGCAAACAGCATTTCCTTCGACAGGAAGCCGTTGAGCAGCGGAATGCCGGCCATCGCCAGCGAGGCGATGATCGCCAGCGCGCTGGTGATCGGCATCAACCGCCGCAGGCCGCCCAGCTTGCGCATGTCACGGGTGCCGGTCTCGTGGTCGATGATGCCGGCGGCCATGAACAGCGACGCCTTGAAGGTGGCGTGGTTGAGGATGTGGAACACGCCGGCCACCACCGCCATCGGCGTGGACAGGCCGAACAGCATGGTGATCAGGCCGAGATGGGAGATCGTCGAATAGGCCAGCAGGCCTTTGAGGTCATGCTGGAAGATCGCGTTCCAGGCGCCGATCAGCAGGGTGATCGCCCCGATGCCGCTGACCGTATAGAAGAACAGATCGGTGCCGGCCAGCGCCGGATGCAACCGGGCCAGCAGGAACACGCCGGCTTTGACCATCGTCGCCGAGTGCAGGTAAGCCGAGACGGGCGTCGGCGCGGCCATCGCGTGCGGCAGCCAGAAGTGGAACGGGAACTGGGCGCTCTTGGTGAAGATGCCGGCCAGGACCAGGAACAGGGCATACGGGTACAGCGAACTGGCGCGGATCAGATCGCCGGCGGCGAGCACCGCGTCCAGCTCGAAGCTGCCCACGATGCGGCCGATCAGCAGCACGCCGCCGAGCAGGGCCAGGCCGCCGCCGCCGGTGACCACCAGGGCCATCCGGGCGCCCTCGCGGGCGTCCTGGCGGTGCGACCAGAAGCCGATCAGCAGGAACGAGCTGATGCTGGTCATTTCCCAGAACACCATCAGCAGCAGCAGGTTGCCCGAGAGCACCATGCCGAGCATGGCGCCCATGAACAGCAGCAGGTAACAGTAGAAGCGGTGGGCGCTGTCGCGGGCGCTCAGGTAGTAGTGGGCGTACATCACCACCAGCGCGCCGATCGCCAGCACCATCCCGGCGAACATCCAGGCCAGGCCGTCCAGGCGCAGCGAGAAGGCCAGCCCGATCTGCGGAATCCACTCCCCGTAGCTGCGGACGATCCCGCCGTCCATGATCGCCGGGGTCATCGTCGCCAACAGCGCCAGTCCTCCCAGCGGAGCGGCCGCGGCTACCCAGGCGGCCGTGGAGCGGGAGGTGCGGCGGAATGAAGCGACGGCCACTGCCATCAGGAAGGGCAGGGCGAGCAGCAGGAGCAGACTAGGATTCATGCAGGGAATGCGGGATTCACGAGCAGGTCGTTCAGTCTAACAGGCAGGCAATTGCTGCCGATACACCCGAATACGCCCTCAATTGCATCTAACGTGCACTGATTCATTTTTTCGGGGCGGCGCATGGCCCCATTCGGGTCCGTCGAAGGCCGTATGGAGGCCCACCCTCGACTTTGCCGATTGTGGCCGCCCGGAGGCCATCGAAACGGGTCCGGAACCAGTCGTCGCAGGGGCTGCGGGACGGTCGGGGCGTGCACGAAGATGAACGGTGACCGACGCTCGAAAGGCCACTGCGGACGATGCTGGACGGTCCGGCGTGGAGTGCCGGTGAGCGCGCCCGCTCGTTCAGGAAAAACAGGTCAGTAGCGCCAACCCATCCGACGGTAGACCTTGGCCAGGACCCACAGCGGGCCGATCAGCAGATAGACCAGATCGGTCAGGAAACTCGGCTTGCGGCCTTCGTGCTTGTGCCCGATGAACTGCGCGACCCAGGCGACGGCAAAAACCCCCAGGGCCAGCCAGAACAGGTTCACCAGGCCGATCTCGGCTTCCAGCAGGCGGCACACGCAGCCGCTGACGAAGAAGATCGCCAGCATGCCGTAGCCCAGCGTGCGCGAGAGGCGGTTGTAGAAACACCAGGCGGCGAACATCGCCAGGCCGGCCCAGATCCCGTTCTGGAACCAGGTGATCAGCGGCGGGAGGCACCACAGCAGGCCGATCACCGACCACAGGATCGCCGGGACGGCCACGACGTGGATGCGCTGGTTCAGCACATTGCGGTGATCGTCGGAATAGCTGGCGAAGTAGCGGTCGATCGGGCGTGCGAGCTGGGTGGCGGTCTGCATACTGCGTCGCTTCCTCGGACAACGGTAGTGCCGGCCGCTGGCCGGCAACTCAGCATAGCCGAGTTCGTGAGGTTGCCGGCCAGCGGCCGGCACTACCCCCGGCAACGCCCCCGGCCACGTCGGCCGGGGGCGCAGGGAATCAGTCGACCGAGATGCCGGCCAGGCGCTGCAGCGCCTCGGCGTACTTGGCGCGGGTGCGCTCGATGATCTCGGCGGGGATGCTCGGGCCGGGCGCGGTCTTGCCCCAGTCCAGCGTCTCCAGGTAATCGCGGACGAACTGCTTGTCGTAGCTCGGCGGGCTGGTGCCCACCTCGTACTCGTCGGCCGGCCAGTAGCGCGAGGAATCCGGCGTCAGCATCTCGTCCATGATGTACAGACGCCCGTCGGCATCGGTGCCGAACTCGAACTTGGTGTCGGCGAGGAGGATGCCGCGCTCGCGGGCGTACTCGGCCGCGAAGGCGTAGATGCGCAGGGTGGCGTCGCGCACGCGCTCGGCCAGGTCCGCACCGACCGCCTTGACCATCGCATCGAAATCGATGTTCTCGTCATGGTCGCCGACGGCGGCCTTGGTCGAGGGGGTGAAGATCGGTTCGGGCAGCTGTTCGGCCTGGCGCAGGCCATCGGGCAGCTCGATGCCGCTGATCTTGCCGGTGCGCTGGTAGTCCTTCCAGCCGCTGCCGATCAGGTAGCCGCGGGCGATGGCCTCGACCGGGACCGGCTTGAGCTTGCGGGTGACCACGGCGCGCTTGGCGTACAGGGCCGGATCCACGCCCTCGGGCAGCACGCTGGCGACATCGATGCCGGTCAGGTGGTTGGGCATCAGGTGTGCGGTCTTGGCGAACCAGAAGTTCGAGACCTGGCAGAGCATTTCGCCCTTGCCGGGAATCGGATCGGGGAGCACCACGTCGAAGGCTGACAGACGGTCGGTCGCGACCATCAGCAGGTAGTCCCCCGGCGGAGTGCCGGCGGGGAGCCGGTCGCGCGGAATGTCGAAAACATCACGCACCTTGCCGCGATGGCGCAAGGGCAGGCCGGGGAGATCGGATTGCAACAACGTGGTCGGCACGGGCACTCCTGAGGCTTCGTCATGACAGCTGTCCAGGGGACCCGGAGGGCCCGCACAGACAGCGGGCGGCCTAGTGTAAAGCGGGTTGGGCCCGCTGTGACGTAAAATGAGGATCCTTTATCGCCTCGGCTGCCCAGACCACCATGCGCTGGTACGGAAAACTGCTCGGATTCATCGCTGGCGCCCTGTTGTTCAGGCCCAATCCGCTGTTCGGGGCCGTGGTCGGGCTGTTGCTGGGGCATGCCTTCGATGCCGACTGGTTCCGGCTGAACAGGGAAAACCCCTACCGCGAGCTGGGGCTGACCTCCGAGGCGACCGATGCCGAGATCGACCTGGCCTACCGCCGGCTGATGTCCCAGTACCACCCGGACAAGGTGGTCGGCGCGGCGCCGGAGCTGCGCCAGCAGGCCGAGCGCAAGTCGCGCCAGCTCAATGCCGCCTACGACCGCATCAAGACCCTGCGCAAGCGCTGATTCCGCGCGGCGCCCCCTTTCAACATCCTGAAGGCCCCGGCCATGTCCAACTGCATCATTGCTCCCTCCATCCTGTCCGCCGATTTCGCCCGCCTGGGCGAGGAAGTGGACAACGTGCTCGCGGCCGGCGCCGACTGGGTGCATTTCGATGTGATGGACAACCATTACGTGCCGAACCTGACGATCGGCCCGCTGGTCTGCCAGGCGCTGCGCAAGCACGGCGTGACCGCGCCGATCGATGTGCACCTGATGGTGGAGCCGGTGGACCGGATCATCCCGGATTTCGCCGAGGCCGGCGCGACCTACATCAGCTTCCATCCGGAGGCCAGCCGCCACGTGCACCGCACGATTCAGCTGATCCGTTCGCTGGGCTGCAAGCCGGGCGTGGTGCTCAATCCGGCCACGCCGGTGGACATCCTGGACTGGGTGCTCGATGACCTGGACCTGGTGCTGGTGATGTCGGTGAATCCGGGCTTCGGCGGCCAGGCGTTCATTCCGTCGGCGCTGGACAAAGTGCGCGCCATCCGCAAGAAGATCGATGCCAGCGGCAAGGACATCCGCCTGGAGATCGACGGTGGCGTAAAGGCGGACAACATCGGTGCGATCGCGGCGGCCGGTGCGGATGCGTTCGTGGCCGGCTCGGCGATCTTCAATGCGAAGACGAGCTACCAGGACATCATCGCGCAGATGCGCGGCAACGTCGCCGCGGCGCGGGGCTGAGCCATGGGACCGGTGGCTGCCGTGACGATCCGCGTGGCCACCGCTGACGATGCGGCGCTGATCCTGCGTTTCATCCGCGAACTGGCGATCTACGAGAAGGCCGAGGCGTCGGTGCAGACCGATGAAGCGGGCATCCGCGCGAGCCTGTTCGGGCCGGAGGCCAAGGCGCACGCGCTGATCTGCGAGGCCGACGGCGTGGCGATCGGGTATGCGGTGTACTTCTACAACTACTCGACGTGGCTGGGCCGCAACGGGATCTACCTGGAAGATCTGTACGTGAGTCCGGAGCATCGCGGCAGTGGTGCGGGCAAGGCGCTGCTGCAGCACATCGCGCGGATCGCGGTGGCCGGGAACTGCGGCCGTTTCGAGTGGTCGGTGCTGGATTGGAACGAACCGGCGATCCAGTTCTACGAAGCCGCCGGCGCGAAGCCGCAGAGCGAGTGGACGGTGTACCGGATGGAAGGCGAGGCGCTGCGGGTGTTTGCTGCAGGCTGAGCTGTCTTCAAAAAAAAAGACCGCACCATTGCTGGTACGGCCCTGGGAACTGCGGGAGGCTGATCCTGCCTCCATCCATCTTCCCTGCTATGGCCTTCCATTCTCCGGGGGATCGGTGACGCTTTGATGACGTTCACCGGCGGCCACGCCGTCCGCTGCTAGCCTTCGCTTCCCCACTCCCTGGAAGTACCGCATGAGCCGTCCCCATTGGCGTTTGATCCTCAACGGAAAGGCCACCGGCAATGAGGATGTGCGCGAGGCGGTGGCGGCGATGCGCGAGCGTGGGGTGCAGCTGGAGGTGCGGGTGACCTGGGAATCGGGCGATGCCGAGCGCTACGTGGCCGAGGCGATCGCGCACGGGGTCGATACGATCATCGCGGCCGGCGGTGATGGCACGCTCAGCGAGGTGGCCGAGACGCTGGCGCATCGCGAGGAGTCCGCCGACGCGCTGCCGTCGCTGGGGCTGTTGCCGCTGGGCACGGCCAATGATTTCGCCACGGCGGCGGAGATTCCAGATGCACCGCTGGCAGCGCTGGAGCTGATCGCGCACGCGCCGGCACGCCCGGTCGATCTGCTGCGCATCGATGCCGATGGCAAGGTGTGGTGGTGCGCGAACGTGGCCAGCGGCGGCTTCGGCACCGACGTGACGGTGGAGACCGACGAGGGCCTGAAGAAAGTGCTCGGCGGGCTGGCCTATCTGGTCACCGGGGTATCGCGGCTGGGGCGCATCGATCCGATCCAGGCGCAGGTCCGGGCGCCGGGGTTCGCGTGGGCCGGCGGCTTCATCGCACTCGGCGTGGGTAATGGCCGCCAGGCCGGCGGCGGGCAGGTCCTGTGCCCGGAGGCCCTGATCGATGACGGACTGTTGGATGTCACCGTCATTCCTGAGCTGAGCGGGGAGGTGACGTCGACCCTCGCGGCACTGGTCAAGGGCGGCAAGCGCGGCGCGCTGGAGCAGGTGGCCGAGCGCGTCCAGGCGCCGTGGGTGGAGATCGAGGCCGAGCTGCCGCTGACGCTCAACCTGGATGGCGAGCCGGTCCAGGCCCGGCATTTCCGCATCGACTGCGTGCCGGGCCGGGTCAACCTGCACGTGGCGCTGGACAGCCCGCTGCTGTCGCGCGGCTGATGCGCCGGGCGGCGCCGGGTTCCATCCGGTGCCGTCAATGCGGTACAGTCGCCGGGTGTCCATTCTGACGACCCCGCATACCCTTTCTTCCGCTCGCCGTTGGTGGCGATGGTGGCCTGTTGCCGTCGTCCGTCCCGCCACCGCCGTTTCCCGGAAGGAAAGTCGTCTTGATCACGCTCGAGCAGTTCCAGCAGCAGGCCGCTGAAGGCCACACCCGCATCCCCGTCGTCCGTGAAGTGCTGTCCGACCTGGACACGCCGCTTTCGGTCTATCTGAAGCTCGCCGACGGCCCGCATACCTATCTGTTTGAATCGGTCGAGGGCGGCGAACGCTTCGGGCGCTATTCCATCATCGGCCTGCCGGCGCGCCGGGTATATGCCTTCCACGGCCATACCCTGACCATCAGCGAGTCCGGCACCGTGGTGGAAACCCGCGAGGTCGCCGACCCATTCACCGAGGTCGAGGCGCTGCGCAGCGCCCACTCGGTGCCGAAGCTGGCCGGTCTGCCGGGCTTCACCGGTGGCCTGGTCGGCTGGTTCGGCTTCGAGTGCATCGGCTATATCGAACCGCGCCTGGCACCGCCGCGTGGCCGCGATGAGCTGGGCACACCGGACATCCTGCTGCTGCACTCCGAAGAACTGGCGGTGTTCGACAACCTCAAGGGCCGCCTGTACCTGATCGTGCATGCCGACCCGGGCCAGCCCGGTGCATGGGAGGACGCCCAGGCCAAGTTGGATGCGCTGGTCGCCAAGCTGCGCGCCCCCGGCGCCGGCTACCCCGCGCCGATCACCCGCGATGTGCTGGACGAGAACGATTTCGTCTCCGGCTTCACCCGCGAAGGCTTCATCGCCGCGGTCGACAAATCCAAGGAATACATCCGCGCCGGCGACATCTTCCAGGTGGTACTGAGCCAGCGCCTGAGCGTGCCGTTCAAGGCGCGCCCGGTGGACGTGTACCGCGCGCTGCGCGCACTGAACCCCTCGCCGTACATGTATTTCCTCGACACCGGCGACGTGCAGGTGGTCGGCTCCTCGCCGGAGATCCTGGTGCGGCTCCAGGATGGCGAAGTCACCGTACGCCCGATCGCCGGCACCCGCCCGCGTGGCGCCACGGTGGAAGAAGACAACGCACTGGAAGCCGAACTGCTGGCCGATCCCAAGGAACGCGCCGAGCACCTGATGCTGATCGACCTGGGCCGCAACGATGCGGGCCGCGTGTCCAAGGCGGGCACGGTGGAAGTGGGCGAGCAGTTCGTGATCGAACGCTACAGCCACGTCATGCACATCGTCAGCGAAGTGACCGGCAAGCTTCAGCCGGGCCTGAGCTATGCCGATGTGCTGCGCGCGACGTTCCCGGCCGGCACCGTCAGCGGCGCGCCGAAGATCCGCGCGCTGGAAGTGATCCGCGAGCTGGAGCCGATCAAGCGCAACGTCTACGCCGGCAGCATCGGTTACATCGGCTGGCACGGCGATGCCGATACCGCGATCGCGATCCGCACCGCGGTGATCAAGGACGGCCGCCTGCACGTGCAGGCCGGTGCCGGCATCGTCTACGACTCCGATCCCGGCAAGGAATGGGACGAGACGATGAACAAGGGCCGCGCGCTGTTCCGTGCGGTCGCGCAGGCTGCCAAGGGTTTGTAACGGCACGCAGCCGCACTGCCTGACCCGTGCACGGTGCCGTGCACGCCACTTCCCCTTTCAAGACGGATCCTGACCATGTTGTTGATGCTCGACAACTACGACAGCTTCACCTACAACCTCGTGCAGTACCTGCAGACGCTGGGCGCCGAGGTGAAGGTGGTGCGCAATGACGCGTTGAGCGTCGATGAGATCGCCGCGCTCGCACCCGAGCGCATCGTGATCTCGCCCGGCCCGTGCACGCCGAACGAAGCGGGCGTGTCGCTGGAGCTGATCCGTCGGCTCGGCCCGACCACGCCGATCCTGGGCGTGTGCCTGGGCCACCAGAGCATCGGCCAGGTGTACGGCGGCGATGTCATCCGCGCCACCAACATCATGCACGGCAAGACCTCGCCGATCCGCCATGAAGGCAAGGGCGTGTTCGCCGGCCTGCCGGACCGCTACCAGGCCACGCGCTACCACTCGCTGGTGGTCGACAAGACCACGTTGCCCGCGTGCCTGGAGATGACCGCCTGGACCGAGAACGAGGACGGCTCGATCGAAGAGATCATGGGCCTGCGCCATCGCGAGCATCCGGTCGAGGGCGTGCAGTTCCATCCCGAGTCGATCCTCACCGAGCACGGCCACGCCCTGCTGAAGAACTTCCTGCAGCGCTGAGCGCGCCGCACCTGCATCACAAAGGACCCCGCATGACCTTCTCTCCCCAGGAAGCCCTGCAGCGCACCATCGAGCACCGCGAAATCTTCTTCGACGAAATGGTCGACCTGATGCGGCAGATCATGCGCGGTGAAGTGTCGCCGGTGATGACCGCCGCGATCCTGACCGGCCTGCGGGTCAAGAAGGAAACCATCGGCGAAATCGCTGGTGCCGCCACCGTGATGCGCGAGCTCGCCCTCGCGGTACCGGTGGAGGACAAGACGCATCTGGTGGATATCGTCGGCACCGGTGGGGATGGTTCGCACACCTTCAACATCTCCACCTGCGCGATGTTCGTGGTCTCCGCGGCCGGCGCCAAGGTGGCCAAGCATGGCAACCGCAGTGTCTCCTCCAAGTCCGGCAGTGCCGATGCGGTCGAGGCGCTGGGCGCGGTCATCGATCTGCGTCCGGACGAGGTCGCACGCGCGATCACCGAAACCGGCATCGGCTTCATGTTCGCGCCGATGCACCATCCGGCGATGAAGGTCGTCGCGCCGGTGCGCCGCGAGATGGGGGTGCGCACGATCTTCAACATCCTCGGCCCGCTGACCAATCCGGTGGGTGCGACCAACGTGCTGATGGGCGTGTTCCACTCGGATCTGGTCGGCATCCAGGCGCGCGTGCTGCGCGAACTCGGCGCCGAGCGCGCGCTGGTGGTGTGGGGTCGCGACAACATGGACGAGATCTCGCTTGGCGCCGGTACGCTGGTCGGCGAGCTGCGCGACGGCAAGGTGCGCGAGTACGAGATCCATCCGGAAGACTTCGGCATCGCGATGTCGGCCAGCCGCAACCTCAAGGTCGACGGTCCGGAAGAATCCATCGCGATGCTGCGTGGCGTGCTCGACAACCAGCCCGGCCCCGCGCTGGACATCGTGGCGCTCAATGCTGGTGCGGCGCTGTACGTGGCCGGTGTCGCCGACAGCATCGCCGATGGCCTGGCCCGAGCCCGTGCGGTGCTGGCCGATGGCAGCGCGCGCTCGCGGATGGAGCAGTACGTGGCCGCCACCCGCCGTATCCGCGGGGCCGTCTGAGCCCGCGTTTTCAGAATTCAGCGGGGCTGGCCGATAATGGCCGGCCTCCAGGACCCCAATGACATGAGCGACATCCTCGATACCATCCTGGCCCGCAAGGCCGAAGAAGTCGCCGCACGCCGTGCCCAGGTGCCGCTGGAGGCGCTGATCGCGCGCGTGGAGCAGGCTCCGCCGGTGCGTGGCTTCGCCGATGCGCTGCGTGCCTCGATCGCCGCCGGCAACCCGGCCGTGATCGCCGAGATCAAGAAGGCCAGCCCGTCCAAGGGCGTGATCCGTCCGGACTTCCATCCGGCCGACATCGCGGTGAGCTACGAGTTCGGCGGCGCCAGCTGCCTGTCGGTGCTGACCGACGTGGATTTCTTCCAGGGCAGCGACGCCTACCTGCAGCAGGCCCGTGAAGCCTGCACGCTGCCGGTGCTGCGCAAGGACTTCGTGATCGATGCCTACCAGGTGTACGAAGCGCGCGTGCTCGGCGCCGACTGCATCCTGCTGATCGTGGCCGCACTGGACGACCGCCAGCTGGCCGAGCTGTCCGATCTGGCCATGCAGCTGGGCATGGACGTGCTGGTCGAAGTGCACGACATCGACGAGCTCGAGCGCGCCATCCAGGTGCCGGTGCCGCTGATCGGCATCAACAACCGCAACCTGCGCACCTTCGAGGTGTCGCTGCAGACCACGCTGGACATGCGCCAGGCCGTGCCGCGCGACCGCCTGCTGGTCACCGAAAGCGGCATCCTCGGCCCGGCCGATGTCACCGTGATGCGCGAGGCCGGGGTCAACGCCTTCCTGGTCGGCGAGGCCTTCATGCGCGTGGAAGAGCCCGGCGAGGGCCTGCGTCAGCTATTCTTCAGCGCATGACAGCGATCTACCCAACGCCGCGCGACGACGCCCCGCTGGTGGTCTTCGACTTCGATCACACCCTGTATGACGGCGATTCCGGCAGCCATCTGTTCGCCTGGCTGATCAAGCGCAACCCGCTGCGGCTGCTGGCCGCCCTGATCGCCACGCCGCTGCTCGGCCCGCTGGTGGCGTTCCTGCCGACCCGCCGCCGCGGCATCTCCGGCTACGTCTGGATCGCCACGTTCGGCCTGCACCGGGCGCGCGAGTTCAACAAGGTGATCGACCGCTACGTGCTCAAGCACGAGGCCGACATCCGCCGCCGGCTGCTGCCGGTCGCGCTGGAGGTGTTTGCCCGGCATCGTGCCGCCGGCGACCGCGTCGTGGTCGCCACCGGTGCACCGCCGGAGCTGGCCCGCGCGATCCTGGCCTTTGTCGCCCACCAGGGCGTGCCGGTGATCGGCAGCGAGGTCGGCCCGTTGCTGGGCGCGGTCATCGCCACCCGTCACTGCCACAACGAAGAAAAGATGCGGATGCTGCGCGAGCGCGGCTATGGCGAGATCGATGTCGCCTACTCCGACAGCAGCGCCGACCTGCCGTTGCTGCTGGCCGCTGCGGCACCGGTCGTGGTCAATCCGAAGGCCTCGCGCGTGGCGTATTTCCGCCAGGTGCTGCCACCGGGGACCCCGGTGCTCAACTGGGGCTGTGTCGACCGGGCCGGCGATCCGGTCTGATCCGGCGCTGAAAACACCCGGGAAGGGCTGAAAAGGTGTCGCGTCCGGCTCAGCCTGCGCGCCACTGCACGATGGCGTGGCCGATCTGGAACAGGCTGATGCCGAGCACCAGCACGCCGACGGCTACCAGCACCCAGCGTTCCTTGACCTTTTTGACCAGGATCGCGGCCACCGGCGCGGCCATCATGCCGCCGATCAGCAGGCCGGCCACGATGTTCAGGTACTGCACGCCCATGGTCAGCAGGAAGGTGATCGATACCGCGAGCGTCACCACGAACTCGGCCGCATTGACCGTGCCGATGGTGGTGCGCGCCTGGCCGCCGCGGGCGAGCAGGGTGGAGGTCGCCACCGGACCCCAGCCGCCGCCGCCACTGGCATCCAGCAGGCCGGCCACGAATCCCAGCAGCGGGACGCGCTTCACTTCCTGGGCGGGCAGCATCCGTCCGGCCGCGCGCAGCAGGATGAAGATCGCCAGCACCAGCAGATACATATAGATGAAGGGGCGGATCACGTCACCGGGCAGCTGGGTCAGCACGTAGGCACCGACCACGCCGCCGACCGCACCGGGCAGGGCCAGGCGCAGGAACAGCCGGCGGTCCACGTTGCCGGCGACCAGGTGCGAGACCCCGGAGGCCCCGGTGGTGAAGACTTCAGCGGTATGGATGCTGGCGCTGATCGCCGCCGGCGGCAGGCCCATGCTGAGCAGGACCGAGGAGGACACCAGCCCGAAGGCCATGCCCAGCGCGCCGTCGACCAGCTGTGCGCCGAGGCCGATCAGGATGAACCAATAGAATTCGCTGCCCAGTTCCATCGCAACAGCCTAGCGGCAAATGGGCAGGTAGTGCCGGCCGCTGGCCGGCAACTTCGTCCACCCGGTGGGCGTTGGCTTGACGCTGGATCTGCGTGGTTGCCGGCCAGCGGCCGGCACGACCAAGGCCCGATCAGCGGGTGCCGTACAGCACGACGGTCTTGCCGCGGGCATGCAGCTGCCCGTCGGTCTGCAGCTTCTTCAGCACGCGACCGGCCATTTCACGCGAGCAGCCGACCAGCCGGGCCAGTTCCTGGCGCGAGACGCGCAGCTGGGTGCCCTGCGGGTGGCTCATCGCCTCCGGCTCGCGCGACAGGTCATGCAGGGTGCGCACGATGCGGTCGGTGACATCCAGGAAGGCCAGGCGGCTGGCTTTCCTGCTGGTGTCGAGCAGGCGTTTGGAAAGCTGCTGGCCGATGGAATAGAGCAGGCGCGGGGCATCGGCCGAAAGCGGCCCCAGGAACAGCTGGTGCAGGCGCTCGTAGCTGATCTCGGCCAGCTCGCAGGGGGTACGGGTGCGCAGGATCACCTCGCGGCGGTCCGATTCGACGAACAGGCCCATTTCACCGACGAACTCGCCCGATCCGAAGTAGCCCAGCACCAGCTCACGATCGTCATCTTCCTCAGCCATTATTGAGACTGAGCCACTGATCACGTAGTAGAGGGTGCCGGCGGGATCCCCTGGACGGAACACGTCCGTGCGGGCGGGGTAGCGGCGGCGGTGGCTGTGGGCCAGGAAGCGATCGATTGTTGCGATATCCAGGGCCAATGGACTTGTGGCAAGGCGCACAGTTGACACGTTGAGGCGCTCCGATTGCTCATGAAGAATTCACGGCTATGTGCCGGGAGCTTAACGATCCGAATTGTTAAGGGCAAACCGAGCACAGGTATTCGTTTCAATGCAAGTTTCGCCACCGATCACTTTGCCCCATACTTGCTTCTTTCCCACCACACACAGGATCGACCGCCGTGGTCAAGCCGTTGCCTCGCCTGAGGTTGCAAGGTTTCAACAACCTCACCAAGGCGCTGAGCTTCAACATCTATGACGTCTGTTACGCCCGCACCGAAGAGGAGCGCCAGCGTTACATCGAATATATTGATGAAGAGTACAACGCCGATAGGCTGACTCAGATCCTGACCGACGTTGCCGAGATCATCGGCGCGAACATCCTGAACGTGGCCCGCCAGGACTACGACCCCCAGGGTGCCTCGGTGACGATCCTGATCTCGGAAGAGCCGGTGATCGACAAGAAGCAGGCCGGCAAGGAGTTGATCTCCGACGCCGTGGTCGCGCACATGGACAAGAGCCACATCACGGTCCATACGTACCCGGAAACCCATCCGCAGGAGGGCATCGCCACGTTCCGCGCGGACATCGATGTGGCCACCTGTGGCGTGATTTCCCCGCTGAAAGCGCTGAACTACCTGATCGAGAGTCTGGAATCGGACATCGTGATCATGGATTACCGCGTGCGTGGCTTCACCCGTGACGTGAAGGGCAAGAAGCACTACATCGACCACAAGATCAACTCGATCCAGAACTTCCTGGCCAAGAACATCAAGTCGCGTTACGAGATGTTCGACGTCAATGTCTACCAGGAAAACATCTTCCACACGAAGATGCACCTGAAGGACTTCGACCTGGATCAGTACCTGTTCGAAGAGAAGGCCAAGAACCTGTCGTTCAAGGAACGCATGAAGATCGAGGCGCTGCTGCGCCGTGAGATCGAAGAGCTGTTCCATGGGCGCAATCTGGCCGAGTAAGGCACGTTGCGATGTCGTCCCGGGCGCTGCCCGGGCGGCCTCGTCCAGGCGGGACGGCCCGCCCTGTGGAACCGGTGTTTGCGCAAAACCCGGTTTCACGGCTGCTACCGACGACGGTCCGGTGTGAAGACACCGGGCCGTTTTGCTTTTGTTAACCCAAGGAATCCCCCATGCCCTGGATCTATCTTCTGCTCGCCGGCCTGTTCGAGATCGGCTTCGCCATCGGAATGAAGTACTCCGAAGGCTTCAGCAAGCCGCTTCCCACCCTGGCCACCGTCGCCGCCGCCCTGGTCAGCCTGTACCTGATGAGCCAGGCGATGAAATCCATCCCGGTCGGCACCGCCTATGCGATCTGGACCGGCATCGGCGCGCTCGGCGTGGCGATGCTCGGCATCGCCCTGTTCGGCGACAGCGCCTCGCCGTCGCGGCTGGCCTGCATCGGCCTGATCGTGGCCGGCGTGATCGGCCTGAAGCTGGTCTCTGCCTGATCGTCGCCCGACCAACGGTCGGGCGCTACCGGTGGCAAGCCGGCCCGCAACCCATGCCGCGCGCGCCGTTCCGGTAGGTATCGACCGTTGGTCGATACGCCGTTACAAGTTGGTCGATACGCCGTTACAACCGGTACGCGATGGTCTTCATGACCTTGGAGGCCAGCGCCATCACCGACGGGATCGGTGCGGGCAGCTTCCGCGCGCCGGCATGCTCGGCGTGGTCCGCGTGGCGGGCCTCGTCGATCTTCATCACCTTGATCACCTCGCGGCTGCGCAGGTCGGCCGGGGGCAGGGTGTCCAGGTGTTCATCCAGATGCGCTTCGACCTGGCGTTCGGTCTCGACCACGAAGCCCAGGTTCCAGCCGTCGCCACGCAGGCCGGCCAGGGTGCCGATGGTGTAGCTGCCGGCATACCAGATCGGGTTGAACAGGCTGGGGCGGCTGTCCAGTTCGCGCAGGCGCTGGGCGCACCAGGCCAGGTGGTCGGTCTCTTCCTGGGCGGCATCGAGCAGGTGGGCGCGGGTTTCCGGCTCCCTGGCGACCGCAGCCTGGCCGAAGTACAGGCCCTGGGCGCAGACCTCGCCGACATGGTTGATACGCATCAGCCCGGCCGCGTGGCGGCGCTCGGGATCGGCCATCTGCACGTCGGGGGTGGCCTCGGCGGGGTAGGGGCGGCTGGCCGGCGGGTTGCCGAACACGGTATCCAGGGCCCGCTGGGCTTCGGTCAGCAGGTGGTCGAGCGGCGTGATCTGGCGGAGCGCGGTCATGGCAGGCGGTGTCGCGGCGGGGGACTGTTGATTCTCGCCCCCGCGGACCGGTGTGCCAAGCCGGGATCCGGTCAACTTGCATGTGGTGGGCATGGCCAGTACAATCCCGCCTCTTCACAACGCGTGGCAGAGTTCCGGCCGTACTGCGCCGTAATGAGCCCGACCTACTAGAGTTCTTTCATGAGCACTTTCACTGCAAAGTCCGAGACCGTCCAGCGCGACTGGTATCTCGTCGACGCATCCGGCAAGACGCTGGGCCGTCTGTCCACCGAGCTGGCCCGCCGTCTGCGCGGCAAGCACAAGCCGGTTTACACCCCTCACGTTGATACCGGTGATTACCTGGTTGTCATCAATGCAGAAAAGATTGTCGTCACCGGCAACAAGCTGCAGGACAAGCTGTATCACCGTTTCACTGGCTACATCGGCAACCTGAAGACCGAAACTCTGGCCCAGGCGCTTGAGCGCCATCCGGAGCGTGTCATCGAGACCGCCGTCAAGGGCATGCTGCCGAAGGGCCCGCTGGGCCGCGCCATGTACCGCAAGCTCAAGGTGTACTCGGGTTCCGAGCACCCGCACGCCGCTCAGCAGCCTCAGGTTCTGGATATCTAATCATGGCTATCACGCAAAACTACGGCACCGGCCGCCGCAAGTCCTCCACCGCCCGCGTGTTCCTGCGCAAGGGCGCCGGCAACATCACCGTCAATGGCCGTCCGCTGGACGAGTTCTTTGGCCGTGAGACTGCGCGCATGATCGTGCGTCAGCCGCTGGAACTGACCAAGAACACCGAAACCTTCGACATCATGGTCACCGCCGCTGGCGGTGGTACCACGGGTCAGGCCGGTGCGATCCGTCTGGGTATCGCCCGCGCGCTGATCGAATACGACGAAACCCTGAAGTCCGAGCTGCGCAAGGCTGGCTTCATGACCCGTGACGCCCGTGAAGTCGAGCGTAAGAAGGTCGGCCTGCACAAGGCACGTCGCGCCACCCAGTTCTCCAAGCGCTGATCCATCGCGCCTGGCGTGGGATCCTTCGGGATCCCGCTGGGAGGTACGCAAAAGCCCGGCTTCGGCCGGGCTTTTGTCGTTTCCGGGGGGTGGGTTTCGTCCCCGCAGATCGCTTGGTTGTCAGGTGGATGCAGCGAGGGATGGCGATGCTTCCGGCGGCACTGCTGCGTTCGCCGCTGTTTCATAGGGGCGGTAGTGCCGACCGCTGTTCGGCTACTCTCGCGGCCCGGCATGGGCGGGGTGTCGGCTGGCCGTCCTCTCTCTGGTGAAACAGCCCCCTTGGAGTACAAGGGGGCGCGCCGTCAGGCGCGGGGATGTGGCAGGGGAGGGTTGGCGCCCACACCTTGCTGCGCAAGGTGTGGGGTCCGGGCGCGATGCGCCCGGACAAACGCCCAAACAAACAGAAAAGGCCGATCTTTCGATCGGCCTTTTCTGTTTGTTTGGCTGCCCCGGATGGATTCGAACCACCGAATGCCTGAGTCAGAGTCAGGTGCCTTACCGCTTGGCGACGGGGCAAAATGTGCGTGCAATTATTGCACTTTCTCCCTGAAAAACCAAGCGGACTTGGTGGCTATGGGTGGACTCGAACCACCGACCCCAGCATTATGAGTGCTGTGCTCTAACCGGCTGAGCTACATAGCCTCAGGGAGCCGGCAATTCTGGAGATGTATTCGGAATCTGTCAACACTTTTTCACCGCGCTTGTGAGTGGGCAGCGGGCGTGGCACAGTCCCGATCAGTAGATTTTTCTAGGAGTCCGCATCGTGATCGATCCGGACGGCTATCGACCGAACGTCGGTATTGTGCTGATGCGGAAGGATGGGCAGGTTTTCTGGGCACGACGTGTGCGCCGGGATGGCTGGCAGTTCCCGCAGGGCGGCATGAACACCGACGAAACGCCTGTCGAAGCCATGTATCGTGAGTTGCAGGAAGAAACCGGGTTGTTGCCGGAGCACGTTGAAGTGCTCGGGGCGACGCCGGGTTGGCTTCGCTATCGGCTGCCGGCACGGGCCATCCGCCGCAATGAACGGCAGGTCTGTATCGGCCAGAAGCAGGTGTGGTTCCTGCTCCGGCTGGCCGGGGACGAATCCCACGTCACCCTGGACCATACCGACAGCCCCGAGTTCGACCAGTGGCGCTGGGTCGATTTCTGGTACCCGGTGGAACACGTGGTGATGTTCAAGCGGGGCGTCTACGCGCGCGCCCTGCGCCATCTGGCGCCGCTGGCGCGGGGGGTGGCCGGGACCGGGGTGGAATCGATGCCCAAGTCCGCCCAGGAGGCCTGGATGCCGGGCAACGCCGCCGGTCACGACCGGCCCCGCAAGCGCACCACGCCCAAGCGGGGTGGCGGGTACTGGCCGCGCAGCAAGGCCAAGGGCGAGCCGGGCGCGGTCTGAGCGATCTCCGGCGGCTCTGAACCGTATCGAGAATGATTCAGGTTCGAAATTGACAACCATTCGCATTTCCATTGGAATAGCAGCAGGCCAATCCGGGCCTGCCTGCCGAGTCCGCACGTGTACGTCTGCATCTGCAACGGGGTGACCGACCACCAGATCCGCGAAGCCGCGCAGAGCGGTGTCGTGAGCGTGTCCGAGCTGACGATGCGCACCGGCTGCGGCGCCACCTGCGGTTCCTGCCTGGACATGGCGGCGGACCTGCTGGCCAAATTCAGCGCCACCCACGATCTGCCGCTGCCCGTCCTGGGCCTGCAAGCCGCCTGAGATCGCTTCGCGCTCCGTGCTCGGCTGCGGGGCGCAACTGAGCACGATTCGCGTTCCTTCATGCCTGCGCGCGACGCGCTACAGTGCCCGCGATTCCACGCAGCAGGAGCACGCTCATGAAGGGCGACGCCAAAGTCATCGAATTCCTCAACAAGGTCCTCTACAACGAGCTGACCGCGATCAACCAGTACTTCCTGCACGCCAAGATGCTGAAGAACTGGGGCCTGAAGGAACTCGCCGATCACGAGTACAAGGAATCGATCGAAGAGATGAAGCATGCGGACATCCTGTCCGACCGCATCCTCTTCCTCGAAGGCCTGCCGAACTTCCAGGCACTGGGCAAGCTGCGCATCGGCGAGAACCCGGCCGAAATCCTGCAGTGCGACCTCAGCCTGGAACGCGATGGCGTGGTCACGCTGCGCGAGGCCGTGGCGTATGCCGATTCGATCGGTGATTACGTCAGCCGCCAGCTGTTCGTGAAAATCCTCGAGTCCGAGGAAGAGCACATCGACTGGCTGGAAACCCAGCTGGACCTGATCGAGCGCATCGGCGAACCGAACTACCTGCTGACCAAGATCGACGACTGAGTCAGCCCTGCAGCGGCGCGCGCAGGCGGGCGTGATAGCCGGCCAGCGCGATCCGTGCGCGCGCGAACTCGGCGATCAACAGCGCCACCGCCACGGCGGGGCGCTCCAGCGTGCCGGCGCGGGCATCGTGCTCGATCCGCCAGGCCGCGGCCGACAAGGCCATCGCACCCACATTCGCACTGGCCGACTTGAGGCTGTGCGCCAACGCACGCAGCTGGTCGAGGTCCGCCGCGACCGAGGCGTCCTGCAGCTGCCGGATCAAGGGCGGGGTGTCATCGAGGAACACACCGATGATCCGCACGGTATCCGGGCCGATCACCTCCAGCAGTTCATCGAGCACCTCCTGGTCGAGCACCGGGGCGGGTGACGCGTCGCGTGCGGGAGGCGGTGCGGATGCGTCCGCGCCCTGCGGCACCGGAGCTGGGGACACGTGGGCCGTGTCGTCGGCCATCGCGTCGTCGGCCATCGCACGGCCCCAGCGCGCCAGCACGGCCTGCAGCGTTTCGCGGTTGATCGGTTTGGAGAGGTAGTCGTCCATGCCGGCCTGCAGACAGCGCTCGCGGTCGCCGGCCATCGCATTGGCGGTCATCGCGACGATCGGCAGGCGCGCCATGCGCTGTGCGGCCTCATGCGCGCGCCAGCGGCGGGTGGCCGCATAGCCATCCAGCACCGGCATCTGGCAATCCATCAGCACCACATCGAACGGCCGGGCGTGCAGCGCCTCCATCGCCTGCTCGCCCTGCGTGGCGGTCTCCACCTCGCAGCCGAGCACCTGCAGCAGCCGCTGCGCGACCAGCAGGTTGACGCTGTTGTCTTCGACCAGCAGCAACCGCAACGGGAACTGGGGCAGCGCGGTGGGCGAGCCTGTGTACTCCACCTCAGCCAGCAATGCGGCTGGGCGCGCACTGGCCACCACCGGGCGCAGCAGCGCGTGCAGCTCGCTCTCGGCTGCCAACCGCGACAGCGCCGGTCCGGGGCCAAGCGCTTCGGGCGCGGGCGCCTCATCGCCATACAGCCACAGCAGCTTCGCCTCCGGATGCCGGCCAGGCTCCGCCACCGCTTTGTGCAGTGCGCCGGTGCCATGCCGCAGGCCGTCCGTATCCGCGATCACCCAGGCCAGGGCCGGATCGATGCCGGGGCGCTGCGGCGCGCGCAGGGCATCGATCGCCTCGGCACTGGTCTCCACCGTGTGCAGGCGCAGGTCATGATGCTGGGTCACCCGCTCGATGCGCTGGGCCAGCACCGGGTCGTGCGTGATCAGCAGGGCGCGGCGCAGGTTGCCGATCGCCGGCAGGTCGCCGATCACCTTGAGCAGGGGAATCTCGAACCAGAACGTGGCCCCGTGCCCGGGCGTGGAATGCACGCCGATGCGGCCGTGCATCAGGTCGATGATGCGCTTGCAGATCGCCAGCCCCAGCCCGGTGCCGCCATACAGGCGCGTGGTCGAGGCGTCGGCCTGGCTGAAGGACTGGAACAGACGCGCCTGCAGCGCGTCGTCTATGCCGATGCCGCTGTCGGCGATCTCGAACCGCAGCTGGTGCTGCGCGTTGGTCTCGCCCTGGCGCTGCACGCGCAGCCGGACCTGGCCACGCTCGGTGAACTTGATCGCGTTGACCAGCAGGTTGCTCAGCACCTGGCGCAGCCGCACCGGGTCGCCCCGGACCGACAGACGGACGGCCGGATCCAGCTCGAGCGAGAGCTGCAGGCCCTTGGGTTCGGCGGCGCGCTGCATCAACTGCACCAGGCCTTCGAGCAGCTCGCGCAGGTTGAAGGTGGTGATCTCCAGGTTCAGGCCTTTGGCCTCGAGCCGGGAGTAATCGAGGATGTCGTCGACGATGCGCAGCAGCTGCTGCGAGCTGGTCGCGGCGGTCTGCAGCATCTGCCGCTGGTCGCTGCCGAGCTGGCCGCGCGCGATCAGGTCGAGCATCGGCAGGATGCCGTTGAGCGGCGTGCGGATCTCGTGGCTCATCGTCGCCAGGAACTCCCCCTTGGCCAGCGCGGCGGCTTCGGCGGCCTGCTTGGCGGTGAGCAGTTCCTGTTCGAGCTGGTTCTGCTGCTGCCGGCGCTGCTGCAGCTGATCGCGCTCGAGCACGAGAGCTTCATTTCGCCGCTGCAGCAGCTCCAGCTGGTCCTGCGCTTCACGCCAGCGGCGTACCGCCTGGATGCCGGCGATCAGTGCCAGCACGCCGGTGCCGGCGGCAATGTCGATCCACGGCCCATTGGCACCGATGCGCGCCATCACCGCGGCAGTGGCACACAGGGCGGCCGCCGCGGCGCTGATCCAGAGCGAGGCCGGCGTGGGCGAGTGGGTTGGCCGTCCGTGGCGTCCCATGCTCAGAGCACCGAATTCTGGAAGTCGAAGTTCAGTTCGCTGCCGGCGGACTGGACCATGTTGCCCTGGATGAAATCGACCCCGCCGATCCACATCGCCGCCGCAGCCTGCGGATCCTCGATCTGCTGGCCGATGATGCGCAGCCCGGCGCGGTGCGCCCGGTCGATCGCCGCGCGCAGCTCGTCGCGGGTCTGCTGGTTGGTGTGGCTGTTGGAGAAGCGCGCGGCCATGCGGACATACGCCAGCGGCAGTTGCGCCATCAGTGCGTTGGCTTCGTCGCCCGGCTCGAACTGGCTCAGGCAGAAGCGCACGCCGGCCGCATGCATGCGCGTGCAGAACTGCTGCAGGGTGACGGTGTGGATCAGCGCATCGGGCAGGCGCACATCGATGACCAGTGCGCTGCCATCGATCTGCCGGCTGGCCAGCGATTCCAGCAGCCAGTCGCCGAAGGCATCGCGGGCCAGCGTGCGCAGCGACTGCGAGACGAACAGGTGCAGCGGCTGCGCGGCGTGGCGGTAGAGATCGAGCAGGCCCAGCGCGTGGTCGAGCACCTGCTGGTCCAGATCGGCGATGCGCCCGGCCGCTTCGGCCGCGGGGATCACCTGGCCGGCGGCCAGCACGCTGCCATCGGCCTGCCGCAGGCGGAGCAGTACCTGGTACTGCGCGGTATTGCCGCCGGCGACGGCCACGATCGGCTGGTAGGCCAGTTCCAGTTGGCCTTCGAGCAGGGCCAGGTGCTCCTGCGCAGCCACGTCTTCGCGGCGCACATAGGCGGCCACGCCGGCGGTGAGCAGGCGCGCCTGCAGCGTGGTGCGTTCGACCGCTTCCAGTGCGCTGCCCGCATCGGAGAAGCCCGGCGAGAGCTGGGCATGGCCGACCACGCCGCGCAGGTGCACCGATTCGTCATCGCGGATCACGAAGGCGCGCGAGGAGAGCTGTTCGCGCAGCGCATGTGCCATCGCATCCAGCGTGTCCTCGTCGACATCACGGGCCAGGACCAGGAAGCTGTTGTCGTTCAGGCGCGCCAGCAGATGCGGCCGGGCGGCGTCGGCCAGGCGCTGGCCGGCTTGGGCCATCAGCCGTTCGAACGCGGCATAGCCATAGCGTTCGCGCAGACCGAGCGCGCTGGCGATCTCGATGAAGAACAGGCCGCCGCGATCGCGATGGCTGAGCGACGCGCCAAGCTGCTGCATCACGTGGTGGCGGGTCGGGAGCCCCGTTTCCGGGTTGTTGATGGCCGGCGCGCCATCCGTGCCCGCCTGCGAAGCTGCCTGTGCGCGTGCGCGGCGGATCCGGTTGGAGACCGCCGCGATCAGGTGGCGTGGACGGATCGGCTTGCTGAGGAAATCATCGGCGCCGCTGTCGAGCACTTCGAACTGACGCTCCGGATCCGGGTCGCCACTGAGGAACACGATCGGCAGCAGCTGCTGGCCGGGTTGCTGGCGGATCAGCGCGGTCAGGCGCATACCGTCCAGCCCGGGCAGGTGCAGGTCCATGAGGA
Organism: Stenotrophomonas sp. JAG2; assembly: GCF_041080745.1. Lineage (NCBI taxonomy): Bacteria > Pseudomonadati > Pseudomonadota > Gammaproteobacteria > Lysobacterales > Lysobacteraceae > Stenotrophomonas > Stenotrophomonas sp. JAG2. The sequence continues at coordinate 81,243 of NZ_JBEUMH010000004.1, read as the reverse complement.
TCAGGTCGGGCCGATGCTCGGCGATCGCCTGCTGCACGCCCTCGGCATCGCTGTGCACCAGTGCCTCCATGCCGGCACCGTGCAGCACGCTCTGCGCGAACAGGGCCTGCGAACGGTCGTCTTCGACGATCAGCACGCGGTACGGAGAGTCGATGCCCGGCGGCGGCAGGGTGCCGGTCTCGGCGTGCATCGGGGGCAGCAGGGGCGGTGGGCTGGCCGGCGCCGGCGTGAGCGCGACGACATTGCTGGGCGCCGCGGGGGCGGGCGTCGGCTCGCTGTGCCAGCGCTGCCAGTGGTCGACCGGCGGCGTTTCAGCGCGCGCGGCGCGGGCGGATGCAACAACGTTGTCGTGAACGGCCATCAGTACTCCCAGTCTGCGCCGCAATTATGCGATGAACGCCCATGGGCAGGGCGCGCATTACCGTGGCAGGGTTCCCGGTTTGACCTGCGTCTGGCCGCTGTCGGCCTGACGCATCAGCCAGCGCATGCCTTTCCACAGCGTCCGCCAGATCATCCACACGATCAACGCACCGATCAGGCTGCATGCGACCACCAGGATCAGCGCCAGCCACGGGTGGGCCAGGGCGAGTGCCAGCCCGCCGACCACCACGGTGTCCTCCGCGGCAGAGGCCATCCAGTTGCTGGCCGGTTCGGGCGAGGTGTTGAGCAGGGCACGGGTGCCGGATTTGAGTCCATGGCTGGCCAGCGCGACGCCGGCCCCGGCGACCAGCGCGGTACCGCTGAGCTCGCCAGTGGGCGAGAGCGTCGCGGCCGCCAGGAAGGCACCGGCCGGTACCCGGGCCAGGGTCTGGACCAGGTCCCAGACCGAATCGACCCCGGGAATCTTGTCGGCGAAGAATTCGGCGATGGCCAGCGCGGCCGAGGTGCCCAGCACCCACCACGATTCCGTGGCCTGCAGCGCAGGGGGCAGGTCGACCCAGCCGAGCAGCCCGGCCAGGCCGACGCCGAAGACGGTGAGGTAGACGCGGATGCCGGCCAGCCAGGCCAGCAGGATGCCGATCACGAACAGGTGGGCTTCGGTCATGGCACGCGCTCCGGCTGCAGAATGTGCACAGGCGCACACTATCGGGGATGACGTCCATGAACGCCACTGCCCCGATCCCGGGCCTGCGCGGACAAGGCCTTTTCCCTGACTTACACTAGCCCGTCGTTCCAGACAGGGGCCGTTGCGACAGCGCCCGCAGGCGCGGTCGCCCAGGACTGCCATGAATAAACCCGCACCTTCCCGCATCCAGATCCGCCGGCCGGGCATGCCGCCCGTGCAGGACCGCAAGCGCCTGCTGGTGCTGGGCGGGGCGTGGCTGCTGTCGCTGATCCTTGCCGTGCTGCTCGGCGCCTGGCTGGGCTCGCCCGGCGGCGACGTCGGCACCCAGCTCAAGGCGGCGGAGACCCGCAACGAGCGCCTCCAGCAGCAGCTCATCGAACTGCAGCAGCGCCAGGCGACCCTGCAGGCCTCCGACCGGATCAGCCGCGCCGCCAACAACGAGGTCCAGACGTCGCTGGGCGAGCGCGACGAAGAGATCGCCGGCCTGCGCGCCGACGTGGCCTTCTACGAGCGGCTGGTCGGTGCGACCAGCCAGCGCAAGGGCCTGAACACCCATTCGGTGGAGTTCTCGCCGGAAACGGGCGGCACCTGGCAGTACGCCGTGGTGCTGACCCAGAACCTGAACCGCGGGGCGATCAGCCAAGGGCAGATGCGCTTCACGGTGGAAGGGGTCAAGGACGGCAAGCTGACTTCGGTCAGCTGGGACGAGCTGCACCAGCGCACCAAGGTGCCGGGCCAGGAGTATTCCTTCCGGTACTTCCAGCAGCTCACCGGCAGTGTGATGCTGCCGCAGGGATTCACCCCGCAACGTGTGCGGGTCACGCTGGGATCGGGCGCGGGGGGCGCCACCCAGGTATTCGATTGGAAGCAGGCCGGAGCACCGGCGGCATCGGCAAAAGAAGGGGAGTAAGCCCATGTTTGGCAGCAACAAGTCCAACCGCGACGGACATCTGGTCGTGGACGCGCTGATCGGCGCGCAGGTGGTGATCCGCGGGGACGTGGAATTCAGCGGTGGCCTGTACGTGGAAGGCACCATCCTGGGCAAGGTGATCGCCCAGGACGGCGCCAGCAACGCCACCCTGACGGTGGCCGAGCACGGCGCCATCGAGGGTGAGATCCGCGCCCAGGTCGTGGTCATCAGCGGCCGCCTGGACGGGGACGTGCATGCCACCGAGCGGGTCGAGCTGACCCCGAGCGCCCGGGTGACGGGCAACATCCATTACCAGATGGTGGAAATGCACGCCGGCGCCCAGCTGACCGGCCGCCTGATCCACAGCTCGGCGCAGATGGCCCTGCCGCCGCCGTCCGGCGAAGCGGACGAGGGCAAGGGCAAGGGCAAGGACACCGCCGCCCGCAAGAAGCTGGCCGAGGCGATGGCCTGAACTTGAAAGCGTGCTCGTGCGCCCCCATGCTGGGGGCATGAGCACGCTTGTTTCCCTGCCCGGCGCACCCGCCGCCGCGCCGAACTACCAGTCCCTGGACCGTCCGCTGAACTTCACCGAGGCCGCCGCGGCCAAGGTCAAGGAGCTGATCCAGGATGAGGGCAACGCTGCCCTCGCCCTGCGCGTTTACATCGAAGGCGGTGGCTGTTCCGGCTTCCAGTACGGCTTCGAGTTCGATGAGAACCGGGCCGAGGACGATCTGGCGGTGGATACCGCCGGCGTCACCCTGCTGGTGGATCCGCTGAGCCTGCAGTACCTGATGGGCGCCGAGGTGGATTACACCGAAAGCCTGACCGGCGCGCAGTTCGTGATCCGCAATCCGAACGCGAAGACCACCTGCGGCTGCGGCAGCAGTTTCAGCATGTGATGCGCGCGCAACCGGCGGAATGCCGGTTGCCGCTTGCCAGTCCCGCCGAATGTGGGCAGGCTCTTGCGATGTCAAATTTCTCTTCGCAGCTTTCCGGTTTCGCCTTCGTCAGCGAGCCGCTGGAGCGCGCCGATACCCTGCGCGATGACGCCGATGCGTTGTCGCGGCTGTGGCCGGACGCGCGCGTACTGATACTCGATCAGGATGGCACGGCCCTGGCCGGCGAGGACGGTCAGCCGCTGCCACTGACCGGCGCCGACCTGGGCGGTGGCCCGGGCACCGCGATCTTCCTCGGCCTGCGCGGCGAGCAGGCATGGTTCTCGATGGAGGCCGCCGGTCTGTCGGTGACGGCGCCGCAGCGGGTCGACCTGCGCCAGTCCGCCGCCACCTGGTCCATCGCCGATTCCACCGCCTTCTGTTACGCCCGCGGCATGTCCTACTGGCAGTCGCGCACGCGCTTCTGCGGGGTATGCGGTGGCGCGGTGACCTTCAGCCGCAGCGGCTTCGTCGGCCGCTGCAGCCAGTGCGCCACCGAGCACTACCCGCGCGTGGATCCGGCGGTGATCGTCGCCGTCGAGAACCAGGGCCGGCTGCTGCTCGGCCGCCAGGCCAACTGGGCCCCGCGCCGCTATTCGGTGCTGGCCGGTTTCGTGGAACCCGGCGAATCGCTGGAGCAGACGGTGGTCCGTGAGGTCTTCGAAGAGAGCCGGGTGCGCGTGCGCGAGTGCCGCTACCTGGGCACCCAGCCGTGGCCGTTCCCCGGCGCACTGATGCTGGGCTTCGCCGCCACGGCCGAAGACGACGTACCGACCGTGAACGGGGAGCTGGAAGATGCGCGCTGGTTCACCGCCGAGGAAGTGGGCGCGGCGCTGGCCCGGGATGTCGAGGACGACGGCGAAGGCATCCGCCTGTCCCCGCCGATCTCGATCTCGCGCAGCCTGATCGAGCACTGGTACCAGCAGCAGGTCGCCTGACCGTCGCGTGCCGTTGCCGCAGGCTGAACACGCGGCACGGTACATTACCAACGGCCCGGGGAATTGCCGGGCCGCAAGGCATAGTAGCGGCGCGTTCCACGTCCCGAGCCGGAGGCTTACATGTTCACCACCCTGGTCGCCGTGCTGGTTGCCTTGGCCCTGGGCCATGTCGCGCCGGGCGCGGCCGTCGCGCTGCGGCGTTTCGGCCTCTATCGGCGCTGGCTGCAGTGGCTGGATCGGCATGCCGCCGAGGACGGGGCCTGGCGCGGCCGAAAGGGCGCCTGGCTGGCGGTGCTGCCGTTCGTGGCCGTGCTGGGCCTGCTGCAATGGCTGTTCGATGACCGCGTCTACGGCCTGCCCTCGCTGCTGCTGGGCGTGCTGGTACTGGTGATGTGCTGGGGCCCGCGCGATCTGGACCGCGATGTCGAGGCAGTGATCGATGCCGATGACGCCCACGCGCGCCACCTCGCGATCACGCAGCTGCAGTCGGCCGGTGGCAGCCTGCACGAAGACGTTCCCTCGCTGGTCGAGGCCACCGTGCTCAACGCGCTGCGGCGCTGGTTCGCGGTGCTGTTCTGGTTCCTGCTGCTGGGCCCGGTCGGCGCGCTGCTGTATCGCCTGCTGGCGCTGCTCGCGGTGGGTCCGATGCGGTCGCTGGCCAGCGTGGAGGCGGTTGCCGGTGCGCGCGTGGTGCTGTCCTGGCTGGAGTGGCCGGTGGCGCAGTTGATGTCGCTGTCGATGGCGCTGGTCGGCAATTTCGATACGGCCTTCAAGGCCTGGCGCGGGGCGCACGGCAATCAGTGGTCGGCCTCGACACACTTCCTCGGTGCGGTCGCGCGGGCAAGCGTGAGTGCCGAACTGCGCGAGGATGCGCACGATTACAGCGATGCGGGCATGGTGCCGGTGTGGCGTCGCCTGCCGGAACTGCGCGATGCGATGAGTCTGGTGTGGCGCATGCTGCTGCTGTGGATGGCGGTGCTGGCGCTGCTGGTGATCGCCGGTTGGGTCACCTAGCCGTACCGGTCAGCCCGGCGCCAACCAGGTAAAGGGAACCCACGGCAGGTTGCGTGCGATCCAGTACGCGGGCAGCAGGATCAGCCAGAAGGCGGGCTTCATCAGCAGCGTGATCAACGGCTGCAGCGCGCGTGGCCGCCAGCCCAGCGCCCAACCGATCACCAGCGGGGCGATGGCCAGCATCAGCATGGCCAGGGGATTCATCGAGAACGCGGTGACCACATCGCCATGGGCCAGCGCGTGCAGGGCACGCGTCAGCCCGCAGCCGATGCAGTAATAGCCGGTGACCGCCAGAAAGCTGCACGGCGGGAACGGGCTGCTGGCGCTGTTGGGGTCGTAGTGCCGCAGCACCCAGAACCCCGCACCGGCCGCCACTGCGGCCGGTGGCAGCAACGCCAGCAACCAGCGCTTGCCGTGCAGCGCAGGCATCAGCTGTTGCTTTCGATCTGCTGCTGGAACTGCTGCATCTGCTCCATGTAACCGTCCACGCCCATGAAGGCGAGCGAGATCACGAACAGCACGACGCCGGCGATCAGGAAGCCGGTGGTGACCCACGCCCAGATCTTGGCGTTCTTGGAGGCACGACGCGCGCCTTCCAGGTCACCCTGGTTGAGCAGGCCGTTGACCTTGCTGGCGAACACGATCGCGACCACGCCGGTGACGATGCCCGGGAAGCTCAGGCACGACAGGCAGCACACGAAGAACGCCAGGATGGTGACGACGATCGACCAGATCAGGTGATTCGGAACGCTGCCCGGGGCGGGCGGCAGGGGGGCGGTGGCATTCATCAGCGAAGCTCCATTTGCTTGGGTGGGTGTATCAGCGCGGGCGAGGTGCCCCGGGCGGTAATCTAACCGATGTACCTGCGTCCATGTATACGGTTACACGCAGGCAGGGCAGGGCTCACGCCTGATCGCCCCGAAGCTGCCTGACCTGCGTTTCCAGCATCGGGGCGGTCGCGGCATCGCCAGGGATCGGCGCGGACGCAACCACCTCGACATGCGCACGGAAGCGGCGGGGCACGCGCATGCGGCCCAACCGCGTGTCGCGCCGGCTCCACATGCTCGACCACATCCCGCGCAGCGCCATCGGCACCACGGGGACCGGGCGGCGCTCCAGGATCTTTTCCACGCCCGACTTGAACGCGCCCATCTGACCATCGCGGGTCAATGCGCCCTCGGGGAAGATGCAGACCAGCTCGCCCTCGGCCAGCGCCTTGTCCACTTCGTCGAACGCGGCCTGCATCAGCGCAGGATCCTCGCGCGCGCCGGCGATCGGGATCGCCTTGGCGGTGCGGAAGATCCAGCGCATCACCGGGATGTTGAAGATCTTGTAGTACATGACGAAGCGCACCGGCCGCGGGATCGTGGCCGACAGGATCAGCGCGTCCATGTAGCTGACGTGGTTGCACACGATCAGCGCCGCGCCCTCGTCCGGCACGTGGGCCTCGATCCCGTGCGGGCGCAGCCGGTACAGCGCACGCACCATCACCCAGCTGAGGAAGCGCATCAGGAATTCGGGCACGATCGTGAAGATGTAGATCGCCACCACCGCGTTGGCGATCGCCAGCGCCAGGAACAATTGGGGAATGGACCAGTCCAGCACGCGCTGGGTCAGCAGGCCAAGACCCGCCGCCAACACGATGAAGCCGGAGTTCTGGATGTTGAGCGCGGCGAACACGCGCGACATCTCCGACTTGGCGGTGCGGCTCTGGATCAGGGCGAACAGCGGCACCACGAAGAAGCCGGTGAACAGGCCGATGCCGATCAGGTCGATGATGATGCGCACGCTGCCCGGCGCCTGCACGAACTGCCAGATCGACAGCCCGGCGGCGGCCGATTCGCCGACGCGCGCGAAGTACAGGTCGAGCATGAAGGCGGTCATGCCGAAGGCGCCCAACGGCACCAGGCCGATCTCCACGGTCCGCCCGGACAGCTTCTCGCACAGCAGCGAGCCGGTGCCGGTGCCCAGCGAGAACAGCGCCAGCGCGAAGATGTACAGCGTGGAGCCGCCGCCCAGGTTCACCTCGGCATAGGTGGGCAGCTGCGAGGTCAGCATGGTGCCGACGAACCAGAACCACGACACGCCCAGGATCGCGTTGCGCACGGCCTTCTGCTTCTTGGCCATGCGCAGCACCGCCAGTGACTCGGGCAGCGGGTTCCAGTTGATCTTCAGGTCCGGCGCGCCGGCATCGACCTTGGGAATCATCCGCGCGGTGAGGTTGCCCGCGATGGCGAGCACGATCACTGCCGTGGCCGCCACGATCGGACCGTGGCTTCCGGCCAGGGTGAAGATCAGGCCGCCGGCGATCATGCCGGTCAGGATCGACAGCGAGGTGCCCATCTCGACCAGGCCGTTGCCGCCGGTCAGTTCCTCGGGCTTGAGGATCGACGGCAGCACCGAGTATTTCACCGGCCCGAACAGGGTGGACTGCATGCCGGTGCAGAACAGCGCGACCAGCAGCACCGGCATGCTCTCGGTCAGGAAGCCGAGCGCGGCCAGCGACATGATCGCGATCTCCATGGTGGTGGTGATCACGATCAGCCGCGATTTCTCCAGCTTCTCCGCGATCTGGCCGGCCAGCGCCGAGAACAGGAAGTACGGCAGGATGAAGATCGCCGGGGCCAGGTTGGTATACAGCGAGCGCTCTTCGATCGGCGTGCCGAGGAAGAACAGCAGCGCGATGATGGCCTGGCGGTAGACGTTGTCGTTGAACGCGCCCAGCGACTGGACGATGAAAAACGGCAGGAAACGGCGTTGCCTGAGCAGAGCGAACTGACTATGGCCGGACATGGAGACTCCTTGCGAACCGGCGCAGCCTAGCATTCTCCCTGTTGGCGCAGCATGGCAGCGCCGCGGAATGGTGCAGGCAGCCCCCGGGCTCGGGTGGCTCACGACCGTTGGTCGTGAGACGTTCCATGGGTCGTGAGACGTTCAACATCCGTATCGACCAACGGTCGATACCTACCGCAGCGTGCGCGCGGCCTCGTTGGCGGCACCGCGCAGCTTGGGCAGCAGGCGCAGCATCAGCCCCATCTGGGTGCGGATCAGCTGCAGCTTGGGCGGCATGTCGTCCGGGATCTGCTCCAGCTGCTCGGCCAGGGCGCGGTCGCCGTCGTTGGCGTCCTCGGCCACCGGCTCGCGCTGCTGCAGCGCGCTGGCGATCTGCTGCATCGCCTGTTCGACGCGTTCCCCACCGGACAGCGCCAGCGGATCCTGGCCGTAGCTGTCCAGCTGGGTGCGGTGGGCGCCCAGCGCGGAGAGATGGCCGAGCAGGGTGTTGGACAGCGCCAGGAAGCGGAACCCGGCATCCAGGTTGCGGCGCACGTGGCCGGGCTCGCGCAGCATGTTCGACAGTGCCGTGGACAGCGCCGCGTCTGCGTTATGCATGTCGCGCCGCGCGATCCGGTAGGCCAGATCGTCCTGCATGCCGCTGCCGTACTGGCCGAGCACCGCGTGCAGGTACTTCGCGCAGTTGTCGAGCACGCGGGCCATCACCAGGTTCAGGCGGCGACCCTGCCAGTCGGGCAGGATCAGGAACGCGGCGGCGGCGGCGATCGCGCAGCCCAGCAGCGTATCCACCAGCCGCGGCCAGATCAGCAGGAAGCCATCGCCGATCAGGTTGAAGCAGGTCAGCGCCATCACCGTGATCGCCGCCGAGGCCACCAGGTAGCGATCGCTGCGGGTGAAGAAGAACAGCAGCGCCGAAAGCAGCGCGATCAGCAGTTCGATGCGCAGGTCCTGGAACAGCTGCATCAGCGCCCAGGTCAGCACCAGGCCGATCAGCGTGCCGGCGATCCGCTGCGCGAGCCGTTGGCGGGTCGCGCCGAAATGCGGACGACACACGAATACGATGGTCAGCAGGACCCACGAGCCGTTCTGGGCATTGAACAGGCGGATTGCGGCGAAACCGACGATCAGCGCCAGCGCCATGCGCAGGCCGTGCCGGAACAGCACGGAGCCGGGGGTGAGCTGCTGGCGGATGCGCACGCCCATTTCGCGCAGCGTGTGCGGGTTGGTATCGCGCAGGCGGGTATCGACGTTGTCCAGGGTGGACTCGGACTTCTCGGCCTCGGACAGGCGGCGTTCGATGCTCTGCAGGTTGTGGCCGAGCAGTTCCAGCGAGGCCAGCAGGCGCTGCCACTGCGGGTTGTGCTGGGCGCGCAGCCAGGTCAGTGAATCGGTGAGATCGGCGGTGGCCTGTTTGGTGCGCTCGCCGTACTGGAACGGCTGGCGCAGGCGGATGGCCTGGCCGAGGTTGGCGCAGGCCTCGCCCTGCAGCGCGAGCAGGCGCTGGCAGCGGTACAGCACGTCGCTGTGGAAGAACGCCTCGGTGAGCGCGCCGTAGGGATAGTGCGAGGAGCTGGCGCGTTCGTGGAAGTCCTGCGCCATGTAGTACAGCCGCAGGTACAGGCCGGACTGCACGCCGGGCCGGCCGGAGCGGCCGAACCGGGCCAGGATTGCGGTCTTGGCGATGTTCAGCGCCTCGACCACGCGCCGGTTCTGTTCGGCCAGCGCCAGCTGGCGCTTCTGCACGTCGGCATCGCGGACCGGTTCGAACAGATCGGCCTTGAGCTGCAGGTAACGGCCCAGTTCCAGGTACAGGCGTGCCACGCGCTCGCGCACCGGCCGATTGGCGAACAGGGCCGTCCACAGGATCGAGAGCAGGGCGTACCAGACCGCACCGGCCAGCAGGTGGCTGACCGCGTTGATCGCCTGGGACAGGTCGGCCGCGCCGTGCTGTTCCAGCCCGATCATGGTGTAGATGGCCAGCGTCACCGTGGCCTGCGCGATGGAGGCATAGCGCTCGCCGAGCGCGCCGAGCAGGGTCAGCCCGAAGGTGGCTGCCGCCAACGCGGTGATGAACCACCACGGATGCGGGAACAGCAACACCACCGCGGCCGCCGCGGCCACGAAGCACAGCAGCGACAGCGCCACCGATTTGATCCGCCCCCACCAGTTGTCGTCGGTCTCGGCGATCGCACTGGCGATGATGCCCAGGAACACGCCGGGCAGGGCGGTCAGCTGGTCCAGGTACCAGCACAGCCCCATCGCCGCGGACAGCGCGATGAACACCCGCAGGCCATAGCTGGCCTTCTCATGCGCCCACAGGCGGCTGACGCGGGTTTCGAACGAAGGCATGGCGACTCGGCGGAAGAGAGGCCGCCATTATTGCCGGTGCGGGGTGAAGGGGACACCTTCACCGCCGGCACTACCTGTGGGTTTTCCGGTTACATGTCGAAGCGCACGCTTACCGCGAAGGTCCGTGGCAGGCCCACGCCTGCATTGGACCAGTACGTCCGGTTGGCGAGGTTTTCCACGCCGGCGCGCCAGGTGACGGGGTGGCCGGCGGCCTGCATGCGGTAGCCCACGCCCGCGTTGACCAGCGTGTAGTCGGGCAGCTTGAGGGTGTTGTCGGCGTCGTAGTAGACGTCGCCGTAGTAGCGGGCCAGTGCATACACGCTCAGCCCCTCGACCTGCGGGACGCTGTAATCGGCATGCAGCACGCCCTGCCAGCGGGCGGCGCCGGCGGTACGGTTGCCTTCCTGGGCGGCGCTGCCCGGGGAGAGCTTGTCGTAGGTCGGGTCCAGCCAGGTGACGCCGCCGCCGAGGGTGAACGCATCGGTCAGGCGCACGTCGCCGCTGGCTTCCACGCCTTCGTACAGGGTGATGCCGTCCTGCACCAGCCGCTTGCCGGCGGAGGTGATCAGATCGATGTTCGCGCCACGCTCCAATCGGAAGGCGGCCGCATTCGCACTCCAGCGCGGATACTCGATCTTGGCGCCGATCTCGTACTGCTTGCTGATGGTCGGGTCGAGCACGTCACCGGCGTTGATGTAATCGCTGCCCACGCGGCTGCCGGCTTCCAGCGATTCGACGTAACTGGCATACAGCGTCACCGCATCGGCCGGCTTGTACATCAGGGCGTAGGTCGGGGTGACCGGATAGGTGTGGTACGCGCCCTTGTTCTCGAAGTCGTTGTAGCGGGCGCCGGCGAGCAGCGACCAGCCATCGGCGAAGCTGACGGTGTCGCTGACGAACACCGCCTGCTGCACGGTCTCGCTGCCGCGCGTCAGCACGCGGGAGCCCACCGCGTCGTGGCGCAGGGTCGGGCGCTGGTAGATGTTGCCGCGGCCGAGGGTGTTCCATTCGTACGGGCGGTCCCAACCCAGCCCGGTCTGGTGGGAGACGCCGGCAACGACCTGGTGCGACAGCGGGCCGGTCTGGAAGCGGCCCTGCACGAGGGCCTGGGCCAGCTTCCACTCGCTCTTGCCGCCGAGCTCGTAAGTGTTGACGTCGTAATCGCCGTTGACGTCATCGATGTAGGCGAAGATCTTGTTGACGTCGTTCCAGGAGGTGGTCACGCCATAGCTCAGGCTGGCCTTCCAGTCGCTGTTGATCTGCCAGTCCAGGGCGGTGGAGAGCAGGCTGGAGCGGGTGTCGTAGTAGCTGCCGTCGATGCTGTTGTCGATGTCGCCCGCAAGCGGGCGCGGCAGCCCGGTCAGGCCGATGAAGTAGTACTGCGGGGATTCGTTGCCCAGATCGCGCGACTGGAACACGCCATCGAAGGTCCACGTGAGGCGGTCGCTCAGGCGCGCATCCAGCGACAGCGCACCGACCTTGCGGTCCACGTCGCCACCGTTGAAGGTCTCGCCCTTCTCCTGGTACGCATTGAAGCGGTAGCCGAACATGTCCTCGTTGCCGAAGCGCCCGCCCACATCGACCTGGCCGCTGACGATGCCGGCCTCGCGCCAGCCCAGCTGCGCCGACAGCGTGGTGACCTCGGTGGGCTTCTTGGTGACGTAGTTGACGATGCCGCCGGGCTGGCCGAAGCCGTACATGAAGCCGCCCGGACCCTTCAGCAGTTCCACCTGCTCCATGACTTCCAGTGGCCACTCGGTGCCCCACGAGGACACCTGCAGGCCGTTGACGCGGTAGCTGTCGTAGCTCAGGTCGATGCCGCGGTTGCGGATCGGCGAGCTCCAGCCGCTGGCATAGGCGCTGACCTGGGTGACCACCGAAGGGTCGGTCAGGAAGGCCTCGCCGAGCGAGACCACCTGGCGCTTCTCGATGTCTTCCCGGCCCACCACCGAGATCGCGAACGGGGTGTCGCGCACGGCGCGGTCACCCAGGGCGCCGGTGTCGGTGTGGGTGCGTTCGGCGATGACCTTGATGGCATCCAGGTCGGTGGCGGAGCGCGCCCGGGCGCCGCCGTCGGGCGCGGACTGGGCATGGGCGGCGCAGGCAAGCGACAGCGCAACGGCCAGCGTGGCCAGGCGGGGCAGGGAGGACGACAGCATCGATGGGTTCCTTGGCGGACAGCACAACGCCGTCCGCGATCTACAGAGGGCGGGGGAGGGTCGATGGCTGGATCGCGCAGGCTGGCCGGGAACCGGCAGCGGGGACATCGCAGAGGGCGATGCAGGACCGTGGCTGGATGAGAATTGTTGTCGTTTTGTTACGTGGCGTCAAACCGGGGCGCACCTACCGGGCGTACCTGCCTGACGTACCGACCAACGGTCGGTACCTACCGGGATGCGACGTGGCATCGGTAGGTGACGACCGTTGGTCGTCACGCCGTAACGCGGCCGGGCCCCAACGCAGGTGCCGACCAACGGTCGGTACCTACCGGGCGATGGCGCTGCGCTTCAGGGCGCGCTTCTCGCGGCGCCGCGCCCGACGGGCCACCCAGCGCTCGCGCAGGCACGAGAAGATCACGTACAGCGCCGGGGTGCTGAGCAGGGTCAGGCTCTGCGAGAACAGCAGGCCACCGATCATCGCGATGCCCAGCGGGCGGCGCAGCTCGGAGCCTTCGCCCAGGCCGATCGCCAGCGGCACCGCCGCCAGGATCGCCACCATGCTGGTCATCATGATCGGGCGGAAGCGCACGATGCTCGCTTCGCGTGCCGCTTCCAGCGGGGTCTTGCCGTGCTCGCGCTGCGCCACCACCGCGAAGTCGATCATCATGATCGCGTTCTTCTTGACGATGCCGATCAGCAGCACCAGCGCGATCATCGAGATCACCGACAGCTCGGTGTTGGTGCCGTACAGCGCCAGCAGCGCGCCCACGCCCGCCGCCGGCAGCGTGGAGAGGATGGTGACCGGATGGATCAGGCTCTCGTAGAGCATGCCCAGCACCAGGTAGACGGTGATGATCGCCGCCATCACCAGGATCAGCATCGCCATCGGGTCCGAATCGAAGCCGAAGCCCGCGTCCTCGGCCAGGCGGATGTCACCGGGCATGCGCATGCCGTTGACCGTGCTGTCGATGATGGCCTTGGCCTCGCCCATGCTGGTGCCGGGGGCGAGGTTGTAGCTCAGCTCCATCGTGGTGTACTGGTTTTCGTGGGTGATCTGCGACGGTGCCAGCCCCGGCACCTGCTCGGCCACGGCCGTGATCGGCACCATCTCGCCATTGCCGGCGCGCACGTAGATCTGGTCCAGCGCCCCCGGTGTCGCGGTCTGTTCGGGCAGGGCGTTGACCACCACGCTGTACTGGTTGATGTCCGAGTAGATCGTGGAGATCTGGCGCTGGCCGAAGGCACCGTACAGCGCACCGTCGATCGCACCGACCGACACACCCAGGCGTGCGGCCTTGGCGCGGTCGATCACGATGTTCTGGCGCAGTCCGGCAGCGTCCACGTCGGTGCCGACGTCGGCCAGCTTCGGGTTCTTCTTCAGCGCGGCCTGCAGCTTGGGCAGCCACTCCTGCAGCTGGGCCAGGTCGTTGCCCTGCAGCGAGACCCGGTACTGCGCGCCCTGGCTGGCGCCACCGCCATCATTGCTGGGCAGGTCCTGGATCGCACGCAGGCGCAGCTGCAGGTCAGGGTAGCGGTCGGCCTTCGCGCTCAGGCGGGCCAAGGCCTCCGCCGTGGTCTCGCGGCGGCCGTCCTTGCGCGACTTCAGTTCGACGTTGAACTGCGCACTGGACCCCTGGCGGCCACTGCCCAGGCGCACGCCCACGGTCTTCACCGCCGGGTCGGCCATCAGCATGTCGGTGATGCGGCGCTGGCGGTTGACCATGTCTTCGAAGGAGACGGTCGCGCTGGAATTCGCGCGGCCCCAGATCAGGCCGGTGTCCTGGGCCGGGAACGCGCCCTTCTTGACCGCACCGAACAGGAACACCGTCGCACCGATCAGCAGCAGCGGGGTCAGCGACAGCAGCAGCGCGTGGCGCAGCGAGAAGTCCAGCAGCTTCACGTAGATGCGCAGCATGCGGTCGTGGCCGGCATCGAGCAGGCGGCCGAAGCGGCTCGGTGCGCCGGCATCGGCATGCGCACTCAGGAAGCGGCTGCACAGTGCGGGCGTCAGGGTCAGCGAGATGATCATCGAGACCACGATGGCCGCGACCAGGGTGACGGTGAACTCCCGGAAGAACGCGCCCATCATGCCCTTGGCGAACAGCAGCGGGATGAACACCGCCACCAGCGAGGCGGTGATCGAGACGATGGTGAAGCCGATCTCGCGCGCGCCGGTGAGGGCGGCCTGCATGCGCGTCATGCCCTCGTCGAGGTGGCGCATGATGTTCTCGATCACCACGATCGCATCATCGACCACGAAGCCGATCGCGATCACCAGCGCCAGCAGGCTCAGGTTGTTCAGGGTGAAGCCCAGCACGTACATCACCAGCGCCGCGCCGGCCAGCGACAGCGGCACGGTCACCGCGGCGATCAGGGTCGGCGCCAACCGGCGCAGGAACAGCGCCATGGTCAGCACCACCATCGCCAGCGCGATCAGCAGGGTGATCTGCACTTCATGCAGCGACGAGCGGATGGTCGGGGTGCGGTCGAAATACGGGGTCAGCGTGGTGCCCGGCTGCAGGTAGTCGCGCAGGGTCGGGATCTGCGCCTTCACCCGGTCCACGGTTTCCACGATGTTGGCGCCGGCGCGGGTGAACACATACATCACCACCGCGGGCTTGTGGTTGAACCATGCGGCCTGGTAGGCGTCCTGCTGTCCGTCGTAGACGTTGGCGATGTCCTGCAGGCGGATCACGCGGCCATCGTCGGCGGTCTTGATCACCAGCTGGGCGAAATCGGCCGCGCGCGCGACGGAGTCGTTGGCGATGATCGCGGTGGTGGTGTTGTCATCGGTGAGGAAGCCGGTCGGCGAGGTCACGTTGGCGGCGCGCACGGCGTTGCGCAGGTCATCGGCGGTCAGGCCGAGCGCGTTCATCAGGCGCAGGTTGACGTCCACGCGCACGGCCGGCGTGGAGGCCCCGGCGATATCCACCGAGGACACACCGGTGATCTGGCGGATGCGCTGGGCCAGCAGCGAATCGGCCACGTTGTAGAGGTCGTCGGCCGACTGCGTTTCCGAGGTCAGGGCGATCGCGATGACGGGGTCGTCGTTCGGGTTCGCCTTCTGGAACATCGGCGTGCCCAGCCCGGCGGGCAGGTCGGACTGCGCGGAGTTGATCGCGGTCTGCACGTCCAGCGCGGCCGAATCGATGTCGCGGTCGCTCTGGAAGATCATGAAGACCAGCGAGCTGCCTTCCGAGCTGGACGAGCGCATGCGGTCGATGCCCGGCAGCTGGCCGAGGTGGCGCTCCAGCGGCGCGGTCACCGTGGAGGCCATCGTCGTGGCATCCGCGCCGGCCTGGTTGGCATGCACGAAGATCACCGGGATCTGGATGTTCGGCAGCGCCGACACGCCCAGCTGCAGATAGCAGATCACACCCACCACGAACAGGCCGATGGCCAGCAGTGCGGTGCCGATCGGGCGGCGGATGAACGGACCGGAGATGTTCATCGAACGCCTCCGCAGCGGTCTGCGGTGCTCATCATCACGCCTGCGGCTCCCGCACCGGTGCATGGCCGTGGCGCAGCGCGCGCTGTTCGCGACGCTGGCGCAGGCGCTCTGAGAAGCGTTCCATGTACAGGTAGATCACTGGCGTGGTGTACAGCGTGACCAGCTGCGACAGCAGCAGGCCGCCGACGATGGCGATGCCCAGCGGACGACGCAGTTCCGAGCCGATGCCGGTGCCCAGCGCAAGCGGCAATGCACCGAGCATCGCGGCAGCGGTGGTCATCATGATCGGGCGGAAACGCAGCAGGCAGGCACGACGGATCGCTTCATGCGCGTTGGCCCCGGTGCGGCGGGCCTCGATCGCGAAGTCGACCATCATGATGCCGTTCTTCTTGACGATGCCGATCAGCAGCACGATGCCGACGATGCCGTCCACCGACAGCGGCAGCCCGCACACCATCAGCGCCAGCAGCGCGCCGACGCCGGCCGGGGGCAGGGTGGAGATGATGGTGAAGGGGTGGATGTAGCTCTCATACAGCACGCCCAGCACGATGTAGATCAGCACCAGCGAGGCGAGCAGCAGCCACACCACGTCGGTCTGGCTGCCGGTGAACTCGGCGGCCTTGCCGATGAACTGCGCGTGCACCTGCGAGGGCATGTCCAGGCTGGCCTTGGTCTCTTCGATCGCCTTCACCGCATCGGACAGCGAGTAGCCGGGCGCGATGTTGAACGACACCGTGACCGCCGGCAGCTGCTGCTGGTGGCTGACCACCAGGGGGGTGCTGGTGACCCGGCCTTCGGCCAGCGCGGCCAGCGGGATGATGTTGCCGGCGCCGACCGGGATGCCGGTGTTCTGCGCGCCGATACCGGTGGCGGTGGACGAGTTGGACGAGGTCACCTGGCCGAAGTTGGTCGCATTGCTGCCGGTCAGTGCGCCGGCGCCGTTGGAGGCGACCGCCAGCTGGTTCATCAGCGCGGTGCTGGTGCGGAACTCCGGCGCCACTTCCAGCACCACGCGGTACTGGTTGAGCTCGGTGAAGATGGTCGAGATCTGGCGCTGGCCGAAGGCGTCGTACAGCGTGTCGTCGATGGTCTGCATCGGCACGCCGAGCACGCTGGCCTTGTCGCGGTCGATGGTCAGCTCGAGCGCGCGCCCCTGGTTGGACAGGTTGTTGTCCACGTCGGCCAGCTCCGGACGCTGGCGCAGCGCCTCGGTCATCCGCGTGGCCTGCAGCGCGACCTGGGCGCTGTCCACGTCCGACAGCGAATACTGGTACTCGGTGGCGGCCACGCGGGTATCCAGGGTGACGTCCTGCACCGGCTTGAGGTACAGCGCCACGCCGGGGATGCCGGCCACGGCCTTCTGCAGGCGCGGCAGGATTTCATCAAGCCCGTCGCGGTCGCCGCGCTCCTTCAGCACGATCGACAGCTGGCCCTGGTTGAGCGTGGGGTTCATGGTGCCGGCGCCGATGAAGGCCGACACGCCGGTCACCGCCGGGTCGCCGCGCAGCGCTTCGGCCACGGCCTTGGTGCGCTGCTCCATCTGCGGGAAGGCGATGTTCTGGTCGGCCTGGACCACGCCGGTGATCAGGCCGGTGTCCTGCTCGGGCAGCAGGCCCTTGGGGATCACGATGTAGAGCACCACGGTCAGCACCAGTGCGCCGGCGGCGACGGCCAGGGTCAGCGGCTGATGCTCGAGCACCCAGTCCAGGCTGCGTTCGTACAGGCCGACGGTGCGCGACCACACGGTGGTCTTGCCGGACGCGGCCGCCCGCTCGTGCGCGTCTTCGCCTTCGGGCAGCGCATCGGGCTTGAGCAGGTAGGCGCACATCATCGGGGTGAGCGTCAGCGAGATCAGCATCGACAGCGTCACCGCGATGCTCAGCACCCAGGCGAATTCGTGGAACAACCGGCCGGTGACACCGGGCATCAGCAGCAGCGGCAGGAACACCGCCACCAGCGAGATGGTCAGCGAGAGCACGGTAAAGCCGATCTGCTGCGCACCGATCTCGGCCGCTTCGGGTCCGCTCTTGCCCTGTTCGATGTAACGCACGATGTTCTCGATCATCACGATCGCATCGTCGACCACGAAGCCGGTGGCCACCACCAGCGCCATCAGCGAGAGGTTGTCCAGCGACATGCCGGCGAATGCCATCACGCCGAAGGTGCCGGCCAGCGACAGCGGCACCGCCACCGAGGGAATGATGGTCGCCCACAGGCGGCGCAGGAACACGAAGATCACCGCGACCACCAGGCCGATGGTGAGGATCAGGGTGAACTGCACCTCATGCACCGAGGCGCGGATGGTCTCGGTACGGTCGTTGAAGATTTCCAGGTGCACGTCGGCCGGCAGCACGTTCTGCAGCTGCGGCAGCAGCGCACGGATGCGCTCGACGGTCTGCACGATGTTGGCGCCGGGCTGGCGGCGCACTTCCAGCAGCACCGCCGGCTTGCCATCGGCCCATGCGGCCAGCTGGTCGTTCTCCACGCCGTCGACCACGTTGGCCACGTCGGACAGGCGTACCGGGCGGCTGTTCTTGTAGCTGATGATGGTGTCGCGGTACTCGGCGGCGCTGGTCAGCTGGTCGTTGGTGCCGATCGAGTAGGACTGGGTCTTGCCGTTGAGCGAGCCCTTGGGCGCGTTGACGTTGGCCTGGGTCAGCGCGCTGCGCAGGTCTTCCAGGGTCAGGCCCATGTTGGACAGCTGCGCCGGATTGACCTGGATGCGCACGGCCGGGCGCACGTTGCCGGCGATGGAGACCAGGCCCACGCCCTGCACCTGCGACAGGCGCTGGGCGAGGATGGAGTCGGCGTAGTTGTTGACGTCGCGCAGCGGGCGCGTGTCGGAGGTGAGCTTGAGGGTGACGATCGCCGCGTCGGCCGGGTTCACCCGGTTGTAGACCGGCTGGTAGGGCAGCGAGGAGGGCAGGGTGGCCTGGCGGATCGCGGCCTGCACGTCCTGCGCGGCGATGTCGATGTCGCGGTCCATCGAGAACTGCAGGATGATCGTGGACAGCCCCGCCGACGAATCGGAGGTCATGATCTCCAGCCCGGAGATCTGCCCGAACTGGCGCTCCAGCGGCGTGGTCACCAGCGAGGCCATGGTGACCGCGTTGGCGCCGGGGTACTGGGTGGTCACCACCAGGCTCGGCGCATCGATCTCGGGCAGCGCCGACACCGGCAGCTGGCGGTAGCCGAGGATGCCGAGCAGCAGCAGGCCCGCCATCAGCAGCGAAGTGGCGATCGGGCGGCGGATGAAAATCGTCGAAAAGCCCACGGGCGGGTCCTTGCTGGTGCGTCGTGCTGCGGTGGATCAGGCGAACGCCGGCAGGTGCGCCGGCGTCAGGAACGTGGGGCGGGCGCGATCAGCGCGGACCGCCGCCGCGGCGTCCACCGCCACCCTGCTGCTGGGCGGCCTTGAGCTCGGCTTCGGTCGGCGCGGCCGGGGTTTCGCCCGGCTTGAGCGCGGTGACCTTGGCGCCCGGCTTGAGCCGGAACTGGCCTTCGCTCACGACCCGCTCGCCGCCCTTCAGGCCTTCGGTGATCTGCACCTGGCTGTCGCCGACTTCCACGCCGCTCTTGACCGTCTGCATGGCCACGGTGCTGTCCGGCTTGACGATATAGACGTACTCGCCATCCGGGCCGCGCATCACGGCCTGGGTCGGGATCACCACGCCGCCGGCGATGGTGCGCAGCTGCATGCGGACGTTGACGAACTGGCCCGGCCACAGCGAATTGTCTTCGTTGTCGAACAGGGCGCGCGCGCGGAAGGTGCCGCTGTCGCTGCTGATCTGGTTGTCGACCACGTCCAGCTTGCCGCCATCGGTGAGCACGTGCGCATCGTTGCGGTCCAGCGCGGCGATATCCACCGCGCCGGCGGCCTGGGCCTGGCGCACGGCCGGCAGCTGGCGCTCGGGCAGGTTGAACACCACGTGGATCGGATGGATCTGGGTCAGCGTCACCAGCGCGGTGCCGGCGCTGACGATGTTGCCGGCATCGACCGCGCGGATACCGGCGATGCCGGAGATCGGCGCGGTGACGCGGGTGTACTGCAGCTGCACCTGGGCGGCGCGCATGCTGGCCTCGTTGGCGGCCACGGCACTCTCGAACTGGGCGACCTGGTTGCGCTGGGTGTCCAGGTCGGTCTTGGCCACGTACTGGCGGTACTCGGGCGAATTGGAGCGCTGGTAGTTGGAGCGCGCGGTGGCGAGCTGGGCCTGGTTCTGCCGCTTGGCCGCCGCGGCTTCGTCGTAGCTGGCCTGCAGGGTGCGCGGATCGATCTGCGCGAGCAGGTCGCCCTTCTTCACTTCCTGGCCTTCCTTGAAGTTCAGGCTGATCAGCTGGCCGCCCACCTGCGGGCTCACCGTGACGGTGTTCATCGCCGCGACCGTGCCCAGCGCGCTGGCATAGACCGGTACGTCCTGGCGGACCGCATCGATCACCGTGACCGGCACCGGGCCTGCATTGGCCGGGTCACCGCCCTGGCGCCCTTCGGCTGCCGGACCCGCCGCGTCCCCCTTCTTGCCACCCATCAGGCGCACGCCGACAACGGCAACCACCAGCACTGCGACCACCAGCAGCACGATCTTCCAGAAACGCGACATTCAATAACTCCTGAGGGGGCTGGCGGAGGGCGGGGGGCCCCGGTTGGCTAGGCGCAAAGCATACCCGTCGCCCGTGGGCTTTCATGCATGACGGATGGGACGGGCGATCAGACCGGATGTGACGGGTGAGGTTCCATGCATGAACGTCTGCCGGGGCAGAAAGTTACAGCGTGATCGGCGCCGATGCCCTACATTCAGGTTCGACCGCCGTCCTGACCCGTGGAGACCCTCAATGCCCCGTCTGTCGCTGTTGATGTCCGCCCTGCTGCTGGCCGCCCCCGGCCTGGCCGCCGCCGCCCCTGCCGAACGCCCGGAAGTGGCCGCCGCCGCGACCCGCCTGAAGGCCCAAGTGATCGACTGGCGCCGCGACTTCCACGAGCACCCGGAGCTGTCCAACCGCGAAGAACGCACCTCGGCCAAGGTCGCCGAGCGCCTGCGCGCGATGGGCCTGAAGCCGCAGACCGGCATCGCCCACCACGGCGTGGTGGCGATCATCAAAGGCGGCAAGCCCGGCCCGCGGATCGCCCTGCGCGCGGACATGGACGCGCTGCCGGTGACCGAGCAGACCGGCCTGCCGTTCGCCTCCAAGGCCACCAGCACCTATCGCGGCGAGACCGTCGGGGTGATGCATGCCTGCGGCCACGACGCCCACACCGCCACCCTGCTGGGCGTGGCCGATGCGCTGGTGAAGATGCGCGCGAACCTGCCCGGCGAAGTGATGCTGATCTTCCAGCCCGCCGAGGAAGGCGCGCCGCCGCCGGAAGAGGGCGGTGCGGCGTTGATGCTCAAGGAAGGCCTGTTCAAGGACTTCAAGCCGGAGGCGGTATTCGGCCTGCATGTGTTCTCCAGCGTGCCGGCCGGCCAGATCGCGGTGCGCGGCGGCCCGCTGATGGCCGCGTCGGATCGGTTCGGCATCAAGGTGATCGGTCGCCAGACCCATGGCTCGGCGCCGTGGAACGGGGTAGACCCGATCGTGGCAACGGCCGACCTGGTCGGCACCGCGCAGACCATCGTCAGCCGCCGCGCCAACCTGTCCAAGCAGCCGGCCGTGGTGACCTTCGGCGCGATCAAGGGCGGCATCCGCTACAACATCATCCCCGATGAGGTCGAGATGGTCGGCACCATCCGGACCTTCGACGAGGGCATGCGCCAGCAGATTTTCGCCGACCTGCGCAACGTGGCCGAACACACCGCCGCCGCCCATGGCGCCAAGGCGGAAACGGAGATCTACGAGTCCGAGGGCAACCCGGCCACGGTCAACGATCCGGCGCTGACCGCGCGGATGCTGCCGAGCCTGCAGGCCGTGGTGGGCGAGGGCAATGTCTACGAGCCGCCGCTGCAGATGGGCGCGGAGGACTTCTCGCTGTACGCCCAGCAGGTGCCCGGCATGTTCTTCTTCGTGGGCTCGACCAGCGAAGGGATCGATCCCGCCACCGCGCCGGCCAATCATTCGCCGAAGTTCCTGCTCGATGAGAAGGCGCTGGACGTGGGCCTGCGCGCGCTGCTGCAGGTGAGTCTGGATTATCTCAATGGGACGCCGGCTGCGGCGCCTGGCGCAGGCTGAAGTCAGCGGACGGCTGGCAGACGGTAGGTCCCGGCCGTTGGCCGGGGCGAAACCCGGCACGGGCGGGAGGGTTCCGGTCCTCCCGCCGACTGGGGATGCCATCACCTGGTCGCCGTGGCCTGTCGTTTTCGCCGCCGGACGCCGCGCGCCTACCGGCGTAAAATGGCGGCATGAATACCCCCCAGGACTCCAGCCTCGGTCGCGAGGTGGCTTACCCATCGCAGTACGATCCCGGCCTGCTCTTTCCCATCCCGCGCCGTGGCGCCCGCGAGGAGATCGGTCTGGACGACGCGGCGCTGCCGTTCGTCGGCCATGACCGCTGGCAGGCCTATGAGCTGAGCTGGCTGGACGGTCGCGGCAAGCCGCGCGTGGCGGTCGCCACGGTCAGCGTGCCGTGCACCTCGCCGAACCTGATCGAATCCAAGTCGTTCAAGCTCTACCTCAACTCCCTCAACAGCACGCGTTTCAACGATGACGCAGCCGCACGGCTGTGCATCACCCGCGATCTGTCAGCCTGTGCCGGCGCGGTGGTGACGGTGGTGTTCGGCGTGCCGCCGCTGGTGGAAGACGCCGAGGGCGAATCGCTGGACGAACGCGATGTCGCCATCGAGCGCTACGGCCCGCCCGCACCGGAGTTTCTGTTCGCCGATGCCGATGAGGTGGTGACCGAGACGTTGAGCTCGGCCCTGCTGAAGTCCAACTGCCCGGTCACCGGCCAGCCGGACTGGGCCAGTGTCAGCGTGCGCTACCGCGGCCCGAAGATCGACCGCGACGGCCTGCTCAAGTACCTGATCAGCTATCGCGAACACGCCGAGTTCCACGAGCAGTGCGTGGAGCGGATCTTCAGCGAGATCACCCAGCGCTGCCAGCCGCAGTGGCTGGAAGTGGAAGCGCGCTACACCCGCCGCGGCGGCCTGGACATCAACCCGTGGCGGGCCAGCCCGGGCATCGTCGCCCCGGCGCGCACCGTCCGCGACCTGCGCCAGTAGGCATCGACCGTTGGTCGATGCGATCAAGCAGGCATCAAGTCCACGGTAGAGCCACGCCATGCGTGGCTGCCCGTGGCAGCGAGGTCGATCGGCCCCGCCAGCCACGCATGGCGTGGCTCTACCTGACGGCGGTGCCCCGTCTGTCAGGTTCCGCACGTCTTCACATCCACGCCATGCCCCATTAACAAGGCCTGTGACACCGTGCCTCCCATGTCGTCAATCAAGACGGGAGTGTATGGATGAGTACCGATAAGAAAGTCGACTTTTCCGGTGTCAGCGCCAGCGTCGATACCACCGCGCAGAAAGTCGATCAGGTTGATTTCTCGGGCGTGACCGCATCGGTGGATACCACCGCGGAGAAGGTCGGAGGCACCTACACGGTGCAGAAGGGCGATTCGCTCTCGAAGATCGCCAAGCAGGAACTGGGCGATGGGAATGCGTGGAAGCGCATTTTCGAGGCCAACCGCGACGTGCTGGACGACCCGGACAAAATCCAGCCGGGCCAGACCCTGAAACTGCCGCCCAAAGCCTGATTTGCCGCACTGCCCACCATTCCACAGGGAGCAACCTCCATGAAGAAGTCGTCCATCAGTACTGCCGTTCTCGCCGCGCTTCTGGCCACCGTGGCCCTGGCCGGCTGCAAGAAGAAAGAAGACACCGCCGACAACAACGCGCAGCCGGCAGCGACCGCGCCTGCCGCCCCGGCCCCGATGACCGAAGCCGCCCCGCAGCCGATGACCGCTGCAACCGGTGTGATGGTCTCCGCGGTCACCGTGGGCAAGACCGCTGCGGCGGACAAGACCGTCACCTCGGCCGCGCTGTTCGCGCCGAAGGACGACATCATCGTCTCGATCCGCACCGATGGCAGCGCCAACAACGCCAACGTGGCGGCCAAGCTGACCTTCCAGAACGGCCAGGTCGCCGGTGAGCAGAACCAGGTGGTGAACGCCACCGGTGCCGAGACCACCAACATCGCCTTCAAGAATGCCAATGGCTGGCCGGCGGGCAAGTACCGCGCGGAAGTCATGGTAGATGGTAAGGCGGCTGGATCGCCGCAGGAGTTCGAGGTCAAGTAAGCCCAGGCGCCGACTCTCTCCCGGCAACAGGCTCACGATGGACGCAGCCGCGAGGCTGCGTCTTTTTTATGGGCGCCTGCCAGACCACAGCGTTCCAGTACGTTTGCGTATGGGACGGCTTTGCTCCGGGGGGCTGAAAACGCGACAATGCGGGGGTTTCCCGCCGTGCGCGCCGTCGGTTGGCGCGGTCCCCGGGGAAAGTGCGGGCCACGCTCTGCGAGGCCCTGCACGCGACACGGTTGCACGCGGCCCGGCATTGCCGTCGGCCATCATTCACGAGATCTGCAAGAGAGCCCTGATCCCCCATGTCGAACACGCCCAAGATTCTCTACACGCTCACCGATGAAGCCCCGTTCCTGGCCACGCAGTCGCTGCTGCCGATCGTCGAGGCCTACACCGCCACCGCCGGCATTGCCGTGGAAACCCGCGACATCTCGCTGTCCGGCCGCATCCTGGCCCTGTTCCCGGATTACCTGAAGGACGACCAGAAGGAAGCCGACCACCTGGCCGAACTGGGCCAGCTGGCGACCACCCCGGACGCGAACATCATCAAGCTGCCCAACATCAGCGCCTCGGTGCCGCAGCTGAAGGCCGCGATCAAGGAACTGCAGGACCAGGGCTTCGCGCTGCCGAACTACCCGGACGTGCCGACCGACGACGTCTCGCGCGACATCAAGGCGCGCTACGACAAGGTCAAGGGCAGCGCGGTGAACCCGGTGCTGCGCGAAGGCAACTCCGACCGCCGCGCGCCGCTGTCGGTCAAGAACTACGCTCGCAAGCATCCGCATCGCATGGGCAAGTGGTCCAAGGACTGCAAGTCGCATGTCTCGCACATGGACGGCGGTGATTTCTACGGCAGCGAAAAGTCGGCCACGCTGGCCAACGCCGGCAGCCTGAAGATCGAGCTGTTCAAGGCCGATGGCAGCAGCGTCGTGCTCAAGGAAAAGACCGCGGTCAAGGCCGGTGAGATCGTCGACGCCGCGGTGATGAGCCGCACTGCGCTGGCCTCGTTCGTGCAGGCGCAGATCGCCGATGCCAAGGCGAAGGGCGTGCTGTTCTCGCTGCACCTGAAGGCCACCATGATGAAGGTCTCGGACCCGATCATGTTCGGCGTGGTCGTTGAAGAGTTCTACAAGGATGTGCTGGCCAAGCACGCCGACGTGCTCAAGCAGGCCGGTTTCGATCCGAACAACGGCATCGGCGATCTGTTCGCGCGCCTGCCGCAGCTGCCCGAAGCCACCCAGGAAGCGATCAAGGCCGACCTGGCTGCCGAGTACGGCAAGCGCCCGGGCCTGGCCATGGTCAATTCGGACAAGGGCATCACCAATCTGCACGTGCCCAGCGACGTGATTGTCGATGCGTCGATGCCGGCGATGATCCGCGACTCCGGTGGCATGTGGAATGCCGACGGCAAACTGCAGGACACCAAGGCCGTCATTCCGGACCGTTGCTACGCCGGTGTGTACCAGGCCGTGATCGACGACTGCCGCACCCACGGTGCCTTCGACCCGGCGACCATGGGCTCGGTGCCTAACGTCGGCCTGATGGCCCAGAAAGCCGAGGAATACGGTTCGCACGACAAGACCTTCCAGATTCCGGCCGACGGCACCGTGCGCGTCACCGACGACGCCGGCAAGGTGATCTTCGAGCATGCCGTGCAGACCGGCGACATCTGGCGCATGTGCCAGACCAAGGACGCCCCGATCCAGGACTGGGTGAAGCTGGCCGTCAACCGTGCCCGCCTGAGCGGCACCCCGGCGGTGTTCTGGCTGGACGCTGCCCGCGCGCACGATGCGCAGGTGATCGCCAAGGTCGAGACCTACCTGAAGGACCACGACACCAGCGGCCTGGACATCCGCATCCTGGCGCCGGTGGAGGCGACCGCGTTCTCGCTGGACCGCATCCGCAAGGGTGAGGACACCATCTCGGTCACCGGCAACGTGCTGCGCGATTACCTGACCGACCTGTTCCCGATCATGGAGCTGGGCACCAGCGCCAAGATGCTGTCGATCGTGCCGCTGATGGCCGGCGGTGGCCTGTTCGAGACCGGTGCCGGTGGTTCGGCGCCCAAGCACGTGCAGCAGTTCGTGGAAGAGGATTACCTGCGTTGGGATTCGCTGGGTGAGTTCCTGGCCCTGGCCGCGTCGCTGGAGCACCTGGGCAACCGCTACGACAACGCCGGTGCCACCGTGCTGGCCAAGACCCTGGACCAGGCCAACGGCCAGTTCCTGGACAACGACAAGTCGCCGTCGCGCAAGCTGGGCGGCATCGACAACCGTGGCAGCCACTTCTACATCGCGCTGTACTGGGCCCAGGCCCTGGCCGCGCAGGATGACGATGCCGCGCTGAAGGCCCGTTTTGCCCCGCTGGCCAAGGCACTGGCCGACAACGAGCAGGCCATCGTCGGTGAGCTGGCGGCGGTGCAGGGCAAGGCGGTCGACATCGGCGGCTACTACCGTCCGGACGTGGCCAAGGCCAGCGCCGCGATGCGTCCGAGCAGCACCTTCAACAGCGCGCTGTCTGCGCTGTAAGGCAGCGGTACCGCACCTGCGGTGATCGATGAAGAACCCGCGCTCCGGCGCGGGTTTTTTTATGGGTGCCCGCTGGGCAAGCGCCCAGTCGCTGCCGTATGGTGGCGGCAGGTCCTCTGGAAGTGGCTGCATGCGCGCCTGCTGTTCCTGCCGGTTCCATCATTGCCCCGTCCGGGGCGTCGCATGAACGCGACGCCGGACGCGCTCGCGCGGCTGATCCGCGATGGCTTCGAGGACTACCATGCGCGCTTCGCGGCGATCAGCCGGCGTGCGCGGCAGCGCTTCGAACAGCGCGACTGGGCGGGTGCGCGGCAGGACGCCGTGGAGCGCATCGCGCTGTATGACCAGTGCATCGCCGAGACCGTCGATACCCTGCGCCGCGCAGTCGGTGAACGTGTGGGCGAGCGCGCGCTGTGGCTGCAGGTTCGCGCCGCGTATGCCGCACTGCTGGCCGGATTGATCGACGCCGAACTGTACAAGACCTTCTACAACACGCTGGCACGCCGGCTGTTCGCCACCCGCGGCGTGGACGGGGCGATCGAGTTCATGGCGATGGATGTGGAGCCGTCCGACGCCATCACCCATCCCGTCGCGCGGCACAGTTATACCCTCTCACCGACGCGCCCGGCCGACGCGTTCATGCGCGTCCTCGGTGACTATCGCTTCCATGTGCCCTATGCGCACCAGCTGCGCTGCGCTGCCGCGATCGCGGTGCGGCTGCAGGATGATCTGGCGCACTGGGGCGACTACCCGGTGCGCAGCATCGAACTGCTCGACACCGTGTTCTACCGTGAGCGCCGCGCCTATCTGGTCGGGCGCGTGTTCGGCGAGCATCGCTTCTCGCCCTGCGTGATCGCGCTGGTGCATGACGAACGCGGCGTTCGCGTGGATGCGGTGCTGACCCGGCGCCGCGATGTCGCCCATCTGTTCGGCGTCTCGCGCAGCTATTTCCAGGCGGATCTGGCGACCGTGGGCGATGCGGTGGTATTCCTGCGCAGCCTGCTGCCGGGCAAGCCGGTGGATGAGATCTACACGGTGCTCGGGCGCGCCAAGCAGGGCAAGACCGAGCGCTATCGCACCTTCTTTCGCCATTTCCAGGAGCAGCCGGGGGAACAGTTGGTGCATGCCGATGGCACGCCCGGCATGGTCATGGCGGTGTTCACCCTGCCCAGCTATCCGCTGGTGTTCAAGCTGATCCGGGACCGTTTCGCCTGGCCGAAAACCATGACCCGGCACCAGGTGGAAGAGAAGTATGCGTTGGTGTTCAACCTGGACCGTGTTGGCCGACTGCTTGACGCGCAGCCCTATCGGCACCTGCGCTTCCCGCGGGCGCGCTTCTCCGCGGCGCTGCGCGACGAGCTGCTGACCCAGTGCGCCAGCAGCGTGCATGAGGACGGCGACGAACTGGTGATCGCGCTGTGCTACGTGCAGCGGCGATTCCGCCCGCTCAATCTGTATCTGCGCGAGCAGACCGTGAAGTCGCGACGCGTGGCCGCACTGGACTATGCGCAGGCGATCACCGACATGGCGCGCAACAACATCTTTCCCGGCGATATGTTGCCGAAGAACTTCGGCGTCTCGCGGCATGGGCGTGCGGTCTTCTACGACTACGATGAGCTGTGTCTGGTCACCGAGTGCAACTTCCGTGCGTGGCCGGTGCCGCGCAACGAGGAGGAAGCGCTGGCTGATGAGCCGTGGTTCCAGATCGGTCCGCGCGATGTGTTTCCGGAGCGCTTCTGGATGTTCATGGGCCTGCCCGCGGCCGAGCTGGCGGCGGTGCGCGAGCATTTCGCCCACCTGTTCGATCCGGCGTGGTGGCAGCGGCTGCAGGCGGGGTTCGCCGCCGGCGATTTCCCGGACACACCGCCCTATGCCGCGGTGCTGCGACTGGCGTGATTGGCTGCAGGAGCGCAGATGCGCTACGTCGCCCGCCATTGACGCCTTGCACCTACTGCGAAGGCGCCTTTCGTAAGACCGGGATGCATCCATCGATTCGATTGGTAACGTGGTCAGTGCTCGCTATGCTGTCGATATCGACAACGATGGATGGCACAAGGAGGAACAACGGAATGGATATCATCAAGGGACTTGCCGTGGCAGTCGCGTTGGCGGCAGCACCGGCGCATGCCGCCAAGCTGGGGGCCGATGTGCCCCTGGAAATGGGCATGCGGATCGAGGGCGCCCTCACCATTGGCGACGACGGTCGTATCAGCGCGCTGAAGATCGACAAGCAGGACAAGCTTCCCGAGGCAGTGGCCACGCTGGTGCGTGACACCGTACAGAAATGGGAGTTCGAGCCGCAGCTGCGTGACGGCGTTGCAGTGGCCACCGAGACACAGATGACCGTGCGTGTGGTGGCGCGGCCAGGTGACAACGAGACGTTCAACGTGCATCTGGTCAGCGTGCACTTCGTGTCTGCAAAGAGTGATGCCGAACGGGCCGCCGACATCCGTGGGCGCATGCCGGCGCCGCGCTATCCCGCTGACGTATTCCGGGCCGGCGGCCAGGGAACGGTCTATCTGGCGTTGAAGGTCGACCGCGACGGCCGTGTGGTCGACCAGGTCGCTGAGCAGGTCAACCTGCGCAGTACCGGTACGCCCAAGCAGTTGGAGGCGTTCCGCAGTGGCCTGGCCAAGGCCTCGCTGGATGCCGCGCGCAGGTGGCGCTTCCCGCAGAGAACCGAGGATGTCGCGCTGGATCAGCCCCACCGCACCCTGCGTGTGCCGGTCACGTTCTCCATTGGCGGCACCCCAGCCGATGATCTGCGCCATTGGCGCGCCTACGTGCCGGGGCCGCGCAGCCGGATTCCGTGGACCACCCGTGCCGACAATGCCGGTTTCTCACCCGATCTGCTGAGCGAGGGCTCGGCAACCTTGGCCGGCGACCCGGACGTGCCGCGGCTGCGCACGCCATTGGGCGGTTGAGCCACAGGATCGCGGGCGTGCTGCGCCCGCGATCGCCGCCTCAACCGTTGCCCGGGCCTTCCGGCCGCGGATGCACCACGGTGCCTCGCTCGGCTACCTGATTGGCTGCGTGGTCGCGGCTGCGCTAGGCTGTGGGGCATCCACAAGGAGATAGTGCGATGGGGTATTCCCGGATTCTGGCAGTGGCGCTGGCGTTCAGCGGGGTCGGCATGGCCTTGCCATCCGATGCGAGCGCGCAGACCAAGCGCGAGGTGCGCGAGCATGCCGAGGCCAGCATGGTGCTCACCGGCGAGATCGACATCGGGACCGATGGCCGGGTGGAAACGTTCCGCCTCGACAAGCGGGGTCAGGTCGACGAGACCATCGTGCGATTCGTCGAGGGCGCGGTGCAGACATGGCGTTTCGCACCGGTGCTGGTGGACGGCCACGCGGTCAGGGCACGTACCCCGGTGAGCCTGCGGTTGGGCGCGAAGAACCGTCCCGATGGCAGCAGCCTGGTCACGCTGCTGGCGGCCAACTTCGAGCAGTACGACGAGACGGCGACGGACAGCGTCACCCGGTTGAAGATGTCGCTCCCGGCGTATCCCGAGGACGTTTACAACGCGGGTGGGCGCGGCGACGTGCTGCTGCTGGTGCAGGTCGGGCGCGATGGCAAAGTACTGGATGTGGCTGCCGAGCAGGTCAACCTGCGCGTGATCGCCAACGAGGCGAACATGCGCAGGATGCGCGACAAACTGGCACGGGTATCGATGGGCGCTGCACGCAAATGGACGTTCAAGGTACCGAGCAGTGGCGACAGCAAGGATGACGCGAGCTGGACCGTGCGTGTGCCGGTGCGCTTCTCCTTCGGTAACGAGGTGGAGCGCTACGGCCGTTGGGATGCCTACATTCCCGGCCCGCGCCAGCCGGCGCCGTGGCGCAGCGACAAGGCGATGAGCGCCGATGTCAATGCCGATCTGCTGCCTGCCGACGGGGTCTTCATGGCGGACGCCCCCAGGAAGGGGCCAACGCTGCTGACGCCGCTCGGCGGCTGAGCCGCACAGGATCGCGGGCGTGCTGCGCCCGCGACCCTTGCCTCAACCGTTGCCCGGGCCTTCCGGCTGCGGATACACCACCGTGCGGTTGCGGCCCTGTTCCTTGGCCATGTACAGCGCCTTGTCGGCCAGCCGCAGTGCCTGCTGCGGATCGGCGTGATAGGTCGGGTAGTGGGCCACGCCCAGCGACACGGTCACCGTGCCGACCTGCTCGAACACTTCGGCGGCGACCTGCACGCGCAGGCGCTCGGCCACCTGGGCGGCGTTGGTCGCGTCGACACCCGGCAGCAGAACCAGGAATTCTTCGCCCCCGTTGCGGCAGAGCAGGTCGGTATCGCGCGCGTCATCGCGCATCAGCTGCGCGATGCGCAGGATCACCGCATCGCCGACGGCGTGGCCGAAGCGGTCGTTGATGGTCTTGAAGCGGTCGATGTCCAGCGCGATGATCCCGAACGGTTGCCCGCGCGCCTGCCAGTCTTCCAGCCCCTGCTGCAGGCCACGCCGGTTCTGCAGGCCGGTGAGCGGGTCGGTCATGCTGGCGCGGTTGAGCTTGCCGATGCGGTCCTGCAGCAGGTTGAAGCTGTAGAGCAGGGCGGTCCTGAGCTGAGCCACCTCGTAGTACCAGGCGCGGATGCCGGTGACATGGCGGATGGCGATGCCGGTGTCGCGGTTCTGCACGTTGCGCGCCAGCTGCCACAGCGGCCGCGAGATGCGCCGTGCGAACCACCAGGTGATCAACAGCGACAGGATGCCCAGCGGGATCGCGTTCCAGATCACCGAGGACATCAGTTTGGACAGCGCGGCCAGCGTGGCGGTGGTCGGGCGCTGGGCGACCACGCCCCAGCCCACGCTCGGCACCGGTGCATAGCCGGCCAGCATCAATACGCCGTGGCTGTTGCGCACCTGCTGCGCGCCGGAATGCCCCTGGGTGACCGCCTGGACGGCCGGGTTCTCCAGCGCGAACTGGCCGACCCGGTCCTGTTCGATGTGGTACAGGATGCGACCGTGGCGATCGACCACGTACAGGTAGGAGCCATCGCGGTAATAGTGTTTTCCCAGCAGGGACTGCAGGATGCTGCGCTGGCGCAGGTAGATCGTCCCGCTGACGTAGCCCTGGTACTCGCCCTGTGCCGAGAAGATCGGGTGCGAGATCGCGACCAGCAGCCGGCCTGTCGCCGACTCGTACGGGTCGCTGATGAAGGGCACGCGGCGATCGAGGGCATCGCGGTTGCCGCTGCTCTTGAGCAGCACGCCCTGCAGCGCCAGGCTCTGCGGCGAGGTGGCCAGCACGGTGCCGCCCGCATCCACGATCAGCACCGAGTTGAAGCTGTTGGTCTGCAGCTGCAGGCGCGCGGCCTCGGCTTCCAGCGCCTCGCGATCGTGACGGCGCTGGCCGAGCAGGGTGGCGCTGTAGGCGACCTGCTGCTGGGCCGACAGCACGAAGTTCTGGGTCGACTCGGCAAGCTTGCTGGCGTACACGCGGTTGGCTTCCAGCGTGTTGCCGATCAACTGCTCACGCTGCACGCGGTAGCTGGCATGCAGGGTGTTGGCCAGGGCGATGATCGCGCTGAGCAGGGCCAGGGCAAGGATCAACGTGCCGAGAGTGAGACGGGCAGACAACGGGCGCATGCGGTTCACGGGCAGCAGGGTGCAGCGCCAACCGGACAGGCGGGTGGAACGGCAACGGCGAAGCAGTCAGGAGCGCACGACATCGCCTGGAACCGGTGCGCATTCCGCGCCCGTCCGCCGACGACCCCGCCCCCGGGCGGTCAACAACACTTTCGGCGGCGATTATTGCGGATTACGCTGCCGCGTGGGTGAAGCGGTGCGTCCGCGGAGCAGCACGCTGCATCCCGCGGCGCTGGCGGCAGCCGGTGCATGTCGTGCCCGGAGCGCTGCCGTGTGTGCTGCCGACAGTGCTGGACAATCGAGGCGCAAGCGGGTTCCATGTCTGGCTGCCAATTGACCGGCACTCCCTATCTGGAAGGACACGCGATGGATACCCCCGCTGCCGTCCGCGGACAACATGTGCAAAGCAATCGCGTTGCACTGGCCGTGGTCACCGCCATTTTCTTCATGTGGGGCTTCCTCACGTGCCTCAATGACATCCTGATTCCGCATCTCAAGGCGGCGTTCGCGCTGACCTGGGTACAGGCGATGCTGGTCCAGTTCACCTTCTTCGGTGCGTACTTCCTGATGTCGCTGCCCGCCGGGCGCCTGGTCGCGGCGGTGGGCTACAAGCGTGGCATCGTCGCCGGGCTGGCCATTGCCGGCGTCGGCGCGCTGCTGTTCTGGCCGGCTGCGCAGGCGCATGTGTACGGCCTGTTCCTCGGTGCGCTGTTCGTACTGGCCACCGGCATCACGGTGCTGCAGGTGGCCGCCAATCCCTACGTCGCGCTGCTCGGGCCGGAACAGACCAGTTCCAGTCGGCTGACGCTTGCGCAGTCGATGAATGCGCTGGGCACCACCATCGCGCCGCTGTTCGGCGGGCTGCTGATCCTCTCGGCTGCGCCGCGCACCGCTGATGAGCTGGCCTTGCTGCCGCAGGCCGAGGCGCTGGCCTATCGCGCCGCCGAAGCGCAGTCGGTGCAGCTGCCGTACTTCGGTCTGGCGCTTGCACTGTTCGTGCTGGCGGTAGCGATCTGGATGTTCCGCCTGCCGACGATCCCGGGCGTGGAGGACACGGCGGCCAGCGGTCGCGGCCGGCTGCGCGATGCGCTGCGCCACCGCCACCTGCGCTACGGCGTGCTGGCGATCTTCTTCTACGTGGGCGCCGAAGTTTCGATCGGCAGCGTGCTGGTCAACTTCCTCTCGATGCCGGGCATCGGCGAGGGCCTGACCGAACAGGAAGCCACGCGCTACGTGTCGCTGTACTGGGGCGGTGCGCTGGTCGGCCGACTGCTCGGTGCGGCGTTGCTGACCCGTCTCGACCCGCGCCGCATGCTGGGTGTGTTCGCGTTGATCGTGATGGCCCTGCTCACGGTGACGATGCTGGGCAGCGGCAACCTGGCCAAGTGGAGCGTGGTCAGCATCGGCCTGTTCAACTCGATCATGTTCCCGACCATCTTCGCTCTGGCGATCGCACGGCTGGGTACGCTGACCGGGCAGGCGTCGAGCCTGCTGGTGATGGCGATTGTCGGTGGGGCGGTCATTCCCCTTGCGATGGGCTGGCTGGCCGACCACCACGGGCTGCAGCTGTCCTTCCTGCTGCCCATGCTGTGCTACGTCTTCATTGCGTTCTACGCGTGGCGTGGTTCGCGCCACGGCGGCTGAGGCAACGCGACGGCGGCTGGGTAGTCCAGCGCGCCGTTCCGTCCGGAAGATGCCGAAGTCAGGATCTCGATACGAAAAAGGCCCCGCACTGCGGGGCCTTTTCCTGTCCGGATGATGCGCCGATCAGCGCTTCATCGAACCGAAGAACTCGTCGTTGGACTTGGTGTTCTTCATCTTGTCGAGCAGGAATTCCATCGCAGCCATTTCATCCATCGGATGCAGCAGCTTGCGCAGGATCCAGATCTTCTGCAGCAGTTCCGGTTCGATCAGCAGATCTTCGCGACGGGTACCCGAGCGGTTGATGTCGATCGCCGGGAACACGCGCTTTTCGGAGATGCGACGGCTCAGGTGCACTTCGCTGTTGCCGGTGCCCTTGAACTCTTCGTAGATCACCTCGTCCATCTTGCTGCCGGTATCGACCAGCGCGGTGGCGATGATGGTCAGGCTGCCGCCTTCCTCCACGTTGCGCGCGGCGCCGAAGAAGCGCTTCGGACGGTGCAGGGCGTTGGCGTCCACACCACCGGTGAGCACCTTGCCGGAGCTGGGCACCACGTTGTTGTAGGCACGCGCCAGGCGGGTGATCGAGTCGAGCAGGATCACCACGTCCTTCTTGTGCTCGACCAGGCGCTTGGCACGCTCGATCACCATTTCGGCGACCTGCACGTGACGGGCGGCCGGCTCGTCGAAGGTGGAGCTGATGACTTCGCCGCGCACGGTGCGCTGCATTTCCGTCACTTCTTCCGGGCGCTCATCGATCAGCAGGACGATCAGGTGCACGTCCGGATGATTGGTGGTGATCGCCGTCGCCACCTGCTGCATCATCATCGTCTTGCCGGCCTTGGGCTGGGAGACGATCAGCGAACGCTGACCCTTGCCCTGCGGTGCCATCAGATCGAGGATGCGGCCGGTGATGTCTTCGGACGAACCGTTGCCACGTTCCAGGGTGAAGCGCTTGCGCGGGAACAGCGGGGTCAGGTTCTCGAACAGCACCTTGTTCTTCGACGCTTCCAGCGGCTCACCATTGATGGTGTCCACGATCGACAGCGCGAAGTAACGCTCGCCGTCCTTCGGGAAGCGGATGCGGCCGGACAGATGATCGCCGGTCCGCAGGTTGAAGCGGCGGATCTGGCTGGGCGAAATGTAGGTATCGTCCGGGCCGGCCAGGTAGCTGGCTTCGGCCGCGCGCAGGAAGCCGAAGCCGTCCGGCAGGATTTCCAGCACGCCGTCGGCGGCAACGCCGTCGCCATGGCGGGTCAGCACCTTGAGCAGGGCGAAGATCACGTCCTGCTTGCGGGCGCGGGCGACGCCTTCGGAAATCTGCAGCTGCTCGGCGATTTCCAGCAGCTTCTGCGCCGGCATGCGCTTGAGGTCGCTCAGCGAGTAGACCGGGAAGCCTTCGGGCACGTTGGCCTGCTGGCTGCGCACGAACGGCTGCTGTTCACCGTTGTCCTGCGGCATGCCGTCGTCGTTGTAGCGATCGCCACCGCGGTTGCGGTCACGGCGATTGCGGAAACGATCGCGGCGGTTGCCCTGGCCTTGACCTTGACCCTGGCCTTGGCCCTGGTTCTGGCCCTGACCCTGCTGGTACGGGTTCTGCCCGCCCTGCGGGTTCTGGTTGCGGCCGTTCTGGTTGCGCTGGCCACCGTCGCCGGTGTCCTGCTGACCACCGCCCTGCGAGGGCGATGCGTCGCCACCGGCAGAAGCCGCCGGTGCCGATGCCTGCGGAGCTGCCGAAGGAGCGGCAGCCGGCGCCGGCGCGTCAGACGCGGCAGCCAGAGGCAGAGCGGGTTGTGAGGGGGGGGAACCTGCGTCGGCACCGGTGTTGGCGGCGGCCTTGGCGACGCGCGGCTTGCGCACGCGCTTCTCGGCGGGCGCGTCGGCGCTCCCGGGTTCGGAAGTAGTGATATCGGACAAGTGCTGGATTCCTCGCTAGAAGGTGCGAGCGCCCGGCAGGGCGGCGAACGTTGGGAAAGGATCTGGAAGGAAACTGCGTCCAGAAGATGCGGCGCGCGAATGCGGCCGGATATGCCGACACTAACACCGGCTCGCGGCGGCGCGCAAGCCGGGTGGGGCAGGGTCATTCATGCGGGCGACGGGCCCGCGTGGCAGCCGGACGGGCCGGCTGCCTGCTGCGATCAGGCCAGGGCCTTGTCGAGCATGCCGGCCAGCTGGGCCTTGCCGACGGCACCGATCTGCTGGGCCTGGACTTCGCCGTCCTTGAACACCAGCAGCATCGGGATCGAGCGCACGTGGTACTTGGCGGCCAGTTCGCGCTGTTCGTCGACGTTGACCTTGGCGATCTTGGCGCGGCCGTTATAGGCGTCGGCCAGTTCGTCCAGCGCCGGGGCGATCATCTTGCAGGGACCACACCATTCGGCCCAGAAATCGACCAGCAC
Organism: Stenotrophomonas sp. JAG2; assembly: GCF_041080745.1. Taxonomy (NCBI): domain Bacteria; kingdom Pseudomonadati; phylum Pseudomonadota; class Gammaproteobacteria; order Lysobacterales; family Lysobacteraceae; genus Stenotrophomonas; species Stenotrophomonas sp. JAG2. Next base: position 45,240 of record NZ_JBEUMH010000004.1, on the reverse strand, counting down.
CGGTTCCTTGGAATCCAGTACTGCGCTTTGGAAGTCAGCGGTGCTGACGTGTACAACCTTGTCGCTCATCTTGGTTTCTCGTCTGGTAATGCACCCGGCAGGGCCGGAGGAAGTTGAAGTTGGGCAACGCCACCCGGGCGTCACCCGCGTCTGGTGCCTCGTGGCCGCGGGCGGCCAGCGGTGCGTTCGGCGGATGCCTGGACGCTCACGGGGCGCAGTGTACCGCTATCGCCGTGACCGGACAGACGCTGGTTGGAAAGAAGCATCCCGTGATCGCCCACCTGCGGTGTCGCGACGATCCCCTTCGATATGCGGGGGCCTGGACCCCGGTTCCACCCCCGCCAGCGGGGCCGTTCAACCGGCGGCAGGCCCGGTGAATGCGGGGTGCAGATCACTCCCGGGGCGCTGGACCGCCCTGCAACGGCGCGCCGGGCGGGCATTCTCATCAGGTTGTGCGACGAACTATCCCGGTTTGGCGCCGACATTGCGCTAAACTGGGGCATTGTGCGGCGCCCTGGACCTGGAGTCCGGCCCCGCCAATCCCGGCGCAGGGGCCGTTTGCGACGGTGCCCCCCAAGATTGCAAGCCACCCCGCACCTCTGCCGGGATGGCCTTACCAAGACGGACTCATGAGCGACAAACCGCTGACCGATTTGACCTTCTCCACTTTCGACCTGCATCCGGCGCTCCAATCCGGGCTTGAAAGTGCTGGTTTCACCCGCTGCACCCCGATCCAGGCGCTGACCCTGCCGGTGGCACTGCCCGGTGGCGACGTCGCCGGCCAGGCCCAGACCGGTACCGGCAAGACCCTGGCGTTCCTGGTCGCGGTCGTGAACCGCCTGCTGACCCGCCCGGCGCTGGCCGACCGCAAGCCGGAAGATCCGCGCGCGCTGATCCTGGCCCCGACCCGTGAGCTGGCCATCCAGATCCACAAGGACGCGGTGAAGTTCGGTTCCGACCTCGGCCTGCGCTTCGCGCTGGTCTACGGTGGCGTGGACTACGACAAGCAGCGCGAGATCCTGCAGCAGGGCGTGGACGTGATCATCGCCACCCCGGGCCGCCTGATCGACTACGTCAAGCAGCACAAGGTGGTTTCGCTGCACGCCTGCGAAATCTGCGTGCTCGACGAAGCCGACCGCATGTTCGACCTGGGCTTCATCAAGGACATCCGCTTCCTGCTGCGCCGCATGCCCGAGCGCTCCACGCGCCAGACGCTGCTGTTCAGCGCCACGCTCAGCCATCGCGTGCTGGAGCTGGCCTATGAGCACATGAACGAGCCGCAGAAGCTGGTGGTGGAGAGCGAATCGATCACCGCCGCCCGCGTCCGCCAGCGCATCTACTTCCCGGCCGACGAAGAGAAGATTCCGCTGCTGCTGGGCCTGCTCTCGCGCAGCGAAGGCGCCCGCACCATGGTGTTCGTCAATACCAAGGTGTTCGTCGAGCGCGTCGCGCGTTCGCTGGAAAAGGCCGGCTACCGCGTCGGCGTGCTGTCCGGCGACGTGCCGCAGAAGAAGCGTGAGAGCCTGCTCAACCGCTTCCAGAAGGGCCAGCTGGAAATCCTGGTGGCCACCGATGTCGCCGCCCGCGGCCTGCACATCGATGGCATCAAGTACGTCTACAACTACGACCTGCCGTTCGATGCGGAAGACTACGTGCACCGCATCGGCCGCACCGCTCGCCTGGGCGAAGAGGGCGATGCGATCAGCTTCGCCTGCGAGCGCTATGCGATGGGCCTGCCGGACATCGAGGCCTACATCGAACAGAAGATCCCGGTCGAACCGGTCACCAGCGAAATCCTGACCCCGATCCCGCGCGCGCCGCGCGCCCCGCTGCCGGAAGGCGAGGGCGATGCCGAGGGCGACGAGAATGAGAGCGTCGGCCAGATCTTCCGCGAAGCACGCGAAGCGCGTGCCGCCGAAGAGCAGCGCCGTGGCGGTGGCAGCAGCAGCCGTGGCGGCAAGCCGTCCGGTGGACGCGGCGAGCGCCGCGCCCCGGGTGAGCGCAGTGCCGATGGCAAGCCCCGCCGCGAGCGCAAGCCGCGCGTGGAAGGCGAGCAGCCGGTCGCCGCCGTCGATGCGGTCGATGCCGAGGCCAAGCCGCAGCTCGCGCCGACCGCTGCCCCGTCTGCCGAAGGCAGCCCGGCGGTGGAAGGTGAGCGCGCGCCGCGCAAGCGTCGTCGTCGTCGCCACGGCCGTCCGGTCGAGGGTGCCGAAGGCGCGGCAGCGACCGGCCCGGTGACCCCGGTGCAGGTGACCGCCAAGCCGATGCGCGGCACGCCGGCCGCCGACCCGGGCGCCTCGTTCCTGACCCGCCTGGGCCGCAAGATCCGACGGATGCTGTCCGGTTCGTAAGACCGGACGCGCCACCCGCGATGCCTGGGGGGTATAGCCCCCTTGGTAAGGGGGCGGTCGCGAAGCGACGGGGGATCGAGTGCTGATGAGAGGGGCCCACGGTTTGCGCAGCGAACCGTGGGGCGACAGCGCGAATGCGATGGCGCTTCCCCCGGCCAGCGGCCGGCACTACGGAGCAGACCCACCCGGTTGCCGTTACCTACACGCCACCCTCGTCCTGCATAATCAGGGGATGAGCGTCCTGCGTTTTGACAATGTCAGCAAACAATATGCCGGCGGCCACCAGGCACTGGTGGACGTCAGCTTCGATGTCGCCCCCGGGGAAATGCTGTTCGTCACCGGTCACTCCGGTGCGGGCAAGAGCACCCTGCTCAAGTTGATCCATCTCGACGAGCGGCCCAGCCGCGGCGCGGTGATCTTCGATGAGCGCAACCTGCTGAAGGTGCGCGGCGGCAGCATTCCGCGGCATCGGCGCGAGGTCGGTGCGGTCTACCAGGACCACCGCCTGCTGATGGACCGCAGCATCGCCGAGAACGTCGCCCTGCCGTTGATCCTGCGCGGCACCCGCCGCAACGAGATCGGCAAGCGCGTGCGCTCGGTGCTCGAGCGCATGGGCCTGGGGCACCGCGAGAAGGCGCTGCCCTCGCAGTTGTCGGCCGGTGAGCAGCAGCGCGTCGGCATCGCCCGTGCGATTGTCGGCGAGCCCAAGCTGCTGGTCGCCGACGAACCGACCGGCAATCTGGATCCCACACTGGCGGCGGAGATCATGGCCTTGTTCGCCGAGCTGCCCGACCGTGGCACCAGCGTGCTGGTGGTCAGCCACGATCTGGCCCTGCTGCGGCGCATGCGCAAGCGCGTGCTGATCCTGGACCACGGCCGCCTGGTCGATGACATCTCGCCGCAGGACCTGGCCGAATGAACGCACCGGTGACCAAAGAAACCGCCGCGCCCTCACGCCTGGGCGTGTGGCTGCACCATCACGGCCACAGCGTGGTCTTCAGCCTCGGCCGCGCGTGGCGCAAGCCGTGGGCGACGCTGCTCACGGTGATGGTCATGGCGCTGGCGCTCGCGCTGCCGCTGGGCCTGTCGATCGCGCTGGACAACCTCAAGCACTTCGCCGGCAGCGTGCAGCAGTCGCGCGACATCAATCTCTTCCTGAAGACCGACGCCGGTGACGATGCGGCGCGCCAGGTGGCCGAGACCCTGCGCGGTCGCGCCGACGTGGCCAACGTCACCGTGCAGACGCCGGAGCAGGGGCTGGCCGAGCTGCGCGAGAGCGCCGGGCTCGGCGAAGCCATCGATGCACTGCATGACAATCCGCTGCCGACCCTGCTGATCGTGACCCCGGGCGAGGGCACCGATGACGCGCGCCTGGCGCAGTCGCTGGAGGGCCTGCCGCAGGCCGACCTGGTCCAGCACGATGCGCTGTGGCGCAAGCGCCTGGATGGCTGGCTCGGCTTCGGCACGCGCCTGGTGCAGGTGCTGTCGGTCCTGCTCGGCCTTGGTGCCGCGCTGGTGGTGGGCAATACGGTGCGGCTGGACATCCAGGCCCGCCGCGATGAGATCGGCGTGCTGCAGCTGCTCGGCGCCAGCGATGGCTTCATCCGTCGGCCCTTCCTGTATCTGGGCGCGTGGTACGGCCTGGGCGCCGGCGCGGTCGCCCTCGCGTTGATCGGTGCGGCCGGGTTGGCCCTGCGCCCGCCGCTGGCCGCGCTCTCGCAGAGTTATGGCAGTCCGTTCGTGTTGCATGGTCTGGATCTGCTGCATTCCTCGTTCGTGCTGCTCGGCACCGTGGTGCTGGGCTGGCTGGGCGCCTGGCTGGTGACGGGGCATTTCCTGCGCCAGACCCGTCCGACCGAAACCTGAGGCCCGCATGCGTCCGCAAGCCCTCAAGCACCTCGCCGACGACGCACCGCGCGTGATGGTCGTCGACGGCTCCAGGCTGGTCCGCAAGTTGATTGCCGATGTGCTGCAACGCGAACTGCCGGCGGTGGAGGTGGTGGGCTGCGCGAGCATCGCCGAGGCGCGTGCGGCGCTGGACGCCGGGCCCGTCAGTCTGGTCACCACCTCGCTCACCCTGAGTGATGGCGACGGGCTGGACCTGGCGCGCATCGTGCGTGACGCGGCGGGCCAGGCCTACGTGCCGGTGATCGTGGTGTCCGGCGACGCGCAGCAGCATCTGGAGCAGCGCCGCTTCACCGAGTACGTCACCGATTATTTCGACAAGGCGCTCGGGCACGAAGCACTGGCCACCTTCATCCGTGGCTATGTGCAGCCGGAGACGATTCCCGGCGCGACCATCCTGTACGTCGAAGACAGCCGCGTCGTCGCCGAAGCGACCAAGCGCATGCTCGAACGGCAGGGTTTGAACGTGCTGCATGTGTTGACCGCCGAAGATGCCTTCGCGCTGCTCACGGCCGAATCGCTCGGCCGCAGCAGCCACCGCATCGACCTGGTGCTCACCGATGTCACGCTCAAGGGCGAGCTCAGTGGCCGCGATGTGGTGCAGCGCGTGCGCGTGGATTTCGGCTACGGCAAGCGCCGCCTGCCGGTGCTGGTGATGACCGGTGACGGCAACCCGCACAATCAATCCGGCCTGCTCCAGGCCGGTGCCAACGATCTGGTGCAGAAACCGATCGAAGAGCGGCTGCTCATCACCAAGGTGCTGTTCCAGCTGCGCCTGTCCCGCCTCAACGACAAGCCTGTAGTGCGATGAATGACGATGTAGTGCCCAGCATCCAGCTCGAACCGAGCTGGAAGACGCGTATCGGTGATTACCTGCTGCGTCCGGACATGCGCGAACTCTCCGCGTTCCTGCGCCAGCGCAAGGCGGCCGGGGCGCAGGTGTTCCCGCCCGGCCCGCAGATCTTCGCCGCGTTCGATGCCACGCCCTTCGACCAGGTCAAGGTGGTCATCCTCGGCCAGGACCCGTATCACGGGCAGGGCCAGGCGCACGGCCTGAGTTTCTCGGTGATGCCGGGCGTACCGGTGCCGCCATCGTTGCTGAACATCTACAAGGAGATCGAGGCCGATCTGGGCATTCCGCGCCCCGACCATGGTTGCCTGCTGCCGTGGGCGCATCGTGGTGTGCTGCTGCTCAACGCGGTGCTGACCGTGGAAGCGGGCAACGCCGGCTCGCATCAGCGTCGCGGCTGGGAAGGCTTCACCGATCACGTCGTGGACACCCTGAACCGCGAGCGCGAAGGCCTGGTGTTCCTGCTGTGGGGCAGCTATGCGCAGCAGAAAGGCAAGGTCATCGATACCGGTCGGCATCGCGTGCTCAAGGCGCCGCATCCTTCGCCGCTGTCGGCGCATCGCGGTTTCCTGGGCTGCCGCCATTTCTCGATGACCAACGAGTACCTGCAGCGCCGCGGCCACGACCGCATCGACTGGTCGCTGCCGCCGCGCGCCGCGCTGGAGTCCGCGGGCTGATCACCCGCGGCCGTCCGCTACACGGCCAGCATCTCGATGATCGATTGCGCGACCTGCCGCTTGCGCGGTGGCAGCCGCCGCAGCAGCGACAGAATGTTGCCTTCCAGGTCGTCGCGCACGTAGTCCTGTGCGGGCGCGGTCATCGTGAGTTCCTCTCCGCTGGCCTTGCACACCCCGCGGCCGGTGGCCAACCACTCGAAGCGCACCCGAGTACTGATGGCGATATGTGCCAGATGCGACACACTTGGATGGGTGCCCCCACGCCGTTCCCACTGCGCCACCGCGCTGCGCTTGACCCCGGTTTCCACCGCCAACTGCGTTTGTGACATCCCTGCGCTGGTGCGTGCTGCGCGAATTCGATCCGACATCGCCAACATGGGGTTCCCCTTTATCGTTCCTTGAACGGTGGATGGTTATCGATACTTACCGGGCAGTGATTCTTTTCCCACTCTGTACAGAATGACTTGCCGCCCCTGTCGCGCCGAGCGCTCCACCGTGAAACTTCTGGCCGACAGTGAAACTTCCCCCTGCACGCACCGTGGCCGGTTTGACGGTTTCCCTGCGTGCACGTAGTTAATCCCTCAAGCCGGCCATGACGCGCCGGGATATCCAAAACATCGGAAGCAGGCCGATGCCCTGTCGATCATGGTCGGTACCCACCGGCCCGTGAAAGACCGCTTCGGCCAGGACGCAGGGGATGGCCGATGGATAAAGTTTCTGTTGTGAGGTTGGCGTTACGGCGATTCAGCTTGAGGGCTGTTTCGCTGTTATTTGTGATGTCGATCGCATTAAGTGCGGGTATTTCCACCGCCAGCGCGCAATCGGCCTGCACGGCCGGCGCGTGCGTGAGCGCGGGGCCGCGCCTGGCCTCGATCGATTCCACCCAGAGCCCCGTGCTCAATCTCCTGTTCGGCGCGCTGCTGCCCGGCACCACGGTCAACCTCAGCGTGGCCGACTGGAACAACCTGGCGGGCGCCAACATCAATCTCAACGCGCTGCTGACCCAGCTCAACGGCGGCGTGGTGGTGAGTGATCCCAGCCAGGTGCTCAACGCCAACATCACGCTGGGGCAGCTGCGTGCGGCGATGGTGCAGGTGCTGCAGGCCGACGGGCAGACCGCGGCGGCCAACGTGCTCAACGCGCTCCCGCTCGGTGCGGCCGGGCTGAGCGGCAACATCCGCCTGGCCGACATCCTGCAGATCGCACTGCCCACCGGCTCGCTGGCGACGGTGCGGCTCAACGTGCTGGACCTGCTGACCGGTGGCATCCAGCTCTACAACTTCCGCAACGTCCTCACCACGCCGGCGCCGATCACCGTGGATACCGCCGCACTCGGCCTCAACGGCGTCGCCAACGTGCGCCTGTGGCTGCAGGTGGTCGAGCCGCCGGTCTATACCTGCGGCGCGGCGGGCGCGGCATTCCACAGCGCGGCGATCCGCATCAAGCTGGATCTGGATCTGGTGCAGGGGCTCAACACCGGCACGCTCTCGGCGGCGTTGAGCGGCCTGAATCTGCTGGGTGTCACGCTCTCCAACACCAGCATCACCGCCGATGTCCTGCATCTGCAGGTGTACGCCGATGTCGCGCGTGCCGAAGGCGCGATCTCGGCGATCAACCTGGTCGGCAATGCGGTCACCCTGCAGGCGCGGCCGGGCCTGGTGAATCTCTACGTCGGCCAGATCAGCGATGCCACGTTCTTCAACCGCAGCACCGTGCTGACCGACACCGCATTGAGCGCGGCCACGCTGACCTCGCTGAGCGTGCGCGTGCGGGTCTCGGCGAACGTGTTCGGCCTGCTCACGCCGGTGGCCGACATCACCATCCCGCTGACGGTCACCATCCGCAGTTTCGCCACTGCCACGCCCGGGCTGCAGAGCGCCAGTTTCACCGGCCCATACCCACAGACACGCACGCTGAGCGCCGGCACCGTCAGTGCGGCGACGATGGTTTCCACCCTGGTCAATTCGCTCAGCATCCAGGTCACCAGCGGCAATCCCACGGTCACCCTGCTGGGCGGCATCCCGTTGCCGCTGCCGGTGGCCGACCTGGTCAACGGCATCGTCAACACGCTGCTCACGCCGATCCGCACGCAGGTCAACGCGCTGGTCACGCCGGTGTTGACCGCGCTGCTCGGCGGCGTGGTCGACAACCTGCTGGCCCTGCTCGGCATCCGCATCGGCCAGGCGGTGTTCACCGTGGAAGGCATCACCCAGGCCTGTGCGGCGACGCTGCAGCTGGTCAAGGACCTGCAGCCGACCAGCGACACCGGGCGCTTCAATCTCTCCATCACCTACAACGGCAGTACCGTCGGCTCGGCCAGCAACGTCGGCAACAACGGCGCCACCGCCGCGGTGATCACCGTCCCCGGAGGCAGCTACGCACTGGCCGAAGCCGCGGCAGCCGGCACCACGCTCGCCCGCTACGCCAGCACCTGGCAGTGCACCGACCAGAACAACACCGTGGTGTCCTCTGGCAGCGGCGGCAGCTTCACCCTGCAGGCACCGGCCATGACCGCCACTGCGGTCACCCTGGTGTGCCGGATCACGAACCGGACGCGGCAGGCGGACCTGTCGATCACCAAGACCGATGGCAGCGGCAGCTACACGCCGGGCGGCACCGCGACCTACACGTTGCTGGTCCGCAACGACGGCCCGGATGCGGTGACCAACGCCGTGGTCGCCGACAGCCTGCCCAACGGCACCACGCTGCGCGGCGCCTGGACCTGCAGCGCCACCAGCGGAAGCACCTGCGCCGCGGCGAGCGGCGGTGCCGTCGGCGGAAACGCGGTGAGCGTGGGGGTGAACCTGATCAACGGCGGGCAGGCCACGATCAGCGTACCGGTCAGCTTCAGCAGCAACCCGGGCGCGTACTAGCGCCCGGTGCAGCACGGCGTGTGGCGCGGGGTGACCTGCGCAGGGGATGGACAGGACCACTGTTTTCGAGGATGAGCGCATGGCAGCAACCGGCACATACAGCAGGGCAGGGACGGCTTCGGCCTGCATCGCGCGCGCGGTGGCCCTGCTGGCGTTGCTGTTGCCGCCGCCGCTGCTGGCGCAGAGCTATCCCAACCCGCTCAACAACACCGCCACCGTGACGGCACCGGCCGATGTCGGCGATCCCGCGCCCGGCAACAACAGCGCCATCGACAGCAATGCACTGGCCCTGCAGGCGCAGCTGAGCGTCACCAAGGCGCTGCTCAGCGCCACACCGGTCGCGGCCGGTGGAGCGGTGCAGTACCGCATCCAGGTCAACAACGCGGGCCCGTCGGCCGCCTCGGGCGTGGGCGTGGTCGATACCGTGTCCGCGCTGCTCACCAATGTCAGCTGGACCTGCCAGGCCACCACCGCCGCCTCGTCGTGCGCGCAGGCCACCGGCAGCGGCAATGCGATCAACGTGCAGGTCACTGTCGGGGTCAACGACAGCGTGGTGCTGCTGGTCACGGGCACGGCACCGACCACCACGCCGGCCACGGTGCCGGCCAACAGCGTCTCGCTGGTGCTGCCGGTGGGCACCACCGACCCGACCCCGGGGGACAACACCGCGACCACGCCGGCGGTGCCGGTGCAGGCCAACGCGCTGGTGGCGAACAACGACACCTTTGCCACGGCGATCTCTTCGACCACGGGCGGCAGCACGCCCACCGTGCTCGGCAATGACACGCTCAACGGCGCGCCGGTGAACGGGCCCGACCTGATCATCGCGCTGCAGAGCGCACCGTCCGGCTTCACGATCAACAGCGCAGGCGTGATCACCGTGCCCGCGGGTGCGGCCGCCGGGGCAACCACGCTGACCTACCAGATCTGCGAGAACGCCTCGCCGACCAACTGCGCCACCGCGACGGTGAGCCTCATCATCGGCCCGACCGCGGTGAACGACAGCTTCAACGCGACCGGTGGCGCGCCCTCGCTGACCGCTACCGTGGCCGCCAACGACAATGCACCGGCAGGCGCGGTCTTCACCGCCGTCGGCGTGCCGCCGGCCGGTCTGACGCTCAACGGCGACGGCAGCTTCACCTACGCGCCCGCCGGTGGCATCGCCGCGGCGACGTCCTTCCAGTACCAGGTCTGCCTGCCGGCACCGAACGGCACCGTCTGCAGCACGGCGACCGCCTCGATCGTGGTCAATGCGAACGCGCTGGTCGCCGTCGATGACACCTTCGCCACGCCCCTTCCGCCCGGCACCGGCGGGCTGACCCCGAGCGTGCTCGGCAACGACACCTTCAACGGCGGCACCGTGCCGCAGGCGCAGGTCACGCTGAGCCTGGTCGGTGCACCGGCCGGCTTCGCGATCAATGCCAACGGCACGATCCAGGTGCCTGCCACCGCTGCGGCCGGCCCGTTGGCGCTGACCTACCGTTTCTGCGAGAACGCCCTGCAGGCCAACTGCGCCACGGCCACGGCGAATCTGATCGTCAGCCCGGACGCGGTCAACGATACGGTCACCACGCCGGGCGGTGGACAACCCGCGACCGGCACCCTGGCCGGCAACGACACCATCGCCAGCGGTTCCGCCTACACGCTGGGGATCGCGCCGACCCGGGGCATCGCGGTGGTCAACGCCGATGGCACCTTCACCTATACGCCGACCAACGCCAACACCGGACCGGACTCGTTCACGTACCAGGTGTGCCTGCCGACGCCCAATACGACGGTGTGCGACAGCGCGACCGTCAGCGTCAACGTGCAGGGCAACCAGATCGCCGCCGTGGACGATCTGTTCGTCACACCGCTGCAGCCGGGGAGCACCACGAGCGTCAGCCTGCTCGCCAACGACACGCTCAACGGCGCGGCGGTCGCGCCGGGCACGGTTGCCCTCACGCTCAGCAATGCGCCGGCCGGCTACGCCGTCGACGCCGGTGGGCAGGTGATTGTTCCCGCCACCGCCGCCGCCGGTGCGGTGAATTTCAGCTATCAGATCTGCGAACTGGCCAGCCCGGGCAATTGCGCCACCGCCAACGTCCAGCTGGTGATCGCGCCGGATGCGGTGGACGACATCGTCACGGCCACTGCGGGCATCGCCTTGGCCGGGACGGTTGCCGGCAACGACAACGTGCCGGCCGGTGCGCAGTTCAGCGTGCTGGCGGTGGCCGCGCACGGCAGCGTCACGCTCGCCGCGGACGGCAGCTTCAGCTATACCGCCCAGGCGGCCTACACCGGGCCGGACAGTTTCCGTTACCAGGTGTGCCTGCCGGCACCGAACGGCAACGTGTGCGACAGCGCCACGGTCACGATCAACGTCAGCCCCGGTGCGATCGTCGCTACCAACGATGATTTCAGCAGCGCGCCGCTGACCAGCGCCGGTGGGCTCACCGCCAGCGTGCTGGGCAACGACACCCTCAACGGTGTTGCGATCCTTCCCGCGCAGGCCGCGCTCTCGCTGATCAACGCCCCTCCGGCCGGCTACACCCTCGATGCCGCCGGCCAGCTGCAGGTGCCTGCCGGTACCGCCGCCGGCCCGGTCACCCTGACCTATCAGCTGTGCCAGGCCGGTACCAGCAACTGCGCCACCGCCACCATCGTCGTGGTGATCGCGCCGGATGCGGTGGCGGATGCGTACACCACCCAGGTCGCCACGGCACTCAGCGGCAATGTGTCGGTGAACGACAACACCGCGGCCGGCACCACCTTCGCGGTGACGGGCGCGACTCCGCCCGGCCTGGCGTTCAACGCCGATGGCAGCTTCACCTACACCCCGCCGGCGCAGTACACCGGCACCACCACGTTCAACTACCAGGCCTGCCTGGCCGCGCCGCGGGCGGGCGTCTGCGATACCGCCACGGTCACGCTCAACGTCAATGCCGGCACCCTGGTCGCCAATGACGATGATTTCCGCAGCGCGATCATCACGCCCACCACCGGCGGCACCACCAACAGCGTGTTGGCCAACGACACCATCAACGGTGCCATTCCGCCTGCGCCGGCCCAGGTGATCCTGAGCCTGGTCGGTGCGCCGGCCGGGTATGTACTCAACAGCAACGGCACGATTTCGGTGCCGGGCGGTGCAGCGTCCGGGGCGGTCGACTTCTCCTACCAGCTGTGCGAAGCGGCGCTGCCCGGCAACTGCGCCACGGCGGCGGTGCGCCTGCTGCTGGCGCCGGTGGCGGTCAACGATACCTTCAGCACACCGGTGGGCGTGGCAGTGACCGGCAACGTGGCCGGCAATGACAACGTGCCGGCGAACGCCACCTTCAGCCTGAGTGGCACCGCGCCGGCCGGGCTGGTGTTCAATCCGGATGGCGGCTTCACCTATACCCCGCCGGCCGGCACCCAGGGCGCGATCACCTTCGCCTACCAGGCCTGCCTGCCTGCGCCGGACAACGCGGTGTGTGCGGGCGCCACGGTCACCCTCAACGTCAATGCCGGCACCCTGATCGCCAATGACGATGATTTCCGCGGCGCACCGATCGACCCCGAGCTCGGCGGCAGCACCGCTTCGGTCCTGGTCAATGACAGCCTCAACGGCACCGTGCCGCCCGCCTCCGCGGACGTGCTGCTCAGTCTGGTCGGTGCGCCGGCCGGCTATACGCTGGCTTCCGATGGCAGCGTGACGGTCGGCAGCGGCGTCCCGGCCGGTGCGGTCACGCTGACCTACCAGCTGTGCGAAGCGGCGTTGCCGGGCAACTGCGACTCGGCGCAGATCCGGCTGCTGGTGGCACCGTCCGCGCAGGCCGACGTGTTCTCCACGCCGGCCGGTCAATTGCTGGCGGGCAACGTCGGCAGCAACGACAACGCGCCGGCCGGTGCGGTGTTCTCCCTGACCACCCCGGCGCCGGCGGGACTGCAGTTCGGCCCGGACGGCACGTTCCAGTACACGCCGCCGGCCGGCTTCACCGGGCCGGTGACGTTCACCTACCAGGTCTGCCTGCCGGCGCCGGACACCGCCCAGTGCCGCACCGCCACGGCGACCATCAACGTCAACGCCGGCACGCTGCTGGCGCGCGATGACGACTTCAGTGCCGCGCCGCTCGCGCCCGGCGGCACCACCACGGTCAGCGTGCTGGCCAACGACGCGCTGGATGGCGTCACACCGCCGGCCCCTGCGAGCGTGCTGCTCAGCCTGGTCGGCGCCCCGGCCGGCTACGCGCTGGATGCCAATGGTCTGCTGCAGGTGCCGCCCACCGCGGTGGGCGGTGCTGCGGTGCTGACGTACCAGGTCTGCGAAGCGGCGCTGCCGGGCAACTGCGCCAGCGCCACGATCCGTCTGGTGGTCTCACCGTCGGCGACCAACGATGTGTTCTCCACGCCGGCCGGGCAAGCGCTCAACGGCGCCGTGGGCGACAACGACAACGTGCCACCGGGCGCGCTGTTCACCGTCACCGGCACCGCGCCGGCCGGCCTGGTGTTCAGCGGCAGCGGCAGCTTCACTTATACCCCGCCGGTCGGCACCACCAGCCCGGTCACGTTCGACTACCAGGTCTGCCTGCCGGCGCCCAACGCCACGCTGTGCGCGAATGCCAGCGCCACCATCACCGTCAACGCAGGCACGCTCGCCGCCAATCCGGATGACTTCAGCACGACCCCGATCAACCCGGTCACCGGCGGCAGCACCCTCTCGGTGCTGGCCAACGATGCGCTCAATGGCAGCACTCCGCCGGCGGCAGCCGATGTGCTGCTGTCGTTGCAGGGCGCGCCGGCCGGGCTGGCCATCACCGCCGAAGGTGCGGTGACGGTGGCACCGGGCACGCCGGCAGGCGTGAAGAATCTGACCTACCAGCTCTGTGAAGCAGCGGCGCCATCCAACTGCGCCATCGCCACCGCACGCGTGGTGGTCGCGCCGTCCGCCGTGGACGATGCGTTGTCCACGCCCTCGGGCCAGGTGCTGAACGGCTCGGTGGCCAGCAACGACAATGTGCCGGTGGGCGCCCAGTTCACCGTGCTCAACATCCCGCCGGATGGTCTGGTGCTCGCGGCCGACGGCACCTTCAGCTATACGCCCCCGGTCGGCTTCAGTGGCGCAATCCCGTTCACCTACCAGGTCTGCCTGCCGGCACCGGACGCAGGCGTCTGCGCGACGGCCAGCGTCACCCTCAACGTCAACAGCGGCACGCTGGTGGCGGTCGACGACAGCTTCGCCACGCCGCTTGCCCCCGGTACCGCCTCGCCGTCCGTGCTGGTCAACGACACACTCAATGCGGCCACGCCGCTGCCTGCCGAGGTCGTGCTGTCGCTGATCGGCGCGCCGACCGGTTTCGCCATCGCTGCCGATGGCACGGTCACGGTCGCAGCCGGGACCGCCGCCGGCGCCACGACGCTCACGTACCAGATCTGCGAAGCCGCTGCGTCGTCCAACTGTGCCACCGCCAGTATCGCGCTGGTGGTGGCGCCTGCGCCGGTCAACGATGCGTTCGCCGTGCAGGCGGGCCAGACGATCAACGACACGGTGTCGGGCAACGACAACATGCCCATCGGGTCGCTCTACAGCGTGCCGGGCGCACTGCCGGCCGGTGTGACCTTCAATGCCGACGGCAGCTTCAGCTACACGCCGCCGGCCGGCACCACCAGCCCCACCAGCTTCACCTACCAGTCCTGCCTGCCGGCGCCGAACGCGGCCGTCTGCGGCACCGCCACGGTCACGCTCAACATCAACAACGGCGCCCTGGTCGCGACCGACGACAGCTTCGGTGCGATCGCGCCGGGCGCTGCCACGCCCAGCGTGTTGAACAACGATGCGCTCAACGGCGTCAGCCCGGTACCGGCCGCCAGCGTCTCGCTGAGCCTGGTCGGCGCGCCGGTCGGATTCACGATCAACCCCAACGGCACGGTCTCGGTGGCGGGCAATGCGCCTACCGGCGCGACCACGCTGAGCTACCAGATCTGCGAAACCGCCGCGGCGAACAACTGCGCCACCGCGAGCATCGCGCTGGTGGTGCGTCCGGCACCCGTCGATGACGCGATCGCCGTGCAGGCCGGCCAGCCCAACAGCGGCAACGTGTCGGGCAATGACAACATGCCGGCCGGCTCGACCTGGAGCGTGACCGCGCCGCCCCAGGGACTGGTGTTCAACAGCAACGGCAGCTTCACCTATACGCCGCCGGCCGGCACCGTCGGCCCGGTTACGTTCGCCTACCAGGCCTGCCTGCCCGCACCGGATGCCGCCCTGTGCGGCACCGCCACGGCCACCTTGACCATCGCCGTCAACGCCGTGGTCGCCAACGACGATACCTTCGCCGTGCCGCTCACCGGTGGCTCCGCCACGCCCAGCGTGCTGGCCAACGATTCGCTCAATGGCGTGAGCCCGCCGGCCGCGGCGACGGTGCAGCTGCTGCTGGTCGGTGCACCGGCCGGCTTCGTGATCAACAACGATGGCACCGTGCAGATTCCCGTCGGCGCCACCGCCGGTACCACGACGCTGACCTATCAGCTGTGCGAAGCCGCATCGCCGACCAACTGTGCCACCGCCGCGATCCGCATCGTAGTCACGCCGGCGCCGCAGAACGATGCCTTCTCCGTGCCGGCCGGTGGCACGCTCGTCAACGGCAGCGTCGCCGCCAACGACAGCATGCCGGCCGGGTCCACCTGGACCGTGCAGGGCACGCCCCCGAACGGGCTGGTGTTCAATGGCGACGGCACCTTCAGCTACACGCCGCCGGTGGGCACCACCGGTGCGGTGACCTTCACGTATCAGACCTGCCTGCCCGCACCCAATGCCGGTGTCTGCGGCACGGCGACGGTCACGCTCAACGTCAACCTGGGCACGTTGGCGGCCGCCGACGACAGCTTCACCGACATCGCGCCGGGTACCGCCACGCCCAGCGTGCTCGGCAACGATGCGCTCAACGGCGTCAGTCCGCCGGCGCCGGCCACCGTGCAGCTGAGCCTGGTCGGTGCACCGTCCGGTTACAGCGTCGCCCCGGATGGGACGATCAACGTGCCGACCGGTGTCGTCGCCGGCGCGACCACGCTGACCTATCAGATCTGCGAAACCGCCGCGCCGTCCAATTGCGATACCGCCACGGTTGCGCTGGTGATCCGTCCGGCACCGCAGAACGATGCCTACGCGGTGCAGGCCGGTGGCACGATCAGCAACGGCAACGTCGCGGCGAACGATGGCATGCCGGCCGGGTCCACCTGGACTGTGCAGGGCACGCCGCCGAACGGGCTGGTGTTCAATGCCGATGGCACGTTCACCTATACCCCGCCGCTCGGCACCACCGGTCCGGTCACCTTCACCTACCAGGCCTGTCTGCAGGCCCCGAACGCGGCACTGTGCGCGACCGCCACGGTGACGCTCAACGTCAACACCGGCACCCTGGCCGCCGCCGATGACACGCTCACTGGCGTGCTGCCGGGCGCGACCACGGCCGGCAGCGTGCTGGCCAACGACAGCCTCGACGGCACCTCGCCGCCGACCGCGACGGATGTGCTGCTGAGCCTGGTCGGTGCACCGGCCGGCTTCACGATCAATCCGGACGGCACGATCAGCGTCGGTGGCGGGGTGACCGCCGGCCCGACCACGCTCACCTATCAGATCTGCGAAGCCGCTGCATCGAACAACTGCGATACCGCCAGCGTCACCGTGGTGGTGACGCCGCTGCCGCAGAACGATGCCTTCAGCGTGCAGCTGGGGCAGACCCTGGGCAACAGCGTGGCCAGCAACGACAACCTGCCGCCCGGCGCCAGCTGGACGCTGCAGGGCACGCCGCCGGCCGGCCTGACCTTCAATGCCGATGGCTCGTTCACCTATACCCCGCCGGGTGGCACCACCGGGCCGGTGAACTTCACCTACCAGGCCTGCCTGCCGGCGCCGAACACGACCCTGTGCGGCACCGCCACGGTTACCCTCAACATCACCACCGGTGCGCTGCTGGCCGGCAATGACACCTTCAGTGGCATCGCCCCCGGCACCACGTCGGCCGCCAGCGTGCTGGCCAATGACAGCCTCAACGGCGTCTCGCCGCCGGCCGCGGCCAGCGTCGTGCTGAGCCTGGTGGGCGCGCCCGCCGGCTTCGCGATCACGCCCGGCGGCACCATCAGCGTCGCCACCGGCACGATGGCAGGCGCGACCACGCTCACCTACCAGATCTGCGAAGCCGCCGCGCCAGGCAACTGCGCCACGGCCACGGTGACGGTGATCGTCAGTCCCACGCCGCAGAACGATGCCTTCTCGGTACAGGCCGGGCAGAGTCTGGGTAACAGTGTGGCGACCAATGACAGCCTGCCGCCGGGGTCCACCTGGGCGATCCAGGGCACGCCGCCCGCCGGGCTTGCGTTCAACGCCGATGGCAGCTTCACCTATACACCGCCGATCGGCACGCCCAGCCCGGTGACCTTCGTTTACAGCGCGTGCCTGCCAGCACCGGACAGCAGCCTGTGCGGCACGGCCACGGTCACCCTCAACGTCAACAACGGCACGCTCACCGCCGGCGATGACACGCTCACCGGCGTGCTGCCCGGTGCGACCACGGGCGGCAGCGTGCTCGCCAACGACAGCCTCAACGGTGTCTCGCCGCCGGCGCCCGCCGATGTGGTGCTGAGCCTGGTCGGCGCGCCGGGTGGCTTCACCCTCTCGCCGGACGGCACGATCAGCGTGGGCACCGGTGTGGTGTCCGGTCCGACCACGATCACCTATCAGATCTGCGAAGCGGCGGCGCCGGCCAACTGCGATACCGCCAGCGTCACCGTGGTCGTCACCCCGGCACCGCAGAACGATGCCTTCGCAGTGCAGGCCGGACAGACGTTGGGCAACACGGTCGCCGCCAACGACAACACGCCGCCGGGTGCGGTGTTCACCCTGCAGGACACTGCGCCGGCGGGTCTGACCTTCAACCCCGATGGCACGTTCACCTATACCCCGGCTGCGGGCGTGACCGGCCCGGTCAGCGTCGCCTACCAGGTATGCCTGCCCGCGCCGAACGGCAGCCTGTGCGGCCGCGCGATCCTCACCATCAACATCAACAACGGCCTGCTGTTGGCCGTCGATGACACGCTCACCGGCGTCGCGCCGGGCACCACCTCCAGTGGCAGCGTGCTGGCCAACGACAGCCTCAATGGCGTCTCGCCGCCGGCAGCGGCGGATGTACTGCTGAGCCTGGTCGGCGCACCGGCCGGTTTCAGCATCACGCCGACCGGCACGATCACGGTGGCCAGTGGTACGACCTCCGGTGCCACGACGATCACCTACCAGATCTGCGAAGCCGCCGCGCCGGGCAACTGCGATACCGCCAGCGTCACCGTGGTGGTCAGCCCCGCCCCGCAGAACGACGCGTTCTCGGTGCAGGTCGGGCAGACCCTGAGCAACAGCGTGGCCAGCAACGACGCCATGCCCGCCGGTGCGCTCTACACCGTGCAGGGCACGCCGCCGCCCGGCCTGACCCTGGCCAGCAATGGTGGCTTCACCTATACGCCGCCGGCAGGCACGCCGAGTCCGGTCAGCTTCACCTACCAGACCTGCCTGCCTGCGCCGTACGCCGCGACCTGCGGCACCGCTGCGGTGACGATCAACATCAACACCGGCACGCTGGTGGCCGGTGACGACGTGCTTACCGGCCTCGTACCGGGCACCACGTCCTCGCTCAGCGTACTGGCCAACGATCAGCTCAACGGCGTCAGCCCGCCGCCGGCGGCAGCGGTGCAGCTCAGCCTGATCGGTGCACCGGCCGGTGTCAGCATCAACCCGGACGGCACGATCAGCATCGGCAGCGGCGTCACCGGCGGCGCGACCTTGGTGACCTACCAGATCTGCGAAGCCGCCGCGCTCGCCAACTGCACCACCGCCACGGTCACCGTGGTGGTCACCCCGGTCCCGCAGAACGACAGCTTCACCGTGCCTGCCGGGCTTCCGCTCACGGCCAACGTCGGCGCCAATGACAATGTCGTCGCCGGTGCGCTCTACACCCTCACCAGCGGCGCATTGCCGGGCCTGGTGTTCAATGCCGATGGCAGCTTCAGCTACACAGCGCCGTCGGGCACGCCGGGGCCGGTGAACTTCAGCTACCGGGTCTGCCTGCCCGCGCCGTACACCGCGCAATGTGGCGACGCGACCGTGACGCTCACCCTGTCCGGCTCGGCCAACGTGGTGCTCGCGGTCAACGACGACTTCACCGGCACCCCGGTCGATCCGGCCGTGGGCGGCACCATCGCCCGCTCGGTCGTGGAGAACGACAGCTTCAACAACGTTTCGCCGCCGCCGGTGGGCAGCGTCGTGGCCAGCCTGACCGGCAGCACGCCGGGTTACACGATGAACAACCAGGGCCAGATCATGGTCGCGGCGGGTGTGCAGCCCGGCCAGGTGCAACTGGCCTACCAGCTGTGCGAGAACGGCGTGCCGACCAACTGCACCACCGCGATCGCCACGGTGCGGGTGCAGGGCCCCGTCGGTGCGCTGCTGGCGGTGGACGACAGCGGCGGCCCGATCGGTCCGTCCGGCCGCACGCGCCTGTTCAATGTGTTCACCAACGATACGTTCAACGCCGCGCCGCTGGATCCGGCCCAGGTGAGCTTCGCACCGGTCGCCACCAACGCCCTGGCCTTCAGCGCCGATGGCTGGGTGGATGTGGCTGCCGGGCTGGCGCCGGGCAGCTATGGCACCACGTACACGATCTGCCTGCTCAACCAGCCGACCGTCTGCGATACCGCAAACGTCACCGTCACCGTCATCGTCGGCGATCCAGGCGTGGATGCTGAAGACGACCGGGTGGAAATCCCGCAGGACGGCGTGATCGAGATCGACGTGCTCGGCAACGACCGCGTCAACGGCACGCCGATCGATCCGGACACCGTCACCGTGACCATCACCGCGCCGCCGCCGTATGGCACGGCCACGGTGCTGCCGCGTGCCCGCATCCGCTTCGCCGCGCTGGCCAACTTCTCCGGCGAGCAGACCTTCGACTACCAGGTCTGCGAGGTGGCGAATCCGGCGATGTGTGCCGGTGCCACGGTCACGGTCATGGTCGAGCCGAACGTGCTCACCCTGGCTGACGATGCCGTCACCGCGGAGAGCAGTGCGCCGCTGGCGATCAACGTGCTGGCCAACGACAGTGCGCGTACCGCGCCACTGGATCCGGCGTCGCTGCAGGTCGCGGTGGCGCCCACGCACGGCAGCGTGCAGTGCGCCAACGGCGTCTGCACCTATACGCCGGCGGCCAACTTCGCCGGCACCGACAGCTTCCGTTACCGGGTCTGCGATGTGTCCCTCCCGACACCGCTGTGCGCCGAAGCGAACGTCGCGGTCACCGTGGCCGGCCAGCAGGCCGTACTGCGCCTGACCAAGGTGGCCGGCAAGCGCAGCGCGCAGATCGGCGACCTGGTGCGCTACACCGTCACCATCGACAACGTCGGCGAGGTGGATGCCAACGGTGCCACCCTGCTCGATACGCTGCCGCCGGGCTTCACCTTCGTGCGCGGCGGATTCGCGGTGCTCGATGCCGACAACGACGCGCGCACCAGCGGCGTGCAGCCGCTGCGCATCGACGGCATCGACGTGGCCGCGGGCGAGCGCGCCACGGTGGTGTACTACCTGCGCGTCGGCGCCGGGACCGGCACGGGGGTGCACACCAACCGCATCACCGCCATCGACGGCGAGAACCGCACGATCGGCAACGTGGCCTCGGCCGAGGTGGAGATCACCACCGATCCGCTGCTCGATGAGAGCCTGATCGTCGGCAGCGTGTTCGACGACCGCAACGGCAACGGCATCCAGGATGACGGTGAGCGCGGCATTCCCGGCGTGCGCATCGCAGCGGTGGAAGGCCTGCTGATGGAAACCGATGCCTTCGGCCGCTATCACCTGGTCGGGATTCCGGGCGGCGAGGCGCGCGGGCGCAACTTCATCCTGAAGGTGGATCCGTCCACGTTGCCGGCCGGTGCGCGCTTCACCACGCCCAACCCGCTGGTCCGTCGCATCACCCCCGGGCTGCCGGTGCGCTTCGACTTCGGTGTGCGCATGCCCGAGGGTGCGCTGAGTACCGCACCGCCGACAGCGCCCACCGCATCGCGACCCGCGCGCATCGAGCTGGGCGAGGCGCTGTTCCCCACGGGCAGCGCGCAGCTGGGGGCCGACCGCGCACCGGTGATCGCAACGGCCGCGCAGGCCCTGGTGGCGCGTGGCGGCGGACGGCTGCAGCTCACCGCGCCTGCCGGCCAGGCCGACCTTGCACGGCAACGTGCACAGGCGTTGCGGGTGGCCCTGCGGCCGCAGCTGCCGGCGCCGGTCGCCGCAGCGACCACGATCGAGGTGCTGGACGCCGATGGGCGCGTGCTGCAGCGCCTGCGCCTGGATGATCCCCCCGAGCCTGCCAGTCCCGGTCGCGCGACCGGGGAGGGGCGCTGACATGGACATGACCCTGATTCCGAGCCCGATCTCCCGCCGCCTTATCGTCGGCCTGGCCAGCGCCGTGCTGCTGGCAGCGCCTGCCGCCGCCCAGCAGTCTCTGCCGGCTCCTTCACCCGCGCAGATCCGCTGCGAAGCCGACCGCTGCCGCAGCGATGACGGGCTGCTGCTGCGCATCGGCGATGACGACGCGCCCGCGCTGCCGCTGCCGGGCCGCACCGATCTCCCCGTGGCCGGCACGGTACCGGCGTCACCGGCAGTCACCCCGGACGTGGCGGCGCGCGGCGGCCAGTTCATGGCCGAGCTGCCCAACGGCGGCGTGGTGTGGGCGACCGAAGATCCGACCATGGTGCCGCCCAGCCTGAGCGTGCAGGCCGCCGCCACCGTGCCGTTCGAGAATGGCCGGGTGATCCGTCCGCTGCGCTTCCACAGTTACAACAACTACGCCTCCTTCATCCAGAAACTGGAGGTGACGCTGTATCGCGGTACCGATACCGATCTGGTCACGCCGCTGGCCCGCATCGAGTTGCCGGCCGACTACGTTGGCGATGCCGAGTGGAGCGGTGAGCTGCCGCCGCAGATCAAGCTGCGCACCGGTGACGATCTCATCTACGTCGCACGTGCGTACGGCGCCGGTGGGGCGTTCGATGAAACCCGTCTCCAGCGCATCCAGCTGGTGACCCCGGCCGATTTCGACCGGGGCCTGCAGATCACCCGTGAGAACGTGCAGAAAACGCTGGGCCAGGCCCTGGATGGCGACAGCGCGCAGGACCTGCAGCTCAGCAACAGCATCTACGGGCAGAGCATGCTCCGCCTGCAGAACATTCCCATCCACGGCTCGCGCGTGCGTCTGTATGGCCGCAACCTGGAACCCAACAGCCGCGTGCGCATCAACGGCCAGGACTTCCCGGTCGACCTGGAGCAGAAGTTCGCGGCCGAGTTTCTCGAGCCGGTGGGCGAGCATCGCTACGACGTCAGTGTCGAATCCCGCGATGCGCCCTCCGCGCAGCGGCAGCTGGACGTGGATGTCACCGGCCGCTACCTGTTCCTGGTCGCCATCGCCGATGTCACCGTGTCCAAGAACAGCGCCAGTGGCAACCTGCAGCCCCTGGCGGCGGATGATCGCGACGACGACAGCTTCCTCAGCGAGGGCCGGCTGGCGTTCTACCTGAAGGGCAAGTTGCGCGGCAAATACCTGGTCACTGCACAGGCCGACACCCAGGACCGCGAGCTGAAGTACCTGTTCCGCGATTTCACCCAGGCCGACGCGCAGGACGTGTTCCGCCGCCTGGATCCAGACCTGTATTACCCGGTGTATGGCGATGACTCCACCACCTACCGCGACGTGGATACGCAGGGCAGGCTGTACCTGCGCGTGGACTGGGATCAGAGCCAGGCCGTGTGGGGCAACTACGCCACTGGCATCACCGGCACCGAATATGGCCAGTACGTGCGCTCGCTGTATGGCGGTGCGTTGAACTGGCGCTCGCTGGAGGCCACGCCGCTGGGCGAGGCGCGCTCGCAGGTGAAGGTGTTCGGTTCGGAAGCGCAGTCCGCCCCGGGCCACAGTGAATTCCTCGGCACCGGCGGCAGTCTGTACTACCTGCGTCACACCGACGTGCTGCCGGGCTCGGAGCAGGTGGTGCTGGAAGTACGTGACCGCACCACCGGCCGCACCGAAACGCGCGCCAGCCTGCAGGAGGGCGTGGACTACGAGATCGACAACCTGCAGGGCCGCCTGATCCTGACCCGTCCGCTGGCTCAGCTGACCCGCGAGAACGTGCGCAGCATCACCCGCGACATGCCCCTCGACGGCTACGACCAGTTGCTGCTGGTGGACTACGAATACGTGCCGCTGGGCTTCAGCAGCGATGACGTGACCTACGGCGCGCGCGGCCGGCAATGGATCGGTGACCACGTGGCGATCGGCGGCACCTGGATCGACGAGAACCGCAGCGGCGAGAACTACAGCCTCAAGGGCGCCGACCTCACCCTGCAGGCGGGACGTGGCACATATCTGAAGATGGAGCAGACCCGCACCGAAGCGACTGCCGCCCCGGTGTTCTATTCGGACAACGGCGGCTTGAGCTTCATCCGTCGCAATCCCTACGAAGGCCGGCGCTCGGGCACCGCCAGCGCGGTGGAAGCGCGTGCCAACCTGCGTGAGCTGGGCTGGACGACGCAGGACTGGAGCCTGGGGGCGTGGTGGCGCGACGTCGATGCCGGCTTCTCGGTCGCGCGCCAGGACACCGGGCTGCCGATCCAGGAATACGGTGCCGAATTCCTCGGCTACCTCACCGACGACGTCAGTCTGTACGGCCGGTACACCCGCACCGAGCAGGGCGAACTGGCGCTGGAGCAGAGCCAGCTGACCGCGGAGTGGCGACTGGGCAACGACGGCCAGCTGACCGGTGAGCTGCGCCGCGTGCGCGAGGAACAGGAGCTGCAGAGCGTGGACGCCCTGCTGGCGGCGATCGGTTACCGCCAGCGCTTCGGCGCGTCATGGGAGCTGTACGGCACCGGCCAGGTCACGCTGGATGATGACGGTGGCGCGTACGAGAAGAACGACCTGCTCACGCTGGGCGCGCGGTATCTGTTCGGCGACCGCAGCAGTGTCGGCGCGGAAGTCAGTGGCGGCAGCCGCGGCCACGGCGCCAAGGTCGATGGCGAATACCGCATGGCACCGGACCACAGCCTGTACGGCAGTTACAGCTACAGCACCGACCGCACCGGCACCGATCCGCTGTTCGATACCGGGCTGCAGAGTGGCTGGACGCTGGGCCAGCGCTGGCGGCTGAGCAATCAGGTCAACGTTTACAACGAGAGCCAGTATCTGAAGGACCGT
This sequence comes from Stenotrophomonas sp. JAG2, assembly GCF_041080745.1. Taxonomy (NCBI): domain Bacteria; kingdom Pseudomonadati; phylum Pseudomonadota; class Gammaproteobacteria; order Lysobacterales; family Lysobacteraceae; genus Stenotrophomonas; species Stenotrophomonas sp. JAG2. Next base: position 21,345 of record NZ_JBEUMH010000004.1, on the reverse strand, counting down.
CGCCAGGACAGCGCAGGCATCGTGCACACCTTCGGCATGGACTTCTATCCCGCGCAGGGCTGGAACCTGGGCTTCACGATCATGGACGGTGAGCTGGATTCCACCCTGGGGCGTGTCGATCGCCGCGCCTACAGCGTGAGCGGCGGACGTACCGATGCCGTAGCGCAGTGGAACAGCAAGCTGGAGTATCGGCGCGACAGTGGAGCCGAGCAGCGCGAGCAGTGGGTGACCACCAACCGCCTGCTGTACAAGCTCAACGAAGACTGGCGCTTCGCCTTGCGCGCGAACTATGCCGATACCGAAGACCGCATCGACCGCCTGGCCGACGCCAAGCTGGTGGAGACCAACATGGGCTTTGCCTGGCGCCCGCACGACAACACGCGCTGGGCCGGCTTCGGCAAGTTCACCTATCTCTACGATGTGGCATCGCTGGGGCAGGAGGGCGGCAACCTGTACGACCAGCGTTCGCAGATCCTCTCGCTCGAAGGGATCCGTCAGCTGGGCGCGCGCTGGGAAGTGGCCGGCAAGCTGGCCTCGCGCTGGGGCGACTACCGCACCGGCCGTGGCGAGGGCGCCTGGCTGGACAGCCGCGCCGACTTCGCCGCGCTGCAGCTGCGCTATCGCCTGTTCGCGCAATGGGAAGGGTTGGCCGAGCACCGCTGGTTGAAGGTGCGCGACGGTGGCGTGCGCAAGGGCTGGCTGGTGGGCGTGGACCGCCGGGTCGGGGAGAACTTCAAGGTCGGGGTGGGCTACAACTTCACCGAGTTCAGCGATGACATGACCGAGCTGAAGTACGACCAGAAGGGGTTCTTCCTGAACATGGCGGGGTATTACTAGGCTTCGGATGGTTCGGGCCTGCCACGCATGGCGTGGCACTACCGAGCATCGCGGTGTTGGGGGGCGGGTTTGGGGGGACGATCCGGTTCGGCGCCGTGGCGCGACTGCTCCGATGGGTGATTGGGGGTAGAGCCAGGCCGTGCCTGGCTGAACTGCCGACAACCTTTCCGGCATGAATGGGCGCTTCCCGGTGGCCCGTTCAGCCAGAAAACACGCCCTGGCGCCCAATTCATCATCCTATATCATTGATTTCCTTCGACTTGATGCGTGATTTCCAGCCCCTCGCCACTGTCATCATTTCGCGGTACGTTAGCCGGGTGATCGGTGCCAGCATCCCATGAACAGAACGCTGGAACTTCTTTCCCCTTTAGCAGTCCAATTCCGGGACTGCTAAGATGAGTGCTATGAGCCAGAACACCTCTACTGCCCTTGTGGCAAACAATCTCCCGATTCCCAGTGCGCTCGGTTCGCTGGACGCCTACATCGGTGCCGTGCACCAGATCCCGGTGCTGTCGGTCGATGACGAGCAGGACCTGGCCCGCCGCTTCCGCGACGAGCTGGATCTGGACGCCGCGCGCGAGCTGGTCCATTCCCACCTGCGCTTCGTGGTGCACGTCGCCCGTGGCTACAACGGCTACGGCCTGGCGCTGGGCGACCTGATCCAGGAAGGCAACATCGGCCTGATGAAGGCGGTGAAGCGCTTCGACCCGGACATGGGCGTTCGCCTGGTGTCGTTCGCGGTGCACTGGATCCGTGCGGAAATGCACGAGTTCATCCTCAAGAACTGGCGCATCGTCAAGGTCGCCACGACCAAGGCGCAGCGCAAGCTGTTCTTCAACCTGCGCAAGTCCAAGACCCGTCTGGGCTGGATGAACGCGGCGGAAGTCAGTGCGGTGGCCAAGGACCTGAACGTGTCCGAGCGCGAAGTGCTCGAGATGGAGTCGCGCCTGTCGGGCCGCGATATCGGTTTCGATCTCTCCAGCGATGACGATGACGATCATGCGCCGCCGTCGCCGGCTGCCTACCTGCGCGCCAATGAAGAAGATCCTTCGATGGCGTATGAGCGGATGGACAGCGAAGACAATCAGCTGCAGCTGCTGCGCGAAGGAATGGCCGAGCTGGATGCGCGTTCGCGCGACATCATCCGCCGTCGCTGGCTGGACGCGGACAGCAAGGTGACGCTGCAGGAGCTGGCCGATGAGTACGGCGTGTCGGCCGAACGCATCCGCCAGGTCGAGGCGAACGCGCTGAAGAAGATGAAGGCGCTGTTTACTGCGTGATGCAGTAAGCCGCTGGAGTAAATGATAAGGCCCGGCACTGCCGGGCCTTTTCTTTTGCGGCAGCGCTATACCGGTGTCTGTCCGGTGATCTTTCCGACAGCCGGGCACGCCACTTGCTGATGTTCACGCCGTACCATTCAAGGGCGCGGTATCGACGCCGTCCTCTAGAACAAAGGCCCGGCAATGCCGGGCCTTTGCGCTGCACGGCAGCCGTGCTGCCCTTGACCTGCCTCAGCCCTGCTCGCGCGCAATCGCCCGCCAGCCGATATCGCGGCGGTGGAACTCATGGGCCCAGTGGATCGCACCGACGCCGGCGTAAGCGTTGCGCTGTGCCTCGCCTACCGTGCCACCCAATGCCGCCACGCACAGCACGCGGCCGCCGGCGCTGAGCACCTGGCCCTGCGCATCCAGCGTGGTGCCGGCATGGAACACCTTGGCCGTCGCGGCGACCGCGTCCAGGCCATGGATCACGTCGCCGGTGATCGGCGTTTCCGGATACGGCGAGGCGGCCATCACCACGCCGAGTGACGGGCGCGGATCCCACTGCGCTTCCACGGTGTCCAGACGCTCGTCGATCGCCGCTTCGACCAGGTCCACCAGGTCCGACTGCAGGCGCAGCATCACCGGCTGCGTTTCCGGGTCGCCGAAGCGCACGTTGAACTCGATCACCTTCGGCGCGCCGCTGGCATCGATCATCAAGCCGGCATAGAGGAAACCGGTGAACGGAATGCCGTCGGCGATCATGCCCTGCACGGTCGGGTTGACCACCTCGCGCATCACGCGCGCATGCACCTCATCGGTCACCACCGGGGCCGGCGAGTACGCGCCCATGCCGCCGGTGTTCGGGCCGGTGTCGCCGTCGCCAACACGCTTGTGATCCTGCGAGGTCGCCATCGGCAGCGCAGTCCTGCCGTCCACCATCGAGATGAAGCTGGCTTCTTCGCCGTCCAGGAACTCTTCGATCACCACGCGTGCGCCGGCATCGCCGAAGGCATTGCCGGAGAGCATGTCGCGCACCGCGTCCTCGGCCTCGGCCAGGGTCATCGCCACGATCACACCCTTGCCGGCGGCCAGGCCATCGGCCTTGACCACGATCGGCGCGCCTTTCTCCCGCAGGTAGGCCAGCGCCGGCTCGACCTCGGTGTGCACGGCATAGAACGCGGTGGGAATGCCGTGGCGGGCCAGGAAGTCCTTCGCATACGCCTTGCTGCCTTCCAGCTGCGCAGCGGCGGCGGTTGGCCCGAAGATGCGGTGGCCGGCGGCGCGGAAGCGGTCGACCACACCGGCCACCAGCGGCACTTCCGGACCGACCACGGTCAGGCCGATGTCTTCGGTGCCGACCAGCGCCAGCAGGCCGTCCAGGTCGGTGACCTTGACGTCCACGTTGCGGCACTTGGGTTCGGTGGCGGTGCCTGCATTGCCGGGCGCGACGATGACCTCGCGGACCTTCGCGGACTGGGCCAGCTTCCAGGCCAGGGCGTGTTCGCGGCCGCCAGCGCCGATGACCAGGATCTTCAATGCAGTTCTCGCGTAAGAGGGCAGGAACGTGATTTTACGCGGTGCGGGCGGCGGGTGCATTCGGGCGGTCGGTTGCCGGGGCAACCCACGGCCTCAGCTGTCGGCGCAGCCGTCGCGCTGGAGGTCATCCGGCACCGGATACGCGCGCTGCCGGGCATCGAAGATGAGGTGGTAGTACCCGGTCGCAGGGCCCGTGCAGTCGTGGCCGCTGGCACGCACCGTCAGCGGCCAGTAGCCATCCACGGCAGTGCTGTCGCCCACCGTCGTGCTGAAGTCGACTGCGAAGACCGTGCTTCCGCAGGCGGACGGATCACCGTCGCAGTGATGCAGGGCGAGGTTGTCGAGATGATCGCGGTACTGGGCGACATCGCGCAGGCGATGGTTGTGCTCGGCGATGTAGCTGCGCCAGATGTACCGATGGCCGCGTCGGTGTTCCCCATGGGTGATCTGGAACGCACGGCGCTGCGGGCCGAGCCGCGCGATCTGGACGGTGCCGGGTGCGCCATGGCGGCCGTACGGGCCCTGCAGGCGCTGGGCCATCACCAGCAGCGGATCATCGGCGCGCAGTGGGGCGAACACGCCGCCTCGGTTGGCCTCTTCGTTGTCCTTGCCCACGCGCAGCACATACAGATCGACCCGGCCCGGCTCGACCGTGGCTGCGTCGTCCAGCGTCTGGCACACCGCCAGCAGGGTCTGCCCATGACCGTCGGCCGTGACCGTGTCACGCGCGCACACGCTGCGGGTGACCGGGCGCAGCGCCTCGACCTCGGTGTCCTCCCAGTCGTCCTTCCATGGCGCATCCAGAACGGCCTTGTCGCCATAGCGCTCGCGAAGGAAGGCCTGCAGGCGCTGGGTCTGATCGCCCCTGACCCGGACGGTGTCTTCCGGTTGCGCCGTGGTGTCGAGCACACGGTGCGCTTTGGCGGGTCCGGAAGGCGCAGGTGTACGGTCACAGCCGGCCAGCAGCACGAGCGCCACGACTGCCAATGCGTACAAACGCATCACTCGCACTCTTCGCGCCTCAGTGCCTCGGGGAACGCATAGCTCCAGGTCGTCGGGTCCAGGGTGAAGCGGTGTTCGCGCCGCACCGGCTGCCCGCCGCAGCCCAGGCCGGTCTCCTCGATCAGCAGCGGCCACTGCCGTGCCGCCGGATCGCGGTCGTCGAAGTGCAGGGTGAAATCGAGGTTGAACAACCGCGCCTGGCAGTCCGGTTCCGCATCGGCGTCGTCGCAGTCGTAGGCGGCGGTGTTGTCGATATGGCTGCGCACGCCACCGGCCTCCACGAGCCCGTTCGGGCCGGGCAACACCAGCGTCTGGGTGATCAGCGAATAGCCTTGGCCGAACCAGCCGTGCTCGATGCGGAAGCCGTAGAAGTCGCTGCCGGCGCGGAGGATCTGCACGGTGCCGGGCTCGCCCCGGCTGCCGAAGTTCTGCCCGGTCAGCTCGGCGGCCACGGCAAAGCGGTCCGCCTCGGGGCGCAGCACGAAGAAGTCGATCGCGCCCGGGTCCGGGTGGGCACCGTCCAGCGGTGAACCGCAGACGGCCAGCAGTTGTTGCCAGCTGTCGCCGGTGACCACCGGTTGCTCGGCGCAGACATGCCAATCAGTGAGGCGGGTGTCGCCGTCCTGGGTCCAGCTCCCACGCCATTTTCCCGAGAGCTTGGCGGCCTTGCCGTAGCGCTCGGTCAGGAAGGCCCGCAGGCGTTCCGTGCGGCTGAGGTGGGCGAGCGGGGCTGCCTTCGCCACGGCCGCGTCCTGTGCGGCCTGCGGCGGCGCCGGTGCGTTGGTGGGCGCGCAGCCGGCCAGCGCTGCTGCGCTGGCGATGGCGAGTGCAGCGAAGTGTTTCAAGTGCTGCGGGGACATCCGTGTCGCTCGGGAGTTAGTGATGGGACTGACGCGCGCAAATGAGTACTTTCACTGCGTAATCCTCTGGATGAGGGCCAATGCAGGGGGACCCAGCACAGGAATAGTGCTGGCTACCGTCATTAAGTCCGCAAGGATTGATAAACCTTCCTTCAGTGATTTAGATCCTGAGACATCTTGGCCAGCTTCTTTCAGTGCCCCAAGATCAAATGCGGTTGCCTTAAGGAGATCGAAAATCGCTTCCTGCCCAAAAATTGCGTAATTTTCTATGGCAGCAATCAGGCTACGGACTCTATCCAAGAGTACCAACTTCGCCTCAGGACTGAGGCTCGATGAAGCGATCTCATCGAGTGCCATTCGAAGTGCGTCATGTGAGCTCTTAAGACGACTGTCGTCTAAAAGGACGGTTCGCCGCTCACCGTTGACGAGTTTTGCTTGCATCTTTAGATAGCTTATTGAATGTGAATCAATATATTTGAAGAATTCGTTCCACGGCGAGTGAAGAGTAGAAACCGTCAGGGCCGCAGCAATGCGGGATCTCCAATAGTTCACTCCATCGGTGCAGTCGGGGTGAAGTTCGATTACCTGCCGTGCAGCATCGCCTGCGAGCACAAGCAATGCCCCAAGTTTTTCTGGAACTTCATGGTCATGGGTGACGTTAAACAGCGTCTTCCAATTCTGCATGCCCTGAGTTGAAGCAGACAATTCCTTGGCCCGGAGCAGAAGCACCAACAATCTCGATACAGCGTTGTCCATGAATGCCCTTCCCTTGAGTTTCAGTGACGGAAGTGACGCACGCCGGTGAACACCATGGCCAGGCCATGCTCGTCGGCGGCCGCGATCACTTCGCTGTCGCGCATCGAGCCACCCGGCTGGATGACCGCCTTGATGCCGGCGGCAGCAGCGGCATCGATGCCGTCGCGGAACGGGAAGAACGCATCGGAGGCCATCACCGAGCCTTCCACCACCAGGTTCGCATCGGCCGCCTTGATGCCGGCGATGCGCGCGGAGTACACGCGGCTCATCTGGCCGGCGCCGACACCGATGGTGCGGTTGTCCTTGGCGTAGACGATGGCGTTGGATTTGACGAACTTGGCGACTTTCCAGGCGAACAACAGATCGGCGAACTGCTTCTCGGTCGGCGCCAGCTTGCTTACCACCGTCAGTTCGTCGCGCGCCATGCCGCGGTTGTCGGCGCTCTGCATCAGCAGGCCGGAACCAATCCGCTTGGTGTCGTAGTTGTTGCGGCCGTCGCCGTGCGGAATGCGCAGTACGCGCACATTCGCCTTCTTCTGCGCGTATTCCAGCGCGGCCGGTTCGAAGTCCGGGGCGATCAGCACTTCGACGAACTGCCGGTCCAGGATCGCCTGCGCGGTGGCGGCGTCCAGCGGTCGGTTGAAGGCGATGATGCCGCCGAAGGCGCTGGTCGGGTCGGTCGCATAGGCCAGCTCATAGGCATCGCCGTTGCCGGCGCCCACGGCCACGCCGCACGGGTTGGCGTGCTTGACGATGACGCAGGCCGGCACGTCGAACTGACGCACGCATTCCCACGCGGCATCGGCATCGGCCAGGTTGTTGTAGCTCAGTTCCTTGCCCTGCAGCTGCTGGAACGTGGCCAGCGTGCCCGGCACCGGGTACAGGTCGCGGTAGAACGCGCCGCTCTGGTGCGGGTTCTCGCCGTAGCGCAGGTCCATCACCTTCACGAAGCTGGAATTCATCTGCGCCGGGAACTCGCTGCGCAGCGGCACGGCGGTGTCGGTGGTGGTCACGGCGGAGAGGTAATTGCTGATCGCCGCGTCGTACTGGGCCACGCGGTTGAACGCGGCCACCGAGAAGGCGAAGCGCTTGGGCGCCGACAGCCTGCCATCGTGGGCGTCCAGCTCGGCCAGCAGCTCGGCGTACTGCGACGGGTCGGTCGCCACCGCCACGCGGGCGAAGTTCTTCGCGGCCGAGCGCAGCATGGCCGGGCCACCGATGTCGATGTTTTCCACGGCGTCTTCGAGCGTGCAGTCCGCCTTGGCGGTGACCGACTCGAACGGATACAGGTTCAGTACCAGCAGGTCGATCGCGCCAATGCCGTGTTCGGCCATGACCGCGTCATCCAGCCCGGCGCGGCCGAGCAGGCCGCCGTGCACCATCGGGTGCAGGGTCTTGACCCGGCCGTCCATCATTTCCGGGAAACCGGTGACGTCGGCAACGTCCTTCACTGCCAGGCCGGCCTCGCGGATCGCCTTGGCGGTACCGCCGGTGGAGAGCAGCTCCACGTTGCGCGCGGCAAGGGCGCGGGCCAGGTCGATCAGACCGGTTTTGTCGGAAACGGACAGCAGGGCCCGGCGCACGGGCAGCAGATCGGAACTCATGGGGGCAGGAGATCGAAGCGGAGCGGGGGCATAGTGTAGGCCAGTGACGCGGGCCTGGCCTCTTCGACGGCCATCGCGGCGCCCGGCACCCCCGTAAAAACGACAAAGGCCGGCACCGAGGGCTGCTCGATCCGGCCTTCTCCCGCTGGGCACGATGTGTGCCCGTCGGCATCAGGTGGTGATGCCGTATTCCTTCAGCTTCTTGCGCAGGGTGGCGCGGTGGATGCCCAGCATCGAGGCGGCGCGGCTCTGGTTGCCTTCGCAGTGATTGAGCACTTCCACGAACAGCGGAATCTCCATCTCGCGCAGCACGATCTCGTAGACATCGTCCGCATCGCAGCCATCCAGGTCCCGCAGATAGCGCCTGACCGATTGGGCGACGTGTTCACGCAGGGGTGGCTTGGGCGCGCCACGACTGTTGTCAGGACGAGAAAGGACAGCGTTCAAGGAGTTTCCCGGTGCAAGAGCCGGGGCGGACAACAGCCCACGGCGGAAGGGTGATGGGGTCAGTCTAGCGCGTGCGTCGGCCGCCTGCCACGCTCCGGCGGCCCCGGCGGTGGCTCAGAGGAACTCAAAGGTGAATGCGACGGTAGACGCTGCAGGCTCCCGCACGCGGAAGCTGATCTGTGCGCTTTGTCCCGGTTCCAGCGTGGCGGCGGGGTCCATCGCGCGCTCCAGATAGTCGGCCGGCGCGAACACATTGGTGCCGATCACGCGGCCATCGGCATCGGACAGCGACAGCCGCAGCGACGGCCAGGCCTGGGCCCACCGCGCGTCGTTGCGGATGCTCGCCTGCACCTGCAGCGCACCCGCCTGGCCCGGCACCGGGCGTACATCACGGCTGAGCATGCTGAAGGCCGCCGGCTCGCGCCACGCCGGCAATGAACAGCGCAGCACGCTGCACAACCCGGCGATCCACGGGCGGGTACCGGCATCGGCGGCCAGCCGTGCGCGGTCGGCCACCGCGATCTGCACCAGCAGCACGGCGGCCAGCCCGGCCACCATGCCCCACTGCCAGCGTGGCGTGCGCAGGCGTGCACCGGGCAGGCGCAGGAAACTGGGTGTGGTGACCGCTTCGGCCGGCGGCAGGGCAGCGGTGGCCGGGCCGCGCGCGTCCTCATCGTGGGCGTGCACGTCATCCGGCAGCGGGTGCGACGGCGCCCCGGTCCCGGCGGCCGGTGCAGCTTCGCCGGCGTACGCAGGTTCGACATCGGCTGCGCGTTCGTCGGCGAATCCAAATCGGGTCTGCGACACGGACGGCTGCGGCGCATGCACCGGCTGGGCGTCGATCACCTGTTCCACCGCCAGCGGTGCGATGCGATCGTCCATGGACGTTGTCGACGCCGCAGGCGTCTCCTCGTGGGAGAGGGACACCGGCTCAGCGGGATCGGCCGGCGCCTCCGCGGACGGACGCAGGAACGTGGCGATCGGGCGTCGCGGCGGCATCGGAGGCTCGGACATGGGCACGGGACCGGGCAGGAGACAGGCTATTCAAGCACGGCGGACGCCGGTGATGCGCATCCAGTCGCCATCCTGCGCCACGGCCAGCTGTTCGAAGGCCGGGGCGTAGCGCTCCAGCAGTTCCCCTTCCTGCCCGTGCAGGATGCCCGACAGCGCGATGCGACCACCCGGGGCGACGCGCGCAGCCAGCACATCGGCCAGCGCATCCAGTGCCGAGGCAAGGATGTTCGCTACCACCACCGGGTACGTCGCCTGCGGTTCGTCTTGCGGCAGATAGACCTGCACGCGGTCCTGCAGGCCGTTGCGCTCGGCGTTGTCGCCGGTGGCGAGCACCGCCTGCGGATCATTGTCCACGCCGACCGCGCGGGCCGCGCCCAGCTTCAGCGCGGCCAGGGCGAGGATGCCCGAGCCGCAGCCGAAATCGAGCACGGTGGTGTCGGCCAGCGCGCCCTCGGCGGCCAGGCCGTCCAGCCAGCGCAGGCAGAGCGCGGTGGTCGGGTGGGTGCCCGAGCCGAACGCCAGGCCCGGATCCAGGCGGACCACGGCAGCATCGTCGGCCTGTGCGGCCTCCGGCAGCTCATGGTTCCACGGCACGATCCAGGTGCGATCACCGAAGGCCATCGGCTGGAACTGGTCGATCCAGGCGCGTTCCCAGTCTTCGTCGGCCACGGCGCGGAAGCTGGCGTTGGCCCAGTCCAGGCCCGGATCGAAGGCGTCCAGCGCGGCCAGCAGGGCCAGCGCATTGGTATCGCCGGGGAACAGCGCGGTCAGTACCAGGTCGTTCCACAGCGGGGTCTCGCCCACGCCCGGTTCCAGGATCGCGCGCTCGTTGCTGGTATCGGCATCGGCATCGAGCAGGGTCACCGCCAGCGCGCCCACGTCGTCCAGCGCATTCTCATAGCGCGGCTGGGTGGCTTCGGTGCAGTGCAGGGTGAGTTCCAGGAAGGGCATGGGGGCAGGGACCGGCGGAAAACCGTGCATGTTAGACCAGTGCGGGGCGATGGTCCCGGCCGTGCCGCCGGACGCTCGTCTCGCCGGCCGGTAAGATCGGCCCGACGGCTGGTTCAGACACCGCTGCAGCCGCTTGCTAAACTTGAACTCCTGCTGTCCATCACGGACAGCGTGTGACTTCTGCCCATGGCTCTCGTGCCGACCCTGAAAACCTGGTTGCTGGTCGTACCGGCCCTGGCGTTGCTGGGGGTGGTGGGCTATCGCGCGGGCGATCGGGTGTTGCACGCCGATCCGTCTTCCTCGCATATGGATGAGCCGCAGGCCGGCAGCGCCCCCAACGCGGTCCCGGCCGAAGCCCGGCAACTGGCCCGGCGCCTGCTCGGCAGCGAGCGCGGCACGGCGGTGGCCTCCGGCCTGCCGCTGGACCTGCGGGCCGATATCGAAGGCGACACCGACCTGTTCGCCTATGCGCAGCGCCTGCAGCTGCAGGCGGCCAACGGCAACGCCGAGGCCGGATGGATGGTCAGCCGCGTCTACGACTACTGCGCGATGTATGCGATGGACCCGGGCGGCTATCAGCTCGACAACACGCTGTTGACCGGTATGGGCATGAGCGCGTCGGCGCCGATGGTCGCTGCACGCGAGCGCGTCTCGCGGCGCTGCGCGGGCTTCGTCAGCAGCGACAACCTGGGTCGGCCCTTGATCCTGGCGCAGCGGTTGCAGTCGGCCAAGGCCGGCAACCTCGCCGCCGAGGCCTCGCTGTTCGCCGAGGGCCAGCCGCTGGAAACCGGGCCGGGCTATCGCCGCGGGCTGGTCGAGCGGGTGATGGAGTCGCGTGATCCGGAAGCCTACATGGCGCTGGCGCCGGGCATGGGCCAGCGTGCCAGCGGCGACAACGCGATGAGCGGCCTGGTGGCCGGTGATCAGTTCAGCGAACTGGCCTGGCGGCTGGCCGCCTGCGAGCTGGGCATGGCCTGCGGGCCGGACAGCGTGCTGATGAATAATTTCTGCGCGAACGGAGGGATCTGTTCGCAGGACGGTGGGCAGGACTTTGCCACTTTTGTGTATGACGCTGCGGTATCGCGGCAAGGTGCGGGGAAAATGAACGTGTTGGTCGAAGAGCTGGTCAAGCAGAGGAATGGGCGATGAATTACCGTCGAATTCTGCACGGTGCCAAATTCTGGTTCTGGGTGGCGTTGTTTGTCGCGTACTCGGCCGGAGCGGTGGGCCTGGTGATGATCGATACCTATGACGATCGTTACCGAAGCCTGTCCAAAGTGCAGTTGACCTCGGTGAAGGCCGATGCCGAAGTGCGTCGCGCCGGTGCCAGCCAGGTCGCTGCGGTGTATCGCGCGCAGAGTGGCATGCCGTTCGCTTCGCTGCCCACCGGCAGCACCTTCCAGGTGGTGTGGCCGGATGGCTCCACCGAAACGATGGTGATCATGGACCCGACCTCGTCGCTGGGCGTGGAACCGGTGAAGAACTCGCAGGTCACTGCGGCGGATACCGCCAAGCCGTAAGCACGCCGCGGTAGAGCTGCGCCCTGCGTGGCCGCAGCCTGCACGCGCCATGACGCACGTCAGCCAACCATGGGTTGGCTCTACCGGGTCTGTGCCCTCCGGCAGCCCGGTTCGCGCAACAGAAAGGCGGGGAAATCCCCGCCTTTCTGCTGTCCAGCGTCCCGCGCGAGCGCGTCGATCAGGTCAACGCGATCGACTTGTTCTTGCGTTCGGCCAGGCGCTTTTCCAGGTAGTGGATGTTCTGCCCACCGGCCTGGAAGCCCTTGTCGCGCATGATGCGCTGCTGCAGCGCGACGTTGGTCTTGATGCCGTCCACGACCAGTTCGCTCAGCGCCACGCGCATGCGCGCGATCGCGGTCTCGCGATCCGGGCCGTGCACGATCAGCTTGCCGATCATCGAGTCATAGTTCGGCGGCACGCGGTAACCACTGTAGATGTGGGTATCCACGCGCACGCCGGGGCCACCCGGCGGATGGAAGGCGGTGATCTGGCCCGGGCTCGGCACGAAGGTTTCCGCGTCTTCGGCGTTGATGCGGCACTCGATCGCGTGGCCGGTCAGCACCACGTCGCTCTGCTTGATGGTCAGCTTCTGGCCGGCGGCGATGCGCAGCTGCTCGCAGACCAGGTCGATGCCGGTCACCATCTCCGTCACCGGATGTTCCACCTGCACGCGGGTGTTCATTTCGATGAAGTAGAAACGGCCGTCCTCGAACAGGAACTCGAAGGTACCCGCGCCGCGGTAGCCGATGCGGATGCAGGCTTCCACGCAGACCTTGCCGATCTCATCGCGCAGCTCGGTGGTGATGCCCGGTGCCGGCGCTTCTTCCACCACCTTCTGATGTCGGCGCTGCATCGAGCAGTCGCGTTCACCGAGGTGGATGGCGTTGCCCTGGCCGTCGGCGAGCACCTGGATCTCCACGTGGCGCGGATTCTCCAGGAACTTCTCCATGTAGACCTGATCGTTGCTGAAAGCGGCCTTGGCTTCGGACTTGGTGGTCTCGATCGCCGCCTTCAACGAGGCTTCGGCATGCACCACGCGCATGCCGCGGCCGCCACCGCCACCGGAGGCCTTGATGATGACCGGGTAGCCGATCTCACGGGCGATCTTGGTGTTGGCCACGATGTCGTCGGTCAGCGGGCCGCCCGAGCCGGGCACGCACGGCACGCCGGCGGCCTTCATCGCGCGGATCGCTTCCACCTTGTCGCCCATCAGGCGGATGGTGTCGGCCTTGGGGCCGATGAAGATGAAGCCGGATTCTTCCACGCGCTCGGCGAAGTCGGCGTTCTCCGACAGGAAGCCGTAGCCCGGGTGGATGGCCTGGGCGTCGGTGACTTCCGCCGCGGCGATCAGGGCCGGGATGTTGAGGTAGCTCTCCGAGGACGGTGCCGGACCGATGCAGACCGACTCGTCGGCCATGGCCACGTGCTTGAGGTTGCGGTCGACCGTGGAATGCACAGCCACCGTGCGGATGCCCAGGGTATGGCACGCGCGCAGGATGCGCAGCGCGATCTCCCCTCGGTTGGCAATAACGACTTTGTCGAGCATGGACTAATCCTTAGCCGATCACGAACAGCGGCTGGTCGAATTCGACCGGCTGGCCGTTTTCGCCCAGGATGGCGACGATGGTGCCGGAGACATCGGCTTCGATCGGGTTGAACATCTTCATCGCTTCGATGATCGCCAGCGTTTCACCGGCCTTGACGGCCTGGCCGACCGACACGAAGGCCGGCTTGTCCGGCGAGGACGACGAATAGAAGGTGCCGACCATCGGCGCGCGCAGCACGTGGCCATCGGGCAGGGCGTTGCCGGCCTTGGCGGTGCCGCCGGTGGAGGCTTCGGTCGGCGACTGCATCGGCATCGCCGGTGCGGCGGCCTGGGCCGGCGCCGGGGCCATCATCATCTGCGGCTGGGCCTGCACCATGCCGTAGCCGGAGACGGGCGCGCGCGACAGGCGCACGGACTCTTCGCCTTCCTTGATTTCGATTTCGGCGAGGTTCGACTCTTCCAGCAGGTCGATCAGTTTCTTGATTTTGCGGAGATCCATAGGGGCCTCTTTAGCTCGTGGTGTCAGTGTGGTGGGAAGCGCGGTGCGCTCGGGTCAAAGCAATTCGTAGAAGTCGCGCAGCTGGCGGATGCGGTCACGCGTGAGGGTGGTCAGGCAGCGCATCTGCGCGCCATTGCGGGCCGAGCCGTCGGAATTCAACAGGTACACCGCGTCGCAGTCGTGGTCGCGCAGTTCGACCCAGGCGCGCTGGGCCAGCACCAGCTGCTGCTCGGCGTTGCCGCACCAGCTGCAGGCACCGCCGTCGGCCGGGGAGCGCAGCTGCCGGCGCGCCTGCGCGTACACGGCATTGAGTTCGACGTCGGCGGCGGCCGCCACGTCCGAGGCGCACAGGTCGCTCTCCATCGTGGTGACCGGGTGCGCGCAGTCGATGCCCTCATCCTCGCGGTCGCCTGCGATGGCGGCGCCACACAGGCAGCCCCACAGCACGACGCTGGCGAGGACACGCGGCAGTGTCATCACGCGGAGGCGGCCGCCAGCCGGGTCAGCGCCGCATCCATCGCATAGCGATAGCTGTCCGCACCGAACCCACAGATCACCCCGACCGCTTTGTCGCTGAAATAGCTGTGCTGGCGGAAGGGCTCGCGTGCATGCGGGTTGGACAGATGGATCTCGATGAAGGGCACGTCCACCGCGGCCAGCGCATCGCGCAGGGCCACCGAGGTATGGGTGAACGCCGCCGGATTGATCAGGATGAAGGCCGTGCCGTCGTCACGGGCCGCCTGGACCCGGTCCACCAGCACGTGCTCGGCGTTGGACTGCAGCGCCTCCACGGCGTGGCCGGTGGCCTGCGCCTGGGCCAGCAGGGCCTGGTCGATCTGCGCCAGCGTGGTGTGCCCATACACCCCCGGCTCGCGCGTACCGAGCAGGTTGAGGTTGGGGCCATGCAGGACCAGCAGTTTCGCCATGGGTGCCGAACAACAGGAAAGGGCGGAGTCTGGCGGAACTGGTGGATCGTGTCCAGTTCGACGAAGTTACGCGTGTTTCAAGCGTTCGTTTGAAATTCGGCGCGGAGCGTTGTGGCAGCGTGGCTTGGACCGCTTGGTCAGCGGCCGCGGCTCACCGACACGCTGGTGCCCGCTGGCCGCGGAGGTATCGCCGCCGCGGTGATCCGTTCCGCGCGCATGCGCCGGAGGCGGCGTGCGGACATCGTCAGCCCATCCACCGCGCCCGACGCCGCACGCGTGAAGGTCACCGTCCATGCGCCGCTGATGAAGCGATCACCGCCGACGGCCTCGAGCACAAGCTCGGACTGTCGCGGCCAACGCATCGTCAGCTTCCCTGCCGCCATCACGACCTCATAGGTCATGTCGACCTCGTCGATGCGGTATTCCCCCGTGAACGAGGTGAGCGTTGGCCCCGCAGGCATCGGCTCGGTGACGCGGGTGAAGGTTCTCGGTGCAGGCCAGGCATCCCAGATCTGCAGTTCGCGGGCGTCCTGCCTGTCCACCGCGGCACGGAAGTGCCACTGCGCGGCCTGGCCCATGCGGAATGTCCCGTTGCCGAGGGATTCCAGCGCCGACGATGCGCCCAGCGGACGCAATGCACCGTCCTTCACCTCCACCCGCACCACTTCATCGGTCAGTGCGCTCCAATAGATACCTGCCAGCGCCGACACGTCGGCTTCGGCGACGTCCACTGCCGGGGCCGTCGCCGTCATGCGATCGCCGAGATAGACCTCGGCGACCCGCTGCGTCAGCTCGGCGGGCAGGATCGTGGCGCCATTGCACAGCGTTACGATGGCCAGCCCCTGGTCGGGGAAGGCCATGGAATCGGTCCGATAGCCGGCGTGCACACCGTCGTGTCCCACCGTGCGCAGGCCGCGATACGTGCGGATGAAAAGGCCACCGCCGTAGCCGGTCGCCACGCCATCGCGGGTCTCCGCCGACGTCTGCATGGCTGTCACCAGCGCTTGTCCTCCAACGCGCGCATGGCTGAGATGGTCGTGCCATTTCAGCAGGTCGCCCACCGTGGTGAACAAGCCGGTCGGACCGTAGTAGTCGGACGCCGGGATGCTGATCCGCCACTCTCCCTCTGCGTGCGCCTGATAGCCGGCAGCACGACGCCGCACGATCCCGGTGTGGTCGTCCTGGAAGTGCGAGTCGTTCATGCCCAGCGGCCGGAAGATCCGCTCGTCGGTGAAGGCTGCCAGCGACTTGCCCGAGACACGCTCCACTATCACGGCCAGCAGGGTGTAGCCGAGATTGTTGTAGAGCGTCTCCGTTCCCGGCGCGAAGTTCAGCCCACGCTGCTGCGTCGCGACCGACAGCATGTCGGCCTGGGTCATCATGTCGTCGCTGCGCCAGCCGGCCAGGTACAGCAGCTGCCCCTGCTCGCGCAGGCCGCTACTGTGATGGATCAGGTGCGAGAGGGTGATCGTCTGGCCTACGTCGGGCATCTCCGGGAGGTAGGTGCGGATGTCATCGTCCAGCGACACGCGCCCGTCCTGCGCGAGCAGTGCGATCGCGAAAGCAGTGAACTGCTTGGAGATGGAGCCGACCAGGAAAACCGATTGGGGGGTGATGGGAACGTCGTACTCCAGGTTCGACATCCCGTACCCGCGCGTGTAATCCACCACGCCGTCGCGCGCGATTCCCACCGCACAGCCGGGCGTGGTGGCGCCGTTCCACGGGGCGAAGATCGCATCCACCTGCGCGTGGCGCTCGGCGGGCGTGGCGCTCACGGGGTGGGCCCGGACCCCGCTGGTCTGCACGGTCAGGACGGCGACAAGGGGCCACAGGACAATGGATCGATGAACGCGCACGGGAAGCCTCCGGGATAGGGCGCACGAGATGGGTCTGCACAACGCCAGCGCCAGCACCGTATCCAATCGCTTTCCAATCAACGTGTTGCGGTGTCTTCCCGGAGTGCGGGAATCGCTTCTAGGAGTGCGCTGCGGCCGTGCGGAACGCGGCGGGCGTGATCCCTTCGCACTTCTTGAATGCGCTGTAGAAGGTCGACATGGACTGGAAGCCCGCTTCCTGGGCGACGACGTCCAACGACTTGGCCGGACTCTGTTGCAGGAGCGCCTTCGCCTCGGTCACCCGCAGCTGGGTCAGGTACTGCTTGAACGAGGTCTGGTTGTTGTCATTGAGCAGCTGCGACAGCCGGGTCTGCGGGATACCCAGCCGTCGTGCGAGGCGCGGCAGGGTCAAGCCAGCGTCAAGATGCAAACGCTCGCCCGCCATAAGGTCAGCCAGCGCCTGCAATGCCACGTTCGCTTCGGCGGCGGGAATCCGACGGTCCTGATAGGGCTCGATCGGCGCCTGCCCCGAGCGCAGGCGGAGGCAGATCAGAATGCTCACGACCAGAACGAAGGTGAAGGACAGCGCACCGACGATGTAGGACGTGTACCCAGCGGTGTAGTACGCGATCCAGATGATCCAGATCCCTGCCAGGGCGCCCAGCAGCAGGGGGCCGGACCGGGAGGTCCGAAGCCGTGCGCGGTGGCGATGGACCAGGGCAGTGGTGAGGAGCAGATAGCCCAGCCAGGCGTAGTTGATGCCGGGCGCGATGGTATGCCGCCACAGCTCGACGTTGCGGCTGTAGGGAAGCAGGACAGTGACCGCCGCGACAAGGAGGAGCAACGCGCCGAGGTGCCAGCGATCGGCCTTCCCGGGCCGGGCAGGGTCTTCCTGGCTGGAGCGCACCAGAAAATAAAGGCAGGGCCCGATCATGAAACACGCGGTCAGCCCGAGCTGGAGAACGGCGAAGGGAACCTCCGGCCAGAAATGGAAGGTCACGGACTTCCCCGTTCGCACCCCGATCATCAGGATAAGCATCGCCAGCCAGCGCTGCGTTGTTTCGCCCTTGGCCCGCCACCACAGTACCGACGCTGCCACCACGCCATTGAAGGCGCCCAGCATGGCGAAGAAGAACAGGAAGTGTTGGCTGAGCATTGCCGCAGTATTGAGAAAATCCCCTTGCCGTCAAGCGCCGCTCAGCGCACCTCGGCGAGCACCGCCCGCACCCGCAACGCCAGTTCCTCCAGCGTGAACGGCTTGCCGATCAGGTGGACATCGGGGTCGAGCACGCCATCGTTCTCCAGCGCATTGCGGCTGTAGCCGGTGGTGAACAGCACTTTCAGTGCCGGTCGCCGCCTGAGCGCCTCATCGGCCAGCTGCCGCCCGTTGACCTCCGGCATGACCACATCGGTGAACAGCAGCGCGATGTCGGGATGGCGGTCGAGCAGGGTCAGCGCCGTGGCGGCTCCCTCGGCCGCGAGCACCGGGTAGCCCAGTTCGGTCAGCGCTTCGATGGAAAACTGCCGTACGCCGGGTTCGTCTTCGACGACCAGGACGAGTTCCCGGCCACCGCTCAGGGCGCGGTTGTCCTCTCTTCCGGCCGGGGACGATGGCGCGACATCCACCCTGCGGCGCGGAAGATACAGGGTCACCGTGGTTCCCTGTCCCGGGGTCGAATCGATGTTCACGTGGCCGGCCGACTGTTTGACGAAGCCGTACACCTGGGACAGGCCCAGGCCGGTGCCTTGCCCCACCTTCTTGGTGGTGAAGAACGGATCGAAGGCCTTGGCGATGACCTCGGGCGGCATGCCGCTGCCGTTGTCCGCCACGGTGATCCGGACGTACTCGCCCTCGGGGACCTCTGCCGCTGCGGCACCGTCATCGGCGGCGATCGTGAAGTTGGCGGTCTCCACCACCAGTCGCCCGCCACCGGGCAGTGCGTCGCGCGCGTTGACCGCCAGGTTGAGGATCACGTTCTCCAGCTGGTTGGCATCGGCGAACGTGCACCAGACCTGTGCAGCCAGCACGGTTTCCAGGCGGATGCTGCTGCCCAGCGAATGCACGAGCAGGTCCGACATCCCGGCCACCAACCGGTTCACATCCAACGGCACCGGTTGCAACGGCTGCTGCCGGGAAAACGCCAGCAGGCGCTGGGTGAGCTGCGCGGCGCGGGTCGCGCCGTCGATGGCCATGTCGATGTAGCGCTTGGCGCGCGGATCGCTGTCGCCCATCCGCATCGCCAGCAGGTCCAGCGGGCCGATCACGGTGGCAAGCATGTTGTTGAAGTCGTGCGCGATGCCGCCGGTCAGCTGGCCCACCGCCTCCATCTTCTGGCTCTGGCGCAGGGCATCTTCCACGCGCGTGCGCTGTGCCACTTCTTCCAGCACCCGGCTCTCCAGGTGCTCGTTCAATTCCTGCAGCCGGGCATCGGCCAATTTGCGCGCGGTGATCTCGATCGCCACGCCCACGACCCGGACGCAGCGGTCGCCCTCGAAATGCCCGCGACCTTTCGCCGCGACCCAGCGCACCACGCCGTCTTCCTTGCCGACGGTGCGGTATTCCACGTCGTAGAGCGCGCGCCGCGCCGGGTCGGCGGCCGCCGCAAACGCGGCGACAGTGGCGGCGCGGTCGTCGGGATGCAGCCCGTCATGGAAGTCGCTCATCGACACCACCACCTCGGGCGAGATGCCGA
The DNA here is from genome assembly GCF_041080745.1 of Stenotrophomonas sp. JAG2. Lineage (NCBI taxonomy): Bacteria > Pseudomonadati > Pseudomonadota > Gammaproteobacteria > Lysobacterales > Lysobacteraceae > Stenotrophomonas > Stenotrophomonas sp. JAG2. The sequence goes on along the minus strand of NZ_JBEUMH010000004.1, from coordinate 2,057 downwards.
ACATCGCCTTCGTCCGCGCCGGCCAGATCAGCGCGTCGCGCACGAGGTCCACATCCCAGAAGCCCATGTCACCGGCCTCCGTGGCAAAGCGCAGGCGTTCCTCGCTCTGGGCCAGCGCGGCTTCGGCCGCCTGGCGGACGGTCAGGTCCAGCATCGCGCCGATCATCCGCAGCGGCTCGCCCACGCCGCCGCGCAGCACGGTGCCGCGGTCGAGCACGGAGGCGAAACTGCCGTCGGCGCGACGGAACCGGTACTCGCTGTTCCACGCGGTTCCACCGCCCTCGATCACGGCATGGATGTCCCTGTCCACGCGCGCCCGGTCGTCCGGATGGATGTGATCCAGCCACCACTGCGCGCTGGTCTCGCTCAGCGCATGGCCGAACAGGGTGGTCAGTGCTTCGTTCCAGATGACCTGGCCATCGGAGATGCGCCAGTCCCAGATCGCATCATTGGTTGCGTGGGCGGCCAGCCGATAACGCTCCTCTGCTTCCAGATGACGGGCCTCGGCGGCCTTGCGGTCGGTGATGTCCAGTGACGTGCCGACCAGCCCCACCACCACGCCGTCGGCGTCGCGCAGGGGTGATTTGGTCGACAGCCATTGCGCACGCCGGCCATCGGGGAAACTCACTTCTTCTTCGAGCTGCTCGGTCTGCCCGCTGGCCATGACGCGCTCGTCGGTGGCCATCACGATGGCTGCCTGGGCAGGGTCGCCGAGCAGCTCGGCGTCGGTGCGGCCGACGTAGATCTCCGGCGGCCGGCCGATCAGCTCGGTGGTGCCGCGGTTACCGATCAGCATCCGGCCCTGCCGGTCCTTGGCGTACACCACGCCGGGCGCGGCTTCGACGAAGGAGCGCAGCAGGGTCTGCGCATGGTCGCGCTCCGCTTCGACCCGGCGGCGCTCATCGATATCGATCAGTACCCCGGGGAAGCCGACGGCCTGCCCGTGCGCGTCGAGGTCCACCCGGCCGATCGCCTCGATCCAGCGATAGGCGCCGTCGGCGCCGCGGGTTCGATACTGGTGGGCATAGCGGCCACCGCGGCGGACCGCTTCGGCAATCGCCTCGGCCAGGCCGGCGCGGTCGTCGGGGTGGACGGCGGACACGACCTGCTCCAGGCGCAGTTCGGTGCGGGCCAGCGCCGGGTCGAGGCCATGTGCCAGGGCCAGGGCATCGTCGACGGTCAGGCTGTCCTGGGCAACATCCCAGAACCAGGTACCGATGATCGCACCGGCGGCCAGTGCCATCCTGACGCGCTCGGCATCACGCTCGCCGTGGGAACCGGGGGAAGGTGAAGAGCTCAAGCTGTACTCGCGGTCGGCAGGGGGTCGGATGCACCGGCCTCGGGACGGCAGGCGGCGCGGGGCGGACACCATAGGGTATCGGCGCGAGGCGAGCTGTGAAGCCGTCAGGCGGGCAGCTTGCCTGGGGACGTCGGCGCGCTGCAGCGCAGCCCGCGCAGCAGCAGCTCCAGCGCAACCCCGCTCTGTGCAAGCCGCGCATCGCCATCGTCGCCATCGGCGATCCAGAACGCCGCCTCGGCAAGGCTGCCGTACACGAGGGAGGCGAGGGCCTGCGGATGGGCCTTGGCGACCACACCCAGATCGATCAGGTGCGCCAGCAGACGCTGCATGGAATCGATGCAGTGGCGCTGCGATTCCGGCGAGGCACCGCCCAGCACGGCGCGCGCATCGCGCAGCACGATGCGCTGGATGGTGGGTTCCCGGGCCATCTCCAGGTATCCGATGCAGCGCAGCCGGAATCCCTCCCACGGATCCACGGCGGCGTCGGAGATCGCCTTCAGGCGCGCGTCCATCTCCGCGTCGAGCTCATCGACGACCGCCGCGAGCAGCCCCTGCTTGTCGCCGAAGTGGTGGTAGAGCGCGCCGCGGGTGAGGCCGGCCTGCGCGGTGAGGTCGTCCATCGAGGTATCGGCGTAGCCGCGCTCGCTGAAGACTGCGCGGGCGGTCGCCAGCAGGGTGGCGCGGGTCTGCTCCATCTCGGCGCGGGTACGACGGGCCATCGGCCTCTCCTTGCGTGCGGGGGGGGGGGGGGGGGGGG